>JAQUQW010000003.1:15996-151874 GCA_028716245.1 Candidatus Omnitrophota bacterium | reverse complement strand
GATATTGATCCTGAAGAAAATCAAATTTATCTTGATGTATTTAACGCCGGAATGAATATCTTTGGGAAAGAGAGGCAGGTTCTGGAAGGCTTTATCGCTTATATTAATAAAAATAGAGAGTTATTTGGTATTGAAGTGTTTCGCCCCGGGCAAAGAACTCAGCCTCTTGTTGTCCCGTTTAACTTTGACGGCGGTAGGCAGGAAGTTAACTTATGGATTAATAAAGGGTTAGCTAGCAGCAGGATAGCGCTTAAAGGAGTGTCTTTATCTGCTTTATTGAGTTTTGTTCGGGAAGTATTTAGAGAAAATAAGGATATAGCGCATGGTGAAGACTCGAATGTTTGGGAAGAATTGACAGTAATTAAAAATATAGCGCAATTGGATGAAGCTGTAACGCTAGAAGACGCCGCTATTAAGCTTAAAGCCAATATTTTAAATAAAGATTTAGCTGAATTTATGATTTTGTATTCGTATGAGCCAAATTTCAAACATGAACTCCAATTAGTGGTTTTAAAGTGTGAAAAACAAATCGAAAAGTTTATAAAAACAGGCAGCAATCCAAGAGATAAGTTTGGTGATATTGACTATGAAGTAACGCCTATTAGAATATATCAGGGAAGAGAAAGAAAAATTGATCTACACATACATGCGCCAAAACTTTGGATTGGGTTATTGCCTGCCAAGGCCGATTTTGAATACGTTATGCGTAATCAGCGAAGGGGAGAAGAAAAAGGTGACTATTTCGTGTTGCAGGAAGGTTTGTTGTTCAAATATTGTATAACCGGATATAGTGATTTATATGTACTAACAATTGATGGAAAGGAAACAGTAACTTGCCCTCGCACCTGGGATTATAAAAAAGCACGCTGGGAAGCCGCGCTTTATCTTTCAGAAAGAATTTCGGGAATAAACAGTTTTGTTTTTTCCGCTCCTAATGGATGGACAACAATTTTTGACCGAAACATTAATCTGGAAGAAGTATTAAATAGAAGCCAAGAACTTAATATCAGAGACGGCGGCAAGGCCGGAAGAGATGCGATAATTCCTTTATCGCAAATAAATATGGCCATTAAAAAATATCTTCTCCCAAGCGGCGAGGTTCAATGCGAACTTACCGGCGAAGCAAATAACCGCGTAGTTGCGTCTTTACATTTTATAATCAATAAAGATCATACGCTGATTGAAGAATTGTTAATTAAGAAAGATTATTTGGTAGAGCGGGGTTTTGGAAAATACGCTTTAATGTTTATTTTTGAAAGCATAGCCGATACCTATCCTAACATTAAAGATGTGCTCACCATTGCGCATTGTTATGAAAACGATAGATTAGAACAGATTGTAAAGCTTTTTGCCTTAAAGTTGGATTTCGACAGCGCGATAGTTTCGGGATTGATTTTAGACTGGGGGGAAATCGGTTACACTGTAAGATTCAAGAAAGGCTTATCTAACGGGCTGCGAGGGTATCTAGAAGAACTAAGGCAAAGAAAAGATACAATAATTCCCAACTATTTTGTTTCAGGAGCGGTAGGTTTATTAAGACAAAAAGGAGATCCAGCCGGGATCCAGGAATTAATAGACTATAGGCTTAGTATAGGAGCGTTGGTTCAAAAGAATACAATTTGCAGTTTCTATCCTGAGTTGGCCGGGAAAGAAAATGAAACTATTGCCAATCTAAACTGGAGAGCGGGGTTACTTAACGGCGGCAGCGCGAAAGTCTTTGACGGCGGGGTAAACGAAAACTTGAGCCTTTATGAAGAAATCTATCTGGAATTAAAAAATGGAGAAGAGAAATTAAGGATTTCTAAACAGGAGATAGAATCTTCTCCTGGCATATTAGAATTTTTTACCAAAATAAAAATTAACAAATTCGTAGAACTTGCGCGGATACATTCTGCCGCAGAACTCAATTTGGTCCTGAATTCCATAATAGAGGATAAAGGGATAACGGATAAGGATCTGTTGGTCAAAGGCATATCTTTATGGCCAAGGGTATTCTGGGATAGCGAATCGGTAAATTGGGGATTGGATGGGAATTTAAAGTCCAGGCTAAAACCCGAAATTTCAGAAGAGGCGGTTAAAGAGGCCTTAAAAAAGATTGCCAGAGGCCTGGATAATAAAGTCTATATTTATAAAAAATACAGTCCAGGCATAATTTATTTTATTTACGACCGCAAACAAAAAATAGGATTGACTGTTAGTATCAGAGAATCCACGGTTCAGGCCAACATTACCGAAATCAACATTCTTGAACTGCAAACAGTGCAAACCAAAGTAAGCGAAAAAACAGGCAAAGAATTATCGCCTGGAGACATAGAAAGATCAGTTCTTTTTGGCACGATAGTTCAAATTAAGACGGAAGGAAGAGGGGCTTATAAATCCGCGATGCCTATAATTTGGCGGCATTATATGCCCGGGACATTGTCTCAAGAAGGATGGAGGGCATATTTAAATTCGCTTAAATTAAGCCAGTACTTAATAAATATTTACTTAAAAATAGCCCAATATATATCCGCGAATAAAAACTATCTTGGGGATTATTCGTTTGAGCGTTTTTTCCTTAAATCATTAGTATTGTTGCATCATAGCAATGAGGAAATAGAAAAGGCAGTATTCGTGTCTTTAAGAGAAATAGAAGAGGCTTTGCGCCGCTCCAAAGGCTGGGGGGATTTAATAACGGATAACAAATTAAGGGAAATCGCCGGAGAGATTTCCGGCATTTATGAGGTTTCCGTAAAGAGGGGCACGACTTTAGGGTATTTCAGCCGTAATCCCATAAGGGTTACAAGATTAATTATCAAAGGCATAAAGGAGGCCGTGTTCCAGGAATGGGATGCTTTAAATAAAGATTCTGCCTTTGAATTTAAGCACACCGCCTTGCTTTCCGATTTATATTATCAGATACTGGGTATTGGAAAAGAAAACTGCTACTTAAGGAGCCTGCTATGCGGCAGGTATGCCTTTGCCGGTTCTGACGAGAATCCACTGGAAAATATTCACAATATAGTGTTCCTGGGAGAAAATTCGCATCCGGCAAAGCATTTAAGGAATGCCCTGCTTCATTTTATAGAAAATTATCGCGGAAAAGAGCCTCCTGTAATCATAGAGAACGGAAAATCTATTTCCCTGAAATTCACAATTGATTCTTTTATGGATTTCTTGATGGATAAAACGACGATCGGCTTGGCAAAAAAGGAATTAAGTTGGATTAATAACGGCAATCATCTGAAACAAAGTTTGCGGGAAGAACTGGAGAAACTTGAGGTTACCGAGAAAGGGTTTGCTCATTGCCTAAAAATGATGGATAAGCTTGAGAAAAGAGCTAATAGGGATAACCGCAAATTTCACATAATTTTAGGCATAAGTAATTTTTCAGCGCGCCTTGACGGCGGCCAAGCCAAAGATAAATTAGTAGCTGAATTTGTAAAAATAGAACCCAAAGTTTTTTTCACGAGAAGGCAGCTTGAGGTTATGCTTGGAACATTGCGGGGAAGGGCAATAGGCGAAATGAAATCAGAGACGCTCAAAGTACCGCGACAGCTTGGTTTGGTGGATGAGAAATTTGATACCACCCCAAAATTTACGGAATTTATCATGCGGCTTAAAGAGGGCAAAATAACAACGGATTATCTTTGGGAAAAGGGGCTTTCCAGGTGGCTGGATGATGAAAATGTAATGCTTGAGCAGACAGCGTTTGTAAAATCTCAAGCAGAATATTATAAGCTCCTTAAAAACTTTCAGGATAGATGTGAAGAACTAAAGTCTTTGATTTCGCAACAAAAATTAAATTTCTGTTCTGTGTTTATACTGGATAGGTTAGGTAAGAATAACCCGGATATAGCTAAATATACGCAGACGACCAAAGGAAATGTTAAATTTCATCTGCGTCATCTAAAAAAGCTTATTGATACGGATAGGGATAAACTTTGGGAAATTCTAACTAGCGTAAACCCTATTTCTCGCAAGATATTGAAAGAAACTTGCGTACCTGTTAAAAATAGCCACCTTAAAAAACCTAAAAAGGCCGCAGATGCACAAAAACCGAGAAAAACAGGATCTTCCATAAAAACTTCCGAAGTTCCTAAGATAGAAAAAGAAGCTGCCGTTAGCCTAAAAGAACTTGAAATATTGAGAAAAATCCCTGAAGAAGGGATCCCCGCGAAAGAACGGACAAAAAGCGGCCTTATAGCCAGATTAGGATCTTATGGAAATTTTAAATTACTGATGGCTTTAAAAACAGCCAAAGAAACACGCGATTTCTTTGATGACGAACCAGGTTGCCCCCTTAAATTAAGCTTGAAGGGGCGCTCTTTACTTGAGAATAAAAAAGACGGCGGCATGGCGGAAGCCAAAATAAACCAGGATGCGATAGAAGAGGTCTTTAGAAATAAACTAATAAAAATGGAGCTAAGAGACTTAATTGAGCATAATTTTGTAATTGCAAGAAAAGGCGAAGGTAAAAATATTAATTATAACCTCAATACTAATAAAGAGATAGAGGATATTGAAGGAACTCTATTTGAGCTTGCAGGTATAAATGAGAAAGCCAGGCAAGTTAAGTGCGGCTATTCGAGGGGAGAGGCCCTGGGAATATTGAAGAAGAATAATTTTGAAGTGGCGCCCACTTACCGAGAGGCAGGAGTGGATCGCCGCGCCATTGCCAGGGAGTTTAAGCAAGAAATAGAAGAACATAAGAGCAAAAATACACCAACAATATCACAGATAAAAGAAGAATATATAAAAGCGGGACATAAGAATGCTCCTGGAGCAAGAGCGCTTCATATCGGCCGGGAACGGTTTACTAGGATAATTAAAGAAGAGTTACGAAAGTATCCCGCGTTAGGCGAAGATTTTAAGATAGAAGTAGTAAAATTAATGAAAGAACGCAAGGAGAATATTGTTGCGTCAGGGGTTGTTTTTTCGCTTTACGATGGCGGCGGGAAAGACAAAAACGTATTTACGGTAGGGATGGCGTTTGATTCACTTGTAATAGTAGTAACCGCTGTATTCATTAAAGATTATTTATATAGCCACGCTAATCTATCGTTATTTATATTTACGCTCGGCGCGCTGGCGGCGAAGTTTATATTTAAAGAATGGCGGGAAATGCCGTTAAACGATTTCCGGAAAGGTATTCAATATGAAATGACCTTGCCGTTTAAAATATGGCGTATCCAAAAAGAATTGCATAGCCTGGGAATCAGCCAGGAGATGATTAGGAAGAATTTTTATGCGGGAGATAAATGGTTTTATTATTTGCACCCGGGTTATTTATTCTATCTAAAGGAAAGAAAGGCAGGTATAGATAATCTGAAAGAGATAACTTTAAAAATAATTGAATTAAGGGATAAAAAGATAGGAGAGGGTTATTTTATAAAAGATAATCACATAAGAGAAAAGTTAGGAGAGCTTATATGTGAAGTCCTGAATGGCAAAGTTTGGATGGTTAGGGCGTTTATCGATTATGAAAAAGCGCATTATTTATTTGCGCTTAAAGTTTTGAATCACTGTTTATTTAAAGGAATCTATCCTCTTGATCTTAAAGGCTTCATTGAAATTATGAAAAATTTCGGGATGGAACAAAAGGAAATAGAAAAGATTTATACCGATAGCCAGAAAAAACAAGACGGCGGGATTGTGCTTGTCCCTAATTATAATCGTTATAAAAGAAGGCCGCGGGCGGTTCAATTCCAATTGAAAGTATTCAGATCCAAAGGGTATTCTCCCAGGGAGCAGACAGAGCAGGCGATGAAAGATTTGCGTAAATGGCTGGGGAGCGTAAATAATATTAACCGCAAATATAACTCGTATACGGATACTACTGAAAGGGCAATCAAAAATGCGGAAGAATGGATTTCCGGATTTAACCCTGCTATTAAGGGTGATGTAAAACGCAAAGAAGATATCAAATCTATCGGGGAAGGGGCAAAAAGGTCCGCCAAGCTTCTTGTTTCGCTTGAGCGCATAAAGGGGGCAGGCGCTCAGCTACGGTTAAGGATGGGTAATCCTTTAGCGAATAAGAATTTATATTTTATCTATATGGCTGATAATGAGAAAAGGACGATTATTGACGACCTTTTCTGGATAAGAAATTATAACGAATTTATTTTTCAAAGGATGCTTGATAAGCCCATCGAACATCTGCAATATAAAATTACCATCGCTTTAAACATAATTTTGCGAGCGGATAAATTGCCGGTCATTGAGGATATAAATGACATCCGCGTCCTTCACTGCGTATTAGAGCTCATAAAGATAAAAGACATAGGATTTACTCAGGATGCGATTAACGAATTCATCAGGAGTGAATATAAGGATAAAGACAAGATTATAAAATTAAATGAACTATTGGGGGCGGCAAGAAAAGATGGCGGGCATGAACAGAAAACCCTCTTTATTAGTGGAAATGTTCCGCAGGTTACAAGTGATTGGGAGCTATTTATGTTATACAAATTTATTTTGCCGGATGGTAATTCTAAGGTTGTCGAACTTAATATCCCTTGGGATGCAATTAAGTTAGCGGCTGGTAAAATAGGGATAGATGCGGGTAAATATACGATTAGAGATTTGGATATATCTTGCGATAGATATTTCCTGGGCGCGAAAGTAACAGTGCTTAATATAAGAGTTATTCCTCTAGGGAAAGACATAAAGATGGTGGCTAAATATGATGAGAATAACCATGATCCGGAGTCTATTCTCGAAAGAGAGATGGTAATAATGAATCTGCTTAGTTATTCCGGTGTTAATTCCCCGGAGTTTCTCGGTAAGGCCAAAAATAAAAATAATCTATTTATGGAATATAAAGGAGAAATTACCTTGGAAGCAAGGCTGAGGCAAAAAATCAGCGATAAGAAGATTAGAGAAATGGGGATTAAATTTGCGGAAGAGGTTTTTAAGATGCACGAAGCAGGAATTATTCACGGTGATATCGCCGCGGACAATGTTCTTTTGGATAAAAACGGAGACCCGGTAATTATAGACTTTGGATTATCGGATATTCCTAAAAAAATAGATTTCGCAGCCAGGATAAATGAATTTGTTTGGTTTGATGCTACGAGATGGGTTGAACCCTGTGAAATTTTAACCGAAGAAGCAGCGTATGATTTGAAATACAAAAAATTCAGCGTAGTTTTCATGAGTTATTATATAGGATGCTATTTAAGAAAGTATGGCATAGAATGCATTGCAAGGGAAATAAATGGGTTAACAGTAGCGGAGAAAGAACCGATATCAAAAACATTATTAAGTTTGCAACCAGAAATCAAGCATCTTGAAAATAATCAATTATTTGAGAGTTTGCTGTGGTATCTAAAGGGGGATTCTGACGGCGGGAATAATCAGCCGTCTAAAAATACGGTAATCCAATTGCCGCCGGATTTAGAGTTGTATTTGAGCAATTTGTTCGGCTCTTCTCTCGAATGGGAAGTAATCGAATACATAATAAAAGTTTGGGGATATGAAAAGAAAGGTTTCCAGAGGAAAAATCTAGAGGATTATCTTTTACAAAAAAATATTATGAAGATCGAGGTCTTCAGGGTGTCCTTGAGGACCATCGGAAGATTAGGGGAATTAGGCGTAATTATACCGGGTGCCAGAGGATATTGCAAATTTGATCAGGCTGTTTGGCCGTTATTTTTAGCAAGGTTTAATGAAAAGTTCCATAAGCAGCAAAACGATGGCGGCGCGGCTTCGGAGATTGTAAAGCATAATCTTTCGATATTGGAAGGAGAGGAGTCTTTAAAAAAATACGCTTTGCCCGGAGGATTCACGGCGGGGAATAAAAATACAGGTATTGCCGCTGTCACAATAAACGCAGAAGGTAGAATCGTAAAGAGGAAGATATTGTTTGAAATAGAAGGCGGGGAAACAAAAGCTAACGTGTTTTTTGAAATCGGCGATAAAGTGGTTCATTTATGCCGGGATGACGATGGGATGGTTATTACCTGGGGAGATATCCATTTTAATTTAGTGGAAGCGGTTATGAGGTATAACGCGGAGGTTATCAAGCGGGGGGAAGAGTTTGCCTGGTATCTAAACTTAGGCATTATGGGAATTAAAGAGGGGAAATACCTTATCCGGAAGAATTGGTCTTTGATTTCAAAGCAGATGCCGGAACTTGATTTCTACTCAGATATAAAGGAAGCAGTGGAAGAGGCAAGAAAAGTTTACCTTAGAGGTGGCTTGGAGGCTCTGGAAGACCGCGCCAGGATAAAAGACCTCTTTGTTGATTTAATACCGGAGATACTCTGTGATCTTGAAGATAGCATAGAAGAAATTGGCAATATATTCATAGAAAATGTTTTAAAGGTTGTTAACGAACCCCAAAAAACAAAAAGTCCTTCCTTAGATTTGACTCAGCAGGTAATTTTCGCCAAAATAAGATTCAAAGCAGGGGATATAATCATAGAAAATCACGGTAAAGTAAGCATTGTTACTTGGGCAGCCAGGGAGAGGTTAAATTTAAAAACGCAAGATGGCACCGAATTTTATGATGCCATATCGTTGAAAAAAATGGTTATTAAGGGAATAAACACCGGGCTGGTATTGCATATTTACAGGATGCCTAAAGAACGAATGGCTGGCCAGAAGGGTTGGAATGGAAAAGACGGCGGCAGCCTGTACAAAGAAATCTTTCGGGGCGGCTCGCAGGAGAATGAGAAATATGGTTGTTTAAGTGATGCTATGAAATATCGGCAGATAAAACAAACGTTATTAAAGAAAGCGGAAATACTAAGGCAAAGGGGGGAATTTGTTGATTTTGTTGATGCTTTTGGTTTAATCGGAAGGTTTCATGTCTTTGCGTTTGAAGCTTTGTCTTATGGTATTCATCCTAAAGAATTGCCTTTAGATAAGTATAAATCTTTTAAACAATACACATGGCAGTTATGTTTGGAAGATATAAAAAAAGATTATAGATTTAAGCAAATAATAGAAGATAGTGATGGCATGATTGGCCCGGAGCGGGACACGGCCTTGATTTTACAGATAATCAAAATAAAAATAAGCAAAGAAAAGAAATCAAACACTATACCTGAATTTATAAGATTACTTTATGCGGAGATTGCGCGTGAAAGAAAAGTATTGAGACAGGAATTAGAGATATCCGAACCATATTTAAATCATTTATCCAAGTTTATGGCCAGAAAAATTACCGTTTTTTTGCCTGATGAGAAGTCAGATAGAATTGATCTGGTAAGAAAGGCAGTACGGGAAGTCCAGGATAAAATTAGAACGAGGATTAATTATCCTGATATAGAAGTAACAAAAAACAATTTAATCCCGGACGGCGGTTCTGCAGAAAAGCAGTTTGTAGAGATGTTAAAAAAGACGAGTTCCGTCCTAAAGGAAGGAAACTATATTAGCGCCTTTGTTAAAAATGTTCCCCAAGGTTTATCTATAAATCTTAAAACAGGTAAGATAACTAAAGATTCAATCCTTCAACTCCGGCAAGATAGCAAGGAAGGCCCGAATAATTATAGCCACCAAGACGCTAGAAGGGTATTTCGCTATAACACCCAGATGGAAGAATTAACCCGAAAAATAAATGAGGTCTCAAAGCGCATAACTGAATTGAGGCAAGATTATAAGGGCAGGGAAGCAGAAGGCGATTTTAATAAATTGATCGAATTAGAGCTAAACCATATTAGCAATGTATTATCAGGACTGGGTTTTATAGAAGGAGAGCAGGAGGGCGAGCCTACGGAGGACATTAAGTCTAAGCGGGACTATATCGAGAGAATAAGAAGGCGCATCAGCCGAGGAGAAAAAATTGATTGGGAAGAATTTGATAGAAATATGGCGGGGTGGAATTATTGGGGCAAAGACGGCGGGATAGCAGCAGAAGTTGAGGAGAAAGCATTTTTTGATGCGGATATAATTAAGATTAGCACTATAGAAAGGCCTTCGTACTATTTGGGCTTGATTGTGAGGTTCCTGTCTTCTGATTCCAATGACGTAGAAAAAGAATATGTTATTGCAGAACTCAATAAAAGAATTATGTTTTATCCGAACGAAATATTCCCTAAATTTCAGGCATTAGAGAATCACTGGCTTTCTAAAGACGATATCGGAAGATTTAAAGAAAAAAAAGAAGGAAAAGAATTTTTTGAGAATTTAAGAATAAGGTTAAATCAGGAAAATAAAGGCAGCGACATGGTAAGTGTAATTAATGGCGCTTCTGTAAAGGCGGAAACTGTTTCCCGCTCAATCGGGAAACGGGGCCGGTTGAGCGCCTCTGTTCTTCAGGATGGCGGCGCTCTAGATGAAGATAGCCAAGCGGAAGATTATCTAGAATTCTGCGAAGCTTGGCGTAATGCCTGTATTTATATTGCGAAGGGCGCAGGAAACTTTCACACTTTATATGGGCAGAAATTATCAATTCCTGGCTTACATATCAGGATGATGAAAGGTTCAGCCAATGCCTATGAAAGACTCAGCCAAATGAAAGGAAAGCGAATCGAACAGCGTTCACCTTATGAGCTGGAGTTTGTATATCAACCAAGGGCAAGAGAGTACAGCCAAGAACAGCCTTATGAGGGGAAGAGTAAAGAGCAGAAAGACGGCGGCGGGGCGCAATTAAAGAAGAAATTAGCTATAATAATTGGCCCGAAAGCAGATAGTTTATTAAGCAATAAATCTACACCGATTCATAAATTTTTATTTGCAACCCTGGAAATCCATAATTATGAAATAAAATTTTATGAAGAGGTTAACACTGTTACTAAATTAATCGAATGCGTCAAAGATGCCACTAAAGAACAGACGGCTTCTTTATTAGTTGTCATAGGACACGGCGACGGTGACGAGCAAACTATTAATTTGGGCTTAACACCGGAAGTTATCGAAGGATTTAAGGATAAGTTCATAAGAGAGACAGTAGAAACTGAAGTAAAAAATGGATCTATTCCTATAGCAGGGAATGAATTAGTAGATGAAATAAAAAAGCAATTAGGGGATCTTTATGCCGAATTAGAAATAAATTTAGAAAATTTGCATAGATTAAAAGAGATTCAGAATAAATTTTTATACGGATGCGCAATAGTTTTTTATTCCTGTGAAGCTGGCCAGGGCGAGGATAAGGAGAAAAACCTTGTTAATTCTATGCGAGATATTATTCCTCAAGCAAGATATATAATGGGCCCCCCAACCTCTATCGCAGGTTTAATGCATTGGATATTTAAAGGCGAAGAACTCGAAGATATACAATATCGCCTAGATATAGAAAAAGATATAGTCTATCAGCAAGCTGTAGAGGGTCTCATAGAAATTTCGCAGTTTGAACAAGAAAAATCTTCTTTAACAAGACAACAGATAGAAGATGAAATGAATTATTTTAATTCGCGTAGGCTGGAATTAAAGAAAATGCGGGCAGAAAGCCCTCACAAAATTAAAAGATTTTTTTATAAAGTTAAAGGTTCGGCATATCAGCTAACGGAAGAAAATCGTAGGAAAGGTTATGGTTCTATTCCCAAAGACGGCGGTTCCGCAGCAAAGCAGTTTGTAGAGACGCTAGAAGAGATGAGTCTTATTCTTCAGAAAGGAGACCATGAATCTTGGGAGATAGGCGAGCGTATTAAAAAAATAATTCGGGTTATCGAGATAAATCAATTAATGCAGGGAGAGATTGAAGATATAAAAAGTTATCTTAACGTCTTTACTAAAAATATCCCCCAAATTAATGAGGTTGTAACTAAGCACGGTTATTCTTTAGTCGAGGATTGGGAAAAATTTGTTACCGGCGCAATTATGAGATTAGAATTATCCGAAGATATAAAATTATCCACCCAAAAATATATCCATAAAGAGATGGACGGCTCCTTGATAGAAAAGATAGCAGGAGAATTAAGCAAGCTTTTACAACTTTCTGAAGGAGAAAAAAAGATATTTCCGTGGTTTAGAGCATGGCTTTATTTTTATTTCACATTGGAACCAAGGGTGTATATCGAAGCTCCCGGCGGATTGTTAGATAAATTACTTGGCAGGATTCCATTTAAGCGTAAAAAAATATTTGTTGAATACAGCGAAGAAGATTTTCCTGTTGCTTTGTTTTTCGGTACTCCGGGTTATATTCTTGTGGGAACGAGCTGGGAACCCCATGGAGGTTTATATATAAATCTTAAAACAGGTGAAATAACCAGCAGAGACCCGAGCTTTCAACGCCGGCAAGATAAAAAAGAAGACAGAGATGATATAAAACCTAAGACCGACGGTGGTAAGGGTGCAGGCAGTGGCACAACCAGATACCCTTCTGTGGCAAGAGATGATTCTATTCTTCAAGATGGCGGAGCCGGGGAATCTAAAACGGAAGCGGAAAAAGAGAGGGTTAACAGAGAATGGAATTATCTAAAGATAATTGATTTTGCTGAACTTGAGAAAAATTTAGGGGTTGCTTGGGATAACGCGAGGTGGGTGTTTGGCGATCAGCCGGTGAATATGTTTATAGAGTACTTAAGAGTCTCGGGAAGAGTGCGCGCCGGGCCATCTGAATTTTTTTCAGGAGTATTTCTACCCGATAAAGGTATTTTCCTGGATGAAGAATATTTAAATAAGCCTGTTGTTGAGTTGTTCATCATTTTACTTATAAGATTCGGAGATTATTTACGCGAGAATGGGTTATTAGAAGAAGCTGGTTTATTGACAGCCGCGCCAACCCCAAGCATAAAACAGCCCTCACCGGAATTCCTCACAATAAAAATTAGCGAATTAAAGATTCTGCTTGAAGGCTTGGGTTATCCTCTTGTAAAGATAAATGGTTTAACCGATGAATTTGTTGAGCTGTTTAAAAACATAGGCTTTGAAAGTTTTTGGCAGAAAGCTGCTCTTATAAAAGATAATACCCCCGAATTAATCGGATTATTAAGAGATTTGATGATTGCGCTTTTTGAAAATGGCTACTTTAATTTTAGGTTGGGTTTTCTTAGCAGCCGCTTCTTAGTTTATTTTAATGTGTCTATCATTGGTGAGAAGATAGAAAAGGCGGATATTTCTCAAGAAGAAAAAGAAAAATTAAAGCGGCTGTTAATCTTTGCAACTCAAAGTCGCTCTACTTTTTTAGAAAATGTTAAACCTCTGCGCAGAGATTTGATTTCCTTTTTGGATGAGCAAGATATTTTCTCTACTATTGAAGAAGCGATTAAGTTTTGGGCTAAAGCGGTTGCCCTTTATCCCTGGAGTCCAGAATTACTTAGTCAGCTTCCCGCTGAGATCAGGCCTAAAGTCGAAGAACAAATTAAAGCCATAAAAGCAGGATCCGACGGCGGGGCGGGGGATGAAACTGAGATTAAAGAAGTACGATTACGAGAACGAATAGAAAAGATAAAAGAAATTATTGTAGATGCTGCAAAGCGTTGTCACGGGCGCAACTTCGTTGTGACGATAATATTTGATACCGATATTTATACTAGTTTTTTAAAACCGGGAGAAAAAGGTGCAGTCGGCGAAGTTCATCTGAATATAGGAAAACCCAGATTTTTACATCCAGATCTTAGGACCGCATCGGATAAAGAAATAGCCTTTATTATAGCTCATGAAATTGCTCATTGGACGCAAAGCCGATTATTAGGGATAGAGGTCTTATTGCTTTACGCATTGATTATTACAATTGTAGCTTTAACAATGGTAGGCATATTCTTCGGATGGAGTGTAACTTTAAGCTTAGCATTATTTGTAATCGGACAACTTCTCTGGATTCCGATATACGTTAGCTGGTGGAAAGAAAAAAGGGCAGATAAAATAGGTTTATTTTATATGAAATTAGCCGGTTTTGATGATCTGGAAGTTTTATTGAGAATTATGTCAAAGGCAGACAGGCTTAATTTTCTTAAAAGAACTCCGGCAGTAAAAAGAGTAATTGCTGAGTTGAGAGATAAAAAAGGAGATGCTTTTATCCCAAGCGATGGCGAAGCAAAGGACGGCGGCGACTTTACTCCCGCAGGCCAGTTTATTGCCGGTAGCGCAAGGTTTACCAATCTTTTTATAGTTAAGAGTTTCCTATATGCGGGTTATTTGGCTTATAGGGTCAACTTGGAGTATCTGAAAAAATCAGGAAAAATAACCGGCCCTCCGGGAATCCGCCATATCGCTGCCCTTTTTTACCCCCTTGCCCGCCGCCTAGATAACGGCCAGTTCTATTTCAACATTCCTAAAGGCGAAATAAACAAAATCCTTAGTAATAAATTCAAATATCCATCAGAAATTATCAGCTGGTTTTTCCTGCAGATTAAATTTTATGAGTCGTCCGCTACGAAAAAAGAGGCGGAAAGCTTCCAGGAAGATTGTTTTAACCTTATTCGCTTAAATTGCTTCAACAAAGACGGCGGGGAAAAGACCAGGGATTGTTTAATACGGTTTGGGGTTAGTCCTGACAGCAACATCGGCGTCTCTTTGACGGATAATGAAGCTGATGTTATCGTCAGTTTTTTAAATGAGATAAAAGACAGATTTAAGCCGGAGGCAAAGGGAGAGAAGCCCTGGGAGTATATTAAAAGTTTTGAACAAATACTCCGGGAATATAACATTACGTTGGCTTTGGCTGATATGCATTCTTTAGAGAATTTTCCTTTGAATAATGAGGTTAATGATGTAGATCAAACTATTATTAAATTTACGGAGAGCGGTATAGTAGATTTGGATGATTTGCATGGGAAATTATCCAAGAATTATGGCAGTAATCGGGATTGGATAAAATTTCTTGTGCAAAAGAACATCCGGAAAGAAGAGGTATTGCAGGAATATCTAAAAAATTATCTTAAGGACGCCAGGTATTTATTTAAGCATCATACTTTGAAGCGGATAGAAGATAGGGCTTTATACCGTCAATGGGTGTCATTGGAATTAGATAAAAAGTATTTGTTTGATTGGAACAAAGTTCCGTCTAATGGCTGGAATAAATTTTCTGAATTTCTAAAGCAGAATTTTGGCCTGCTGGGTTTGGAAACGGTCAAGATTGAAAAAAGCGACGATGGGATGACGCTGATAGTTTTTGCAGGAAAAAATTTGGTTACGCTTGAAATTAACTGTGAAAAGACATCGGTAAATATGCGGATTAATGACGGCAGGAATTATCAGCTTTTTGTGGAGAGAAGGAACGGGGAGTTAAATATATACGACAGAGTGTTTTTAAAGAAAGATAATAATGGGTGTACTAAATTATCGCCAGAGGATAAATTTTTTCTTAAGTTACTTAAGGAAGTTCTTCCGAAAAAAGACGGCGGGGCGGTTGCGTCTTCTTTGGAGGACAATGCAATCGAAGCTCAGCTTAAAAATGTAATGGAAGGATATGATCTATTAAAGGAGTTAATTTACAATAGACACAAAGAACCTGTCAACGATCAAGAAAAGTTAAATAAGTTTAAATTCTTCTTCGCAGAACGATTAGAGGAACTTAACGTAGATGAGGCTATCGCCCCTCCTGAGGTTTATGCCACTAAAGATAAAATTCTAATCGATGTGACTATGGGCTGGACAGTGATAATTTCTGATATGCAATCAGAGGAGGTGATAGCTTCAGGGGGTAAGCCTGTTCCTTTTAATCTGTGTTCTGGGTTGATTATAAAAGGATGCAAAGATAATAACATTGTATTGGCGCTTTCTCATATTCCTACAGGTACGGTAACTGCTAAGTATCTTCTCTTAAAATTAGAAGAAATGGGAGTTAAAGATTTACAGTCAGTACTATTTTGCCAGGACTACTATCTTAAAGATTTTCGAGATTTGTTAGGAACAAGGACAAATATTTTAGAATCTTTCTCTTATTCTTGGGGCAGCGAGAATAAGGTTGTGGCTACGAGTAAAGGAGTACTGATAAAAAGTACATTTATCAATAGGAAGCAAAAAGAAAAAATTATTGTTTTTCCTAATTGTTCGCCTATAGGCTTAGAAAACGAGCTAAAAGTAAATTTTTTATTGCTAAAACAGGTTTATGATGAAATTCCATTTAGTAGTCTTGATAAAGATAAAGAAGAATTTAAGCCTTTATTTGAAACAAATGTATTGTTAATAGAATTAGGAGAAGAAATAGAAAAATTTGTGCAAAATCCAAATAAACAAGATTTCGAGACAATATTTCTGATTACTAAATTAATAGTATCTCTTGGGCAACTTTTTAAAGATTACGCTCAGAATACAATTTATGATATAGAAAAAAATATTATTGGCTATGAAAATTATAAAATTGAAGTAAGCCATCTAGAAAAAAGCAGAGAAGAGCTATTAAAAAAGGGTGGATTAAGGTTTCTTTTTGGTATACCGCTTATGGATAAAAATTTAGCTATTTATAAAGATAGAATAGATAAAACGCGAAAAAGTCTTAAGGTGCATAGAGAGTATCTCAGAAGACAGCATCAGGTATCACAAAAAGATTTAGACAGTGGGTTAGGAGATAGTAAACATCATGTTTCAGGCAAGAATATGTTTAAAGCTGCGGCAAAATATCCGGAAGTAAGCGAAGAATTTGAGTTGCTGGGTAACGCGTATACAAAAATAATTAAAAGAGCGAAAAAGCTAGGAATTATTTCTTATCGCGGCCCTCCAGAGGATTTTGCTGTTGCCCTGCACATTAAAGGTAATATCTGGAATATCCCCGAACGAAAAGTAAGAAGCATCCTGTCAGAATTAGATTACAGCCCGGAAGCCATTGATTTTATAATTGAACAAACATACTTGCATGAATCCTACGATTCCCATGATCTGGCTATTCAAGCCCAACGAGTTTATTTTTTAGAATCCATCTTTAAGAGAGGATCAGAACACCGTGATTATCTAGGAACGGCTCAGATATTAGTAAATATTGCCTGTGGTATTGAGGGTCATTTATCTAAACAAGCCTATCTTGCCTTAGAAAACATTCTTGCCCAGAATGAAAAATATCCCCGGTCATTATACCGGGTTATTAACGCTTTTGATCAAATTACCTATCTCAAGCCAGAAATTATTACTCATACTGCCGTAGATTATTTAAAAAACATTCTTAGCGCCAAAGAACCAGATTTATCAGTTCAGGCTGCGGCTGGGCATACTCTGAGCGATATAGTGTGGAGATGTCCTGCGCCAGTTGCCAAACAGGCATTTCTTGCTTTAGAAACCATTCTTTCCTTAAAAGTATTCGAGCCCTTGATGTATGCGGAAATTTCCCGAAACTTCAACCGCATTTCTTCTATGAGGCCAGAAGTTATTATAGATAATACAGTTAACGTTCTTAAGAACATCTTAGGAACAAAAGGCCTTGATCTGACAGTTTATAGCGTAACTATAAATATTTTAGGCCATATCGCCATAAATGCCCCTGAAAATATCGCTAAAGAGGCGGCTATTTTTCTTGGAGACATTTTTAAGAATAAGGAACTAAATTCTATTATTTACACATCAGCCGCTTACAAGCTGAGCGATGTCGTGGTCAAGAGGCCTGGAGTAGTTATTTTGTCTAAACAGGATTTAATCCGTAATATATTTGAAATTATAAGTTTAAATGATAATTGGATAGCTTATATAGCTATGCTTAATCTTTTGACTTCCTTGGGTTACGACACGCAAAACTTAAGCTGTATTTTGGATGATGATTTCCCAAACAGCACAAGAAGGATTCATCAGGATTTTATCCGATTAGTAAACAAAATAAATAATGATTACAAAGATATTATTACCCGTATCACGGTCCTACCGTGTTCTTTTACTAAGCACACCATAATGTTTGGCTCGGATATTGATGGGTTAGTTATTGTTTATAATAGCGAAGCCAGCCTGGAAGAAGTAAACAGGGCAGAACTGGAATTTTCAGCGGGATTGCGAAATATGGGAATATCTAATTGGGCTCCGAATGAATGGAGCGTGGAATTGTGGCGTGATATTGGCAAGCCGCTGGTAATTTTCGATAAAGGAAAATTTGATTTGTCCAAGATAGGCGAAGCGGGGGTTTGGAGAGTTAAAGCGGGTTTACGGGAAAAGCTGTTTAATACATATAAAATACTTTCTCCTGCCGAAAGAGACCTCTTAAGAAAAATAAACGGGATGAGCGCTTCAGGCGCGATATTAGATTTTCCTATTAACTTATATATTTTGGAAAGTAGTGTGCGGGTTTTAAAAGAATTGAATTCTAAAGAATTGATTTTTTTGGATGAAGCGAGAATGGAGATTAAGAGCGGGTGGGGTATAGAGCGTAGTGTTAATTATGAGATAGCAAAGGATAATAACAATGTTCTATCTGTTTTTACTTCCGGAAATGTTGCTGCTAAAGAGCAATTAGACGGCGGGATGGGAGAAAAAGCAGAAAAAATGGAAACGTTCCCAATTATTTCAGATATGTTAAAAAAACTTTTGATGAATTTAGCAAAGAGTGGTAAAGAGACCGGCCCTCCGGGTAAACAATTACGGAATCTTATTGAAGAAGAGCAAAGAGATTTAGAAAAAAGTATCCAGAAGCTCACCGAAGAAAACCAAATAAAAATTCAAGCGCTCCTACCGATTGTAGAAAAAATAACCTCCTTTGAGCCGCGAATGCGGCAGCTTTCCGATAAAGAGTTACAGGAAAAAACAAATGAATTTAGGGCTCGCCTTGATAAAGGCCAAACACGGGATGAGATTTTACCCGAGGCATTTGCTGTGGTGCGCGAGGCATTTTGGCGGCTTAAAGGGATAAGATTATACGATGTGCAGATGATTGGCGGCATAGTAATGTATCAAGGTAAAGTAGCTGAAATAAAAACCGGAGAGGGTAAAACCTACGTTGCGATGTTACCCGCTTATTTACACGCTTTAAGCAGCCAAAAAGTGCATATTATCACTCAAAACGATTATCTGGCAAAGAGAGATTATCAAAAAACACGCAAGCTATATGAATTTCTAGGTTTGAGCGTTGGGCTAATACAAGACGTAGGCACAGCTAAAAGAATAAGTAAAAATAATATTGCTGATGTATTAGGCTCTATATTATTAGGTGTGTTTTTAGTTGGTATGTCTTTTATGCCTTTGTTTATGGTTTTTAGTATTGCGTTCCTATTTTCTGAGAGCGAGATAATTTCTGGAATTTTTGTCATAGCAATGGTTTTATTTGCTTATTTAATGATTCCAGAACTTTTCTCGTTAATATCTCCATTTAGAACAATCAAGGCCATTATTTTAAAGATAGAAGGGCCATTTAGAAAAGAAGTCTACAAAAAAGATATAGTATTTACAACTCCCAGTACGGGTTTTGATTATCTTAGAGGAAACTTATCTTATTCACAATTAGCAGAGACATTTGCCATTTTGGATGAAGTAGACTATTCATTTATTGATCTAAATGGTTCAGCGTTAGGGTTTGCTTATGTTGTAGGAAGGGGCAAAGGTAAATATTTAAAGCAGATAGCCGAAGAATTAAAATTAGGCAGTGACTATGTAATTGAAAAAGGAAATATTACATTAACCTCTGAAGGAGAGGTAAATGTAAACAGAATATTAACCAAAAAATGGAGAAAAGAATATGGTACAAAAGATGCCATTGAGTATGGATATTCCAGTAAATATACAGCGGTATCGCTTGAGATATTAACCAATTTGGAGTTTATTAAAGCATATCTTAAGGTAAAAATCTCCTATCGCAAAGGAGTGCATTATTTAGTGGAAAAAGGAGAGATTAAAGTAATTGATCAGTCAACCGGAAGAAAAAAACCAAATAGCAGGTACGCGTTAGGAATTCACCAATTATTGGAATTAAAAGAAAATCTCAACACTAAAAAAGATACTCGTTTAGTGACATTGCCCCTTCCAATATTCTTCCAATTTTACAGGAAAAAATCTGGTATGAGCGGCACGGCTGATTTTAATTTCGCAAAGGAGGAATTAAAGAGAATTTATGGCATTTCTGATGTAGTCGTAATTCCTACAAGAAAACCAAACATAAGAGATGACCTCCTTCCAAAAATATTTTTAAACGCTACAATTCAATACCAAGCTCTAGTTGATAAGATTGAAGAGTTATACAGAGCGAAAAGACCTGTATTAGCAGCGACAGCATCGGATAGTGAATCTGAGCGGTTAAGCAGAATGCTGAAAGAAAAAGGTATCAGACATAAGGTGCTTAATGCCAAAACAGAAAAGTATGAAGCAAAGATTGTAAAAGAGGCAGGTAAAATCGGCGCAGTGACTGTGTCTACTAATATAGCAGGGAGAGGTACTGATATTATATTAACTAAAGAAGCAGTAAAGCTTGGGGGGCTATTTGTGGTTTCAACAACCTTAAGCCAAATAAGTTTAAGGCTTGATTATCAATTAAAGGGCAGGGCCGCAAGACAGGGGCAGCCTGGAGAGACACAGGATTTTATCGTTTTACCACAAACTATAAAAGAAAGATTCAACGCTAGCTTAGTTTTAAAAGAGGATGGGGCTATAGATTTGCAAAAACGGCCGGAACTTTTAGAAGTAGTAAAAAAGAACCAGGAAGATTCTGAAAAAAATGGTTATCATCACCGGTTAATACAATTTATGATTGATTATATTTTTTACCAGCAAGAACGCCTAGGCGGAAAATTACATCCTGGAAAATGGAAAGATTATTGTCTTTGGAGAGAAAGTTATTTAATTAATACATCAGATACTCATACAGAAAAAGGTTATGAAGAGTTTAAAAAAGTCAGTTTCGAAAGATTTGAAGATATATTATCCAAAGAATACTGGGTAGAAGATCCCTTTGGGAACAAAGAGAAGGTAAGTAGAAATAAAGAATGTATTGAAGAGTGGCCGGTAAGAAAAAAAGAAATCGAAGATAAAGAGGGGCAAGTTTTGCAAGAGGAGATATTACCAGCGGAAACAGTTGAAAATAGTATCCCTGCGGATATATCTATAAAACAATTATTATTCTCCGTGAATTCATTGCTATTAATTTTAATTTGGCATATTTTTCTCTACCATAACCAGGTCATGATTTTATAGATTTCAGAAATATTAAGTGTAACTTATGTCCAATCTTAATAATAGAGCGTATTATTGTCCATTCTGGCTTGATATTTGTCCAATCTGGATAAGTGCACTTTAAATTCATATTAAGGCGAGTCTGACAGGCGAAAAACCAGGGAACGTGTCTATTTTTTAAGAAAGTATGACTCTGGTAAAAAATAGAAACGTTCCCTATCTAACTTACGTTTTGGAGGCCAGAAATGACATTGTTGCCTATGATCCGGGGGATGTTTTAATCACTTAACTATTGCATATCCCGAGGGTTTTGGCTCTGATAAATAAAAAAGAAAAAAAGTTAAAAAAATACTTGACAAGGCTTTTAAATATTGTATACTTTACAACGAATCTGAGAGAAATAGTTTTTAAAAGTTTTTCTGAAGCTTATAATTTTCTAGTTAGGTAATTAAAGACAGCCACGGTTTTTAATTGAGCTAACAACTCCGGCTTTTCGCCGGAGTTGTTAGCTCAATTAAAAAAATCGCGGCTGTCTTATTTGTTGCCGGCCGCGAGAAAGGAAGGAGAAAATGTTGGAAAATAAGCCTCATCGCGGAAAAATTCTAATATTCTTAGCGATCCAATTCTTTTTCTTCTTTGGAATTAGCTTAGCAAGCCCAACCTCATTAGTAAAAACCATCAATATTCCCTCCATATTCGGAAACATCAAAGAGGTGTTTGATAGCCAGGACACTACACCTGTCAATACGCAGAATTCTAATTTAGGTAAGACGATTATCCATATCCAGGATGCCCATTGTAATTATGAAGCCCAGAAAAATATGGCGCAGTTGTTGGATTATCTGGCCAAGGAGCAAAATCTTAAATTGATCATGGTTGAAGGCGGCAGCGGAAATGTCAACCTTGAGTTTTTGCGCAACTACGCTGATAAAAAAGCCCGGGAAGGCGTGGCGGATAAATACCTGAAGCTGGGAAAAATCTCAGGCGAAGAGTATTTGGACATTGTTGCCGATTATCCTCTTGACCTTTACGGGATAGAAGATGAAGCCTTGTATGAGGCGCATTTGGATGTTTTTCATAAAGTAGATGCCCTTAGGGACGAAAGTTTAAAATACTTAGAGGATTTAGCCAAAGTTGTCAACGCTTTAAAGCCAAAGATCTACAGCGAAGAAGTAAAATATTTAGAGAGCGCCAAGAAAAACTATGAGGATAAAACTTTATCTTTGGGGGAATACTGCGGCTATCTTAAAAATATTGCCAGTAATAAAGGTTTTGACCTTCAAAGCTATCCTTTTTTAAGCGCTTTCGCGGAGCTTGCCCGGATGGAAAAAGAGGTTGATTTTAAGGAAGCGGAAGCCCAAAGGAATGAGTTTATCAAGAGCTTAGCCAGCCTGCTCAATGAAAAGCAGGTAAAAACTGTAGTTGACAAGAGCCAGGATTTTAAGGCTGGAAATATCACCTCCGGGGAATATTATTCATTTTTGAAAGACCTGGCGGCAAAGAAAAGAATCAACCTTGAACAAAATTATCCCCAGTTGGCCGCCTATATCCGCTACATAAACGAAAACAAAAAAATAGATGTCGCCCAGCTCTTAAAAGAAGTCGGTTCTTTGGAAGAGAAAATAAAAGAGGAGCTTTTCGCCAACGCCGACCAGAAAAAATTGTATGAAATTTCAAAAGCGCTTGATGTGCTTAAAGGTGTTGTCAGTTTAGAGTTGACCCCCGAAGATTACGGATATTTTAAGGCAAACCGGGCGGATATGTCAACCGGTTCCTGGTTAAGTTTCTTAAGCGATAACTGCGCCAAATACAATTTAGCGCTGCGGCCGTCGGCCTCCGGGGTAATCGATGAGAACATGAGTAAATTTGAGGAATTTTATAAATTGGGTTCTGACCGCGAGCAGGCGTTTATTAAGAACATTGTCAAGAAAATGGATGAATCCGGAGAAAAAATAGCGGTATTTATCGCCGGCGGGTTTCACACGCCCGGTATGACGCAGATGTTTAAAGAAAAAGGCTATTCCTACGCGGTAGTCACCCCGACAATCACTAAGAAAACCG
The DNA here is from genome assembly GCA_028716245.1 of Candidatus Omnitrophota bacterium. Lineage (NCBI taxonomy): Bacteria > Pseudomonadati > Candidatus Omnitrophota > Candidatus Omnitrophota bacterium. The sequence goes on along the minus strand of JAQUQW010000003.1, from coordinate 128,933 downwards.
ACTCCAGCGTTTATCTTTCCGTCTTAAGAAGCGAAAAGAAAAACCTGCAGAGCGAGAATATAGATAAAGGTAACAGCGGTACAAATGGCAGTGATGAGGAATAAATAAATGAAAATTAAGAAAACAGGAGGAAGGAAAATGTTAGGGCAATTAAATAAAAAGATGTGGTATAGGTTAGTTTCATTGGTAGTTACAGTAACTTTTGTTTTTAGCAACATTGCTACCGCAGGCGTGGTTTCTACGTTTAATTTAAGAAATAACTCAGCTAAAACTAATCCTACGACCACAGCAGACGCGGAACAAATTTTTGCTATAAAAAACGCGATAAAAACCGGAGTTGGAAAAGGCGACTTAATTGTTACGAAAGAACCTTCCGAAGGGCTTTTTGCTTTATTAACAGCACAGGAATTGAATCCTTTGCCTTATTTATTAGCCCTGAACAATGGCACCGCGCACGGTAATAATTATGATGCAGACGGCAATTTAATAGAAACAAAGATGAATTTACCGGGTACTGATGCTATTTCTCGTATTCTTGCTTATTATGGAATACTTGTAGTTCAGCATGGCATAACCGGCACACCGATTCCAAACATTCCGTCCCTTAGAAAAGTAGGGATGAGGATTGGCCATGTGGGAACTAATTGGCAGAATATAGCATGGGAAGTTATAATTCAGGAAGCAAAGACAACTCACCCTGAACTGCAAAATTTAGTCAATAGGATGATCGATGATTTGATAAAAACTTACGGTAAGAAATACGATGTTACCCAGAGAGAAGGAGCTAGCCAAAAGAATTTAGAAAGACTTATTGGTAAAGAGCTAAAGAATCTCATAGGTAAATATAGTCAAGAGTGGGAAAATTTACCTCCCGATGTAAAAGAAAAAATTGATATAGCTACAGAAAAAAGTGCTACTGAACACATGATCGCTTTTGGCAGCGCGGGAACGGATGCTTTAGTGAATGATTATTTAAAATCCGGCCTTGTTGTTCCGGTTCGAAAAAGTTCGGTATTTAAAATAGGATATGAGCCGCTTAAGCCCTTAGTAGATGATTTTTCTCTTCAGATCACAGGCGCAACCGCTGCTGTTTTAACTGTAAAAGGTTTACGTGGGAAAGCGCTAGATTTAGTAATAAAGAAAGAAGCTTTGGAAAAGGAAGTAAAAGAACTAGAAAAGGCGGGAAATAACGAATTAATAATTAAAACAAAAAAAGATGAAACAGATGCTCTTAAAAATCAAATAAACCTTATTAAAGATGAAGCAGATGGAGCGGCAAAAGCAATATTCCAAGAAATAGTGAATCGTGAAAAAATTATTTTAATAGCGCGTGTAAGTGAAGGATTTGGCAGGGATGCGCTAAAAGCCAGCTTTAAGGCAGGCGATGTTATAATCCCGGAAAGCCTTAAGGCGGAAGAAGCAGCGATTATTAAAGCCGCGATAGAGGATGGTTTAGATGAATATACATCAACAAGCGGAGAGAAGTTTAGAATAGAATATGGGATTATGGATGTAATCGAGGGAACAAACGCGTTTGTTGCTAATGTATATGGAAAAGCAACAGCAGATTTAAAAGAAAAAGAATCTGGGGCAACCAGCATTATGCTTTATGGGCCCGGTGTTAAAAGATTTATGCGTAATACCTTAGATGCTTATATAGATCAGGTTGTTACCCGGGTGCCTCCTGAGAAGTTGATAGAATTTATTGCTAATCCATTAGACCCGGAGTTAACCGCGGATGGTGATATTAATAAAATAGAAGCAATGCTGGATAGGATTGCAAAAGCTAACGGGAAAACCATTGGCGACTTAGAAGTTGTAATAATGGATAGGCCCAGAGAAACAGCAAGAATAGCCGCAATAAAGCAATTGCAGGAAAAATATAAAGGATTAACGCTTACGACTATCAAAGACGGAACGGTAGCGCATGGTATCGATGCCATCCTTGGTATTAAAACAAGAGAGAAACATAAAGTTATGATGACTTTAGTCGGCGCTCCGGAAGGAGAATATATTCGCGCCATAGGCAGTGGATTTAAGGCATTAGGCGCGCTTGTCTTTAATCGGTTAGTTTCTGAGAATGTAAATAAGGCTTCGGATGGTAAAGATGCAAAGGATTTAAAACGCAGGTACGCTTTTAGCGACAAACCAAAAGAAGGGGAGCAAGAAAGTGAAATAGACGCCATAAAGAAAGCCTATCCCGAAGAATGGAAGGATATTATTGCCGGTAAAGTATTGTATATGCATAGCGATATAGATGCCAGTATTCGTGGATCTATGGCATTTATCAGCAATAATGGCGTATTCAGAACAGATGGCGTAGAAATTGGAGAGCAAGGAAGTAAAATCAATTTTTTGCGTTTAGGTGTGGTAAACGGGAAGCCCTGCGCTTGGTTTGAAACCAGATTAGTCGATAATAATGGCGGCATTATTGATTCTGTCAAACCCGAGCCTTTTATAGTGCCGGAAGGCGCCTCTTATCCGGGGCGTATTGTTTTGGACGCATTAAAAGACACAGATCGCATCATTATGGCTGATAATATTCGAACGCCTTTGAGTATAGATGGAATTATTAAAGCGGCAATCAACACAAAGAGCTTTGTTATATTCCAGCAGGCAATGAGCGAATTGGATTATACCTATGCGGGCGGTTTTTCGTTCGACAATCCTAAAAAGTTTGCTGAATTGATAAAAGCAAGAACTAAAGCGCTTGGGTTTAAAAATTTCATTATCAAAGGAGACCATGTAACCGTAAAAGCGGATAAGGAGTTTTTGAAGGATAAGGAAGCCCAAGAAGAAGTTGCCAAGCTTCTTAATAATATTTTAAAAGAAAAAGATATTGTTCAGAGAAAAGCGATTTTTGCAAGTAAAGTTAAGGAATTAAAAGAGTTATCCAATCCTACTCAAACTCAAAAGAATGTATTAGGCGCGCTTAAAGCAATTGAAAAGGCGTATAAATTAGTTGAGGTGGAAGTTGCAGCTGGTTTTACCGAATTTGCTTTAGATGCTTCATTTATGCCAATGAGGTTAAACGCATTGGTTAGCGCGTTTTTGGCAACATTAATACACCAAGACAGCGGAGTCGAGACTGAGGTAGGTGAGATAGGCGGGGATGAAAACTCTACAATTGCCGATGTTTTAGAGCTTCTTTTCGGTAAAAGGTATTTAGAGAAAGTTTCCTTTAAGGGCGGGGCCAAAGTTTCTAAATTAGTTAAGTATGGCCCGGCGGTGCCGATTATGGATGCATTCTCAGATGATATCGACGTTAATGTCCCTGATGCTGTTGTGGAAAAAAATACGCGTGGTGATAAGGCCATCCCAGTAGTTATAAACTATGCCGCTCTTGTTGAATCAGGCCCTGATGGGGTTATGGCTTTGGAAAACGTGCTTAAACAACTTCTTGAAAAGCAGGGAAAGTTTCTTAAGAAAGGCGAGCTTAGCAAAAACAACATTAAGTTTATTATCGATGTTCCTAGTAAAATAAGTGCTGAAGAAGCGAATAAGTTGGTGGATAAGTTCTTTGCGAAAGTAAATGATATCAATGGAGATTTCACTAACTTAAACCGGGATATGTTCGCCAGTATTGTGGTAGGCAAAAATCCCGCGAATGTAGTTAACGTTGTAAACGAGAAATTCGGCACGGGTATTTATGTCGTAATTGGTTCTCAGGGCTATATTGAACAGTTCAAGGGTTCTTCTGAGAATATGATCGTACTTGGGGAAACAAAAGAAAAAGGACAGACAGTTTCAATGGCTAAGGCATTGAAACTAGCGTTAAATCTCATTTCAGAGGGTACGTTAACCAATGATAAATTGACGGCATTGGATGCATTATTCGCTCAAGATGCAAAGGGCAGTTTTACAGTTAAATCTAATGCGGTAATACCTTCTATTGCAAATGCAGTTGAAGAATATAAAGCAGAAGTCGCGGCTGTAGTTGCAATTTAATTCATTTAAGGAAAAATCGGGGACGGGAATTTCCCGTCCCCGGTTACAAACATATAATCAACAGTTTTTTGTCCTCATAATTAATTAGCGCATGCATAAAAAATCAAAAACTTATTTAAAAAAGGAGAAGAAAATGTCCGCGCAGTTTTCTAAAGACGGCCTGGTTTCAAAGTTTATTATAGGAGTTGTGTTAGCCAGTTTTATTCTCACTAATGCGTCTATTAAACAGGCCTATGCAGCTGCGGACAAGCTAAGACCAGAAGCGTTCACAGAAGATTTGAGCATAACCAGCATTAAAAATGACTTTATGCGGGAAATGCTGGGTGATTATAAAGTTTCTTCAACCGTTAATTTTTCATTCGATACTTACTCTAAACAGGTAATTGATTTAGAGCATTCTCCTGAAGCGAAAAAGAAAATGGAAGAAGTGTTTGGCGCTTCGGTAAAGGACGGAGAAGAATATTCTGTGCTTTATTTTATCGGTGAACCGGTGGCCTTCGTGAAAAAAGACAACGCGGGTTTTAGCATAAAGAAAATTGGTGAAGACATAAAGAAGATTCCGCTTGAGGCGTTCGTTGAAGATGCCGCTAAGGCTAAGGCAGAAGGTATAAAAGCTATAGATATTGTATTATCCGATTATCTTTTCTTGGAAAAGAGAGCTACGATAGCTGTCGCGGACAGAATGACTCTGGATTACCGTGAATTAAGGCTATATCACGATCAGGAATTTACGAATAAAAACGAAGAATATAAAGAAAAAATAAAACAACTACAACAACAAAATACCCCAGATGCTAAAAACCAACTTAAAATATTAAAAGAAGAATATGCGGTTTTCTTAAAAAATGACGGGTTGAGGCTTGCGGGCGGCAAGGGGTTGAGCCTGGCCATTATGGATGATGTAGTCAGCGTTCCCCCCGGATTTAATGTTACCACAACCGCTTATTTTAAATTTGTGAAAGCAAACCCTGAACTGTATGACTTAATCAAAGAAGAATTAAAAGTATTAGATACGATGGATGACCAGAAAAGGGACGCAATAACTAGAAAAATCCGAGAAGTCATGAAACGTTCTTCGATTCCGGATGATATCAAAAACGAGGTATTAGTAATGTATCGCCAGTTGAATGTCCTGCGCGTTCTGGCGAAAAAAGACATCCCCGCAAGAGTTGCGGTGAGAAGCTCGGGTATAAAAGAAGATATCAAGGTCTCGTCTTGGCTTCCGATTACTACTGGTTCCCAGGCAGGCCAATCCGATACTTTTCTTAATGTCAGCGGTGAAAAAAATGTGCTTGATAAACTGAAAGCTGATTGGGCCAGCCTTTTTACAGATAGGGCAGTAAGCTATAGAGATGATGCTATATTTTTGATTTTTTCCAGCGCAATCGAATTTGAAGGCAAGCAGCCCAAGCGCGTATATTATGATTTAATCAATAAGCTCCGCGAATACGCTGTAAGATTGAACAAGCCGGAATTTACCGACTATGCCGAAACTTTAACTAATTACCGCAATCCCGGTTCGGTAAATTTAATGAATGCGATGGAAGAGATTTTAAAATATGAAAACAATCCCGAGATAAGACACAGTTTGGAAACGATGCAAAAAATCGCTTTGGAATTTATCCATCCTGAAGAGATCGGAATCGACGTTGTGATTATGCAAATGGTTAGGAGTTATTTGGCCGGTGTAATTTTTTCGGTTAACCCGGCGACCAAGATGGCGGGTGTTTCACAGGCATTATATAAGGCCTGGAAAGGCGACAAAAGCCTGGTGCAGTTAGATAAAGAAGGCAATATAGTCGGCACAAAGCCGATAGTAGTCAGCTTTGAAATCGCTTATGGTTATGGAGAAAATGTAGTTGGAGGGAAAGTCGATCCGGATAAATTTGTTATGGCTACTTATGACGGCATAAACTGGTTTTTCTTAGAAAGGCATAAGGGCACTAAGCTTATTCAGATGATTAACATTGAAAAATCGATCGACCTCTTAAAAAGCAAACTAAGCCAGGATAAGATACGGTCATTGGCAGGTATGGTGGAAAAAGCAATTAGTTACGATGAGGTTGACAAAAGGATAAACGGCATTTTGGTCACAAATTTATACGGGACACGGTATTTAAACGAATTACCGGATAAAACAGAAACCGAGAAAGATAAAAAAGCGCGAGTACAAAAAATCGCCACAGATATAGCGAATATGATCAAGGCGAATAGTTCAATAGGCGCGGTACAAGAATATATCAAGCAGAATTTCCATGTTTCTCCTAATAATGAAAAGAATGGACTAAAGGAATCGGCAGTTAATAAATTAATACAAGAAGTTTTTGCTTCGGTTGAAAACGCCAGCAATGAGGCAAAAGCCGGGATGAGTAGTTTGCATGAGTTTTTTGGCAATAGCATAGAAACAGCCGAAGCGTTTATACTGATGACAAAAGAGGTGTGGGAAAATAAGGAATTCGATTTAGTGCATAGAGGCGACGTATTAAAAAAATTGGGGTTAGAAGCTAAAGAAATGAGGAACTTAAGTTATCTCATAAGGGCGCTGGTAGATAATAGCTTTACCTGTAATTTGGAAACCACGCCTACTCATCAGGACTCATTTAGTATTAACGATGAGGAAGCAATTGAGATTGCCCATATGGCATGGAACATTGCAAATTTTTATAAAGACCAGAGAGATATTGAGTTCGCGGTTGAGATAGACCCTTCTGTGCCTAAAGGCCAGGAAGGCCGGCTCGAAGCATATACTGCCGATGTGGATGGCGCTCGCCTTAAAATGCAAAAAGACGGCAAACTGGTAAAAGTTGAAGATACAGCTAGGGGAGGAAAAGTTGTTTTAAAACTCTATAACGTGCAGGCGCGTCCTTATACCGCCGCTATTCAAAAAACCGATGTTGTCCGGCAAAGAAGTGAAGTGGACGAGAAATTTATTGAGGATAATAATATAAAAGCTATTACCAGCGGTACAAAAGGCGAAAATGCGACCGAAGCGTATGTGCTGGTATTTGACCCAAATAAAACCATTGATTGGCATGCTGAGACAATAAGAAGATTAAAGGCAGGACAGTTTAGCGATGAAGAAAAGAGGCAGATAAAGAAACTGGGATTTAATCCCGATGAATTCGGTATAGGTAAAGATAAGGTTTTGCCGATAGCGTTATATTTGTTAGAAGCGGATCCGAACCATGATCCGATTATGCGGCTGGTGGACGCGGTAATTACTATTAGAGGAGGAGATACCTGCCACGCGGCAATTTTCTGCAGAGAGCAGGGTATTCCGGCTGTAACAGGGGTGGGTAAGTTTACACTTGAGGAAAGGCTTGTGGCTACGGGAGATGGTTTAACTGTAGACGCCAATAATGGTCTTCTATACAAACTTGAACCTGATCCAGCAAAGAGAATCCCGGTCAATTTCGTAAAATTCAGGATTAAGCCATACGGTATCCCGGGAGATGACGATGGAATGCCATATCCCTCAATCGGCCAGATTATTGCTTCGGATTCGACCGCTCAACAGAATGCGCCGATTATGCTGGCTGAAGATGACGCGGGTAATGCATTAACCCGCGCTGAATTTAAAGCGGAGCAATTAGGTTTGAATGTATTCGCGGGTTACGGCTACGATCTTATTCAGAATATTAAAGCGGGCCGTTCAAAAATGCCGGAGCTGGTAACCGTAGAGCAGTTAATTGAAGGAAAGATTGAAGGCTCTGAAAAATTTGTTTCTAAAGTAAATAATGAAATTTTTAAATATTATAAGGATAAGCCGGAGATTTTAAATGGCTTTAAAGAGCAATTTAGCAGGGAATATAAGATTGAAGACGGCATAAAATTGTTAAGTATTTTCGATCTTATGAAATTACGAGAGCAAGATTCCCCGCTAAACAGGGAGCAACTGCGTTTATTAGATTATTCCATGAAAATACCCGGTATAGTGTCAGCGTTAACAGATCAATACGGCGCTATGCAAAGAAGATTTAATTTTGATTATAATATTATTTCTCAATTAAACAAGAGCCCTTGGATTCTTAAAGAGATAGAAAACAAGTTGGTAGAAAAAGGGTATTCGTCATTTGGGAAATACGTCGGGACAGAATTTCGTACTTTCTATAACTTAATGGGATTTAGTGTTAGTCCGGATCAGAAAGCAAAGAACAGGGCCTATGACTTCGCGCAGGATAAAATTAGGGGGATGCCCGGCTCTGAAATATTTTCCTGGCCCGGTGTCAATCCATTAGTGGGCTTAAGAGGCGCCTCTCTGGAAATTGAGGGAATAGATGAGGATTTTGATGGTAATCAGAAGGTGTTGAGCTTTTTGTTGGACTCGGTTATTGATGCTAACCAGAACACCCATAACCAAGCCTGGTTTTATGTTTTTATACGATTCGTCAGGGAATTGGACATGTTAGATATCGCTCTTGAGAGAATAGCGGCTAGAAAAGGAAAGCTGCCTAAACAGATCGGTATTATGATTGAAGTTCCCAGTGACGCTATACTGGCGGATAAACTCGGTAAGAAATTGCTGGCAATGAGGGAAAAATACAAAAAATACGGGGTGGAACTTACCTTTTTTTCTTTTGGAACAAACGATTATTCTCATCTTGCCGGTAAAGGCGACAGAGAAGATCCGCGGATGAAGCTGGAGCTTCTTGACCCTGCGGCTATTAAAGCGATTAACGCGATTAAAGAGGCGGGATTTTTCTATAATGATAGCATTAAGAAGTTGCCTTTAATTGACGAAGGTGCGGATGTAATGATTCAGTTAATGGAGGCGGTAGTAAAGGAAGCGAAAGAGCTAGGTATCCGAATAAACCTTTGCGGAGAATCGGTTACCAGTTTAGTGGGAAGAGGGGATTATGATTCTGCCGGAAAGATTATGAATTTATTGGATTCTTTTGGCATAAGCATGATGTCGGTCCGGCTTTTGGCATCGATGACCCGGCTCGATACAATGTCGGCAACAAAAGAAATCATCGCGCCTGAATCGGAAAAAGAGGTATTGTTTGATCTAAACGCAGGGGAAGTTAAACAACGCACAGGAGTTATTAAAGGCGAAGTGATTTACGTAGAGAAAGCGGAAGATTTATTGCCCGATGCGTTAAAAGGGTTGGAAGGCGCGGAGTTAGAAGAGAAAAGAGAATTCTTAAAGTTACAAAGCTTAGAGAGCGCGCGCAGCACAATGAAAACATATAATAAGGTCGTTGTTTTAAACCGAAACCTTGTCGCTATTTCTGAAGATGAATTAGTGAAAGCGATGACCCCGGCATATTTTGAACAGTTTAAACGAGAGGGGTTGCTTAAGCCTATAGGAAATAATCTTTACGTATGGACCAATCTTAACGTGCACGCTAAGAAATTTTCCGCTCAATTAAAAGATAGAAGATTCAGTGATGATGAGCGGACTAAAATAATGGCTATTTGGCAGAAATGCTGGGACAATACCATTGAAGGGCTTGAAAGAAGGGGCATTGATTGGGATGATTTGCAATACGCGAAGGCAATTATTGTCGATGGCGACGTAAATCTGGATGGCTGGGATGTGTTTCGCCGCGACAAGGGTATCGTACCTACAAGAATAAAAGCTATTGCCAAGGGTATAGGCGCGATGCGCCCGCAATTAGAAGGGCAATTTGTCACGATTGACTACGCAGCCAAGAAGATTTATAAAGGTAATCTTAAGGTTGAAAAGAAAAAAGCAATTGTCCGCTCCTTGCCAATACCGCAGTATGACCCGCAAATAGATACAAAACAGGCCGTTGAAGAAAATGCGAATAGCGTTTATTCGAAGATTGAGTTTAACCCGTTAGTTCTGTTGGCGTTTGAAAATGAACAGATAAAAGGTAAAACTTTAGAAGATTCTTTAGGAAAAGTATTTGACGAATATGTGGGGAAATTAATCGATGAGCTGGATAAAATCGCAAAAGAGAAATACCAGGATAAGAAACTGAGTTTAATTAACGAAATACAGGAAAAGATTAAAAAAGAACCTGAGAAAATCATAAAAGAATTTTTACAGGATAAACTTGATAAAATAACCCGTAATGATGGAGCAGCGTTATCTAAAAATTGGCTGGAAGAATTAAGGAATAGATATTTCGCGGACATGAGGAAGAGAATTGTCAGCCGCCTTAACGGAAAATCCGCTAAGGAATTCATAAAGGATTCGTTTAAGCAGCAGATGCAAGAAATTATAGAGAAAAATAAAGGGCAATTTGTGGTGCATAAGACAACAAGTTTGAATTGCCTGGTATTTAGGAATATGAATTTCGGTTTCTTGGTGGAACAGGTTAATCCTAACCCTGACTATGGTTTATTAGGAGCAGCCAGGGCGATTGGCGATTTTTGGGAGATCAACCGCCTTGAGTTAGAGGCATTTAAAGAAGTAAGAGCGGCATTGCCTGTCAAAGAAAGAAAGGATTTTGGTTTACAAATTACCGAACTTAAAGGAACTCAGAGCGGCGCGGTAATTATTGCTTGGAAATATATCTTGAAAGATATGGGTATTATTCCCGGCGAAGACGGCTTACAGCTGGGTGTTAATATTGCTACGCCTAGCGATACACTGGCTGTGGATAAATATTTCGAATATTTCAAAGATCTTGGAACGGGTTTAAATTTTGTAACTTTTGACAAAATAATGTTGGGAGCAGCTTGGGCAGGCGTCGATATCTACTGGAAAGAGTGGAGAAGATTGGCTAAAGAAGGAGAATTACAAGAGATCGGCGATGTCGCCATCAAAATCGTTAAAGGAAAGATGGAAGATATAAATAAGAATGACGATCAAAATAAAAAAATAATAGTTTCTTTCGCGCCACTAGTGAAAGAAACCAAAGAAATTAATGATGCAGCTGAGAAGCAAAAGATAGAAGAGAACGCAGTAAGCGGTAAAAATTAATTTTATAAGGAGGAAGAAAAATGTTCGCACAGTTTCCTAAGAAATCATTGTTTTCAAAATTAATTTCCGGCCTCGCCGTGGTAAGTTTTATTATTACCAGTGTTCCGGTGAGAAGCTATGCCGCTTTAGGTACTGTGGATAAGCTGCGCGCTCCGGTAGTAGAGAGTAATTCTGGCATGATAGATTCCATTGAAAGGGAACTAAGTGGAACGCCTTTACCTAACGTCAAGATTTTTGCAGAAAATTTTAAAGTTGGAGGTAAGACTACTAAGGAGCAAGAGAAAAATGTTGGTCAAATTATACTCTTAAGTCAATTATTAGAGAGAAAACTTGCAGGTGCTCTTTTAGGACATTCGGCAACAAGGGAAGATTGTATTAAGGAGTTAACTAAAGTGGGAGAGCGCCTTTTAATTTCCGGCGGCATTGATAAAGATTTAGCTAAGATCAAGATTAAAGAAATCGCAGAAAATAGTTTTAATTCAGCTGTAGGGCCAGTGAAAATAGGTGATTCGACATTAGGCACTGTTCCTTTAATAGTAAGAGATGCTTGGATTAAGACAATGACTAAAGCAATGGAAAATCTATTAACAGAAATTCCTGTTGCGAATGATAAGGCTCGAATTGAAGCTAAAAATATCGCTTCAGCAAGATTTAATGAAGTTATAAATCATCGTATCCTCGCATTGCTTGATGCCGGAATCAAAGATATACCCATTTGCGTTGGAGGTTCCAAAGAGGAGATTTTAGCGCAGTTAAATGCTTATTTTAATCATATTCCGGCAGAGCGGTTAAAAGATACTAAGTTTTATGTCGCTAATGAACCTCCGGACAAAATCGGAAAGGTCGCAGATGCGGGAGGTAAGGATGTAGCCGCAGATACTGATGAGGTTCGCGATGTCCATCAAGCTATATATAATTTACTTGAAGTAAAATACGGTAAAGATATTGTTAACTCAATATGGGGTAAATCATTTTTAATGCTTTATGGCGCAAGCGTAGACGGCAAGAATATCGATAGGATTATGTCGGTTAAAAGTAATAGGCCGGATATGGCGGGCGTTCCGCTTGTCCATGGCGTATTATTTGCCTCTTCAGGCAAAAAAGTTCCCGGTTTTCTTGCTGTGGCTAAAGGGGTAAGCAGGGCAGCCATAGCAGACAATAATAAGTACGTTTGTTTCGTTAATTTAAAAGCATTTGACAATAAGGATAAAACACCTCCGGATCAATTCTTGGCAGGAATTTATGAAGCAATAAATAAAGGAGAAATTGATGCTTCCAGGACATCTTTGTTTATTGCCGAACAAGATTCTAATTTGGGAGATTGGCAGCAGGCATTAGCAAAAGCAGAAGCTGAATTTATGCGGACTAATCCAAAGTTCTTATTGGCTTCTTTGAATATGGCGGAACTCAAGGAAATTTTAGCTTCCGATGTCAAATCAGCAGAAATCTTAGACGGTATAGCAAAGAAATTGAATAGCCTCCCCAAAGCCGAAAAATTAGAGTTGAGCAGGCTGGAAGCGGTGGTTGTGTTGGGGAAATTGGCTAACCTTACTGAAACCGAGACGTTTAGCCGGATAAGAAAGATAGTCCATCGTTTAAGCGCTGAGCAGTTGGCTGCGTTAAAAGGCATTGCCAAAGCGGATTTGTTCAAGAATGATGACTTGGATAGGAAATTAGCCATTGCTTTGAAACCGACAAATATCTTTGTCAGCGCCGGCAACGCGGTTATTTTTTCGGAAGGCGCGTTTAATTCATGGCTAAATGAATGGGAACCGGGGCAAAACATCGTTGCCATAAAAACACTCAAAGGAGCTAAACAACTTAATGCTGCGGCATTTGTTCGGCAGAATTTTTATTCCGGCGGAGTGTTCGCGCGATATCAAGTCGCCGGCTTACATCTCGGTGAGCCTGTAAATGTAGATGGGAAGAAGATAGATACTATTATTGTTCCTGAAGATAAAAATTCAGGCCGGCCGGAAATGCGCATTCTTTATTTTGGCCCGGAAATAAGCAATAAAGACGCAGTGGGAATAATGAGGCAATTAGGAATCGGCCCGGATGTAGTCGCGGAATATGGCCCGGGTAAAGATGAAGGAGGCGGTAAAGGCGGCACTTATCAGGCGTTGCGTATCAAAGAATTCATACAGATGGGGTTGCCGGTAGCCTGCGCTTCTCCGGTGAATAAAGACGGAATAAAAGTCGGGCTTAAGGCAGCGGGTTTGAATCCTAAAATTGCTTTCAAGGAAGCATTATTTTCTTTTAACAGAGATAAGGTGACTTCGAATACCTGGGCAGTAGATACTTTATCTTGTACTTCTAATGCCATGATTTCTGCGATTGTCGCTGCGCATGAAGCTTTTGGCGTTGAGTCAGGTTCTGGTGAGACGGTTCATGCGCAGACCGCTTCTAACGCTGTTTTCCCTGAACCTAGCGGCAGGGAAAGAGATCCGGTGGATGTTTTGAGAGGGTTCTCGATAATCCAGGATATCCAGGAAGCTTCTACCGGAGCGGCCAAGAACCTGTTTAAGATAATCCCGGAATTGGAAGGTAATTTCCCGATTACGGCTAAACGGGTTGGCGCAATCACGGGGAGCGCCTTTACGATCACGATGAATCTAAAAAAAGAAGTTACTGAAAAAGAAGTCAGAGACGCGTTGAGGAACTTTGCAAAAAATAAATCAAATGGTATGGTCAGGTTCTATGAAGGAATACCCGGTGTTGCCGGCACTCCTTTAGATACCAACTCTATTGTAGGATGGTCTAGTGTTTCGATTATTGACGGGTTTATGATCCAAGTGCTTAATAACAAGAAAACCATAATAATCAAAGGCCTCTATGATAATCAATCCGCGGCACCTGGCCAGATTGCGCACAGATGGGCGCCCTGGATGGTTGACGCAAGAAGGGCAAAGGAAATTTTGACGCCCGCTCCTGTACAAATTAAAACCACGGAAGTTGCAACTGTTCCTTATATGAGCAGTTGGGGTAAGGCAGAGCTTGAAGGTAAAAGTGTCCTTGAACGTGTAGACCTTAATGTTTCCGGCGCAAAGGGAGAAATTAAATCAACAAAGAAGATCTTTGAAGCCGTACGCACCATGGTTTATCCCTTGGAAAACGGAGCTAAGACTGTGGTAGTTATCAGCCATAATGGAAGGCCCGACGGGAAAGTGGATAAAGCATATTCTATGGGGCCGATTTCCGTAGAAATCCAAAAAGCTTTAGAAGCGCAAGGATACAATTATAAAGCGGTGTTTCATGAGAATAGCATAACGGCTAAGGGGTTAGCAAAAGGATTAAAGCAAAGAATCATTCCTGGCGCGATAAATATCCTTGAGGATAGCCGTTTCTATGAAGGAGAAGAAGGAAATGATCCGTCTTTTGCCGCGGGGCTGGCGGATTTAGTGGATAATGAGGTATTTATTTTTGACGCCTTTGGCGCGGCGGAAAGGACCGGCGGATCATTGGATTTAGTCGCCAACTACGTGGAAAAGATCGCCCTTGGCTTGATAATGGAAAATGAGGATAAAAATCTACAACTTGCTTTGCAAAATCTTCACGGAGTTATTATCGGCGGAGGCCCCAAGGTCAGCGAGAAGGTGCCGATGCTGCAAAAAGTCATCCCGAACATGAAGGAGGGCGGATTCCTAATGATTGGAACCGGGCCGGTTGCTCCATTCTTAAAAGCACTGCATAATATCGAGGTCGGAGCAAAGGTCGGCGAGAACGATCTTAAACAAGCCCAGAGTATTATTGATCTGTCTAAGCAATATAACATCAAATTGGCGTTGCCTTCTGATTTTGTGGTGGTGAATATGGATTTAACCAAACCGGCTGAAGGCAGTGAAAAATCCTGGCTTGAGTTAAAGAAAATTCCCCAAAACGCCAAGATTTATCATGTAACCCTGGAGCAGTTGAAGCAGGGTACATTCGCTGATACCGAATCAGGAGATACATTAATCGCTAAAAATCTTTTCATCTATGATATTTATAAACAGAGTATTGAAGAGTTTAGCAAAATTATTCTTCAGACTCCTGCCGGAAGATGGAATGTTTGGAATGGCGCGCTAGGCGTGAGCGAAATACCGCAGTTTGAGGTTGGCTCAAAAGAGGTTGGCAAGACTTGCCTGGAAGCCGCCAAAAACAAAGCCAATATCGGATTAGTGGGTTCGGATACCGGAGCAATGGCAGAGCAGTTTGGCATCTCCGGCGAGGGGATTTATATCTCAACAGGCGGCAGTTCAGCGCTGGCAGTTATGCAAGCCAAAGAATTGTTAGTAATGATTGGATTGAAAAAAGCGCAAGCTCTAATTGATATCGCCAATGGATTAAAGGTGAGCGCGAAAAAAGTCAGGGATTTTCTACTTGTAAATAAGGCGTCTCTGGAAACGCTCAGCGATAAGAATCTCATCGCAGCGATTAGCACAGGGGTGAAAGCCAAAGATGTTGAAAAAGAAGCTGAAAAAGTAGAGACAGCTGCAGGTGAAGTGATGACAAGGAATTAAATTTGGAAAAGAGATAAAGCCGATGAAAAAGGCAGTTGCTTTATTAATAATAGCGATTTTTCTGTCGCAGCAGGTATGCTTAGCCGTTGGTATCACCGATGAAATTACATCTCGTCTTCCCAGCGTATCCAGCCTCAAATCAAGCGTTCAATCCAGCCTATCCAGCATTAGTTCTACCGCCCAATCTTATGTTTCCAAAGCCAGCAGCACCTATACTGCCGCAAGCAATGTCTACAACACAGTTAAGTCTGTAACTGGCATTTCTACAACAAATTTTACTTCTCCTTTTAGTAATATCAATATCCAGGGCATTAAATCTACTGCTGGCTTGGTTACTGGTGTACTGACCAATAATCCCCAAGCGGGAATCGCAGTAGCTAATACCAATTGGACTAAAACAATATCTAACCAGCTCCCCGGAATAAAAAATGCTATTTACGATAAGGCAAACTGGGCAATAGACCAAACCATATTTAAGCCGGGATTTTGGGATACTCCCGAAGGCAGAGAGCATAAGGAGTTTCTTAGTCAGTATTTTGCATTTATAACCCTCCCGGGTGGAGCAGCTGAAGGAGTACTTTCAAGCGCCGGCGATTTATTAACCACTGGGGTTTCCAGATACGTGCCTTCTTTAGCAATAGACAGCGGCTCTTGGGCATTACGGAGCGGCCGGGTAGCGCAAGGGCTTAATTATGCCTGGCAAGGTAGCAATATGATTTGGGGGAATCCTGCCGTAAGAAGCTATATCGGCCTTGCCGGCGCAGGGGTTTTGGTCAATACAGTCTATGGTCTTTCTCCGCTTAAATCCCCTGCCTATAATACTTTTGCCGACAATAACGGGAGAATCGGTTACCTGATGAACGAAATCAGGCAAGAGGAGCATTTGCTTGCGCCGGGAAAATATAATGATGATATGCTCAGCGGCCTATCTGAGGTAGCCGCTACACCGCAGGGAGTTAAGAATTATTTAGAAGAGAGAAAGATTAAGACTAATGAGCGGGTAGTGGCAGATGCGACTGAAATAGCCAGTCTTAATGTTCAGAACCAAAATTTAACCAATGGTTTTAATTGGTATGAAAAAGGTTTTACCGGTTTGGCTGGTATTAGCGATTCTCTGGTTGTTCCGATTAGTAAAGGATTGGATAATTATGGCGTTCCGTTTGCCGGAGCATTTATAAAGAGCGTAGGGTCTTTTAGCCCGCTTACCGGTTTATCTATTGGCGCCAACGCGGGCGCAAGTCCGAGTTATAGCTGGCGCGGTTTTGCGGATTTTGTAGCTAATCCTCTTGAAGCAGGCGTAGGGTTGCGCCGCGGTTCAATTGTTGACGGCAGATGGGATTACGATTCCGGTTACCGTAACTTAGGTGAGGCAGCCGGTAGTTTATTTATCCTGCGCGGCGGCAGCGGAGAAGCCTTGCGCGGGGTAAAGTCAGCTAAAACGCAGTTTAGCTTATTGTCATTACCGCCCGCGTATGAAAAATATAAGGCGCCGGTAACTATGGCTGTAGTAACTCTGCCATTGGCCGCGGCTGCTTTATGGGAGGGCGGAAAAAC
This sequence comes from Candidatus Omnitrophota bacterium, assembly GCA_028716245.1. Classification (NCBI taxonomy): domain Bacteria; kingdom Pseudomonadati; phylum Candidatus Omnitrophota; species Candidatus Omnitrophota bacterium. The sequence goes on along the minus strand of JAQUQW010000003.1, from coordinate 112,034 downwards.
CGGCAATTTGGGGACAGCGGCTAGCGCAACAGCGGTGATGGCGGTGAATATGTTTGGGCCGGGTATTGTAAAAAATAAACTTACTCCTGTCGATTTTTCAGGTATAAATACAGGCGGCACAGCCGGAGGTTCCGCTCCGGAAAATATAAAAACCGTCCCCCTGCCTTCTTCTATCGAAGTAAACCCATTTGAATTACCGCGCATCCACGGCGATGATAATTTAAAGGGCGTAGGAGATAATTTAAGGAACGAGTTGGCTGGCATAAAACTTGAGGTTTTAACCGTAGATAATTTAAACGCGATCGGCAAAAGAATAGCGGAGGAAACAAAAAATATATTAGCAGGTAAGGTAGGCAAGGATATAACCATAGATAATTTAGTGGCGCGTGAATTTGCCGGCCTTGTTAAAAACAGGAATTTTAATATCCGTCCGGACCAGCTGGCATTTACATATAGCGTAGCAGTCCATCTTGCCCAATCAAATTTGGAAATGCCTACCAAAGGCCTGGCAGTGGGGCTGGAAATGAGCGGCGGGAAGATGGATGGTTATCTAAGCGGAATAAAGGTGGCTTTGGATATAACCCAAAAGATAAACGCTAATCAAGAATCCAAAATTAAAAATATTTACATCGACCCCGATTCCAAAAATTTAGAGCAGCTTAAAGATAACCCTACGGTGGAAAGGTTAGCAAAGGACTGCAACGTTTTTAAAATAGAGGATGCGCACGCGCCCGTCTTGATAGGTCAATTTAAGCCGCAGAAACCCCAAATTTATCTTATGGAGAATTATGACGCTAAGAGCATTGGTTTGGATGAAAAGGGAGCAAGTGCGCGACAAAAGAAAATTTTAGAAGGCGTAACCGGCGTAATCGTCAATGAAATCCAGCTTGTTTTAGTGGATGCGGATTTGATTAAAGGCCCGCGCGAAGGTATTTATTCCAAGCTTACCGATGAAAACGCAAAGAGTTTGGTAATGAAAGAAGTAAAACTTCTCAGGGTGATTAATGAAGAAATCAACAAGGAGGCGGGCTTGCATGATAATGGGATCGAAGGCATAACCAAAACCCGTTCTCTTTTAAGCGGACATGAGGTTCGCTCGGAATACCAGTTAAAGCCGGCAAGCAGAGGAAAAATTATTGAGAGTATCTCTATCAGCCATAAAGATTTATTGAAAGATTTGGGTTATGGCCGGGCTAAAGAGGAGTTTTCAAATCTTATAGATTTAGCCGCGGATACGCTATTTAATAAAGAAAAAGGCAAACATTATTGGATAACCAGCGATAAAGAAGGCAAATACGTGGATTACCGTATCGCCGATAGCGACGGCACAGAGCGGCCGAATACCAGGTTTGGCAGCCAGGAAGTAGCCGGGCTTATCGCGTTAAAAGAAGGCGCAACCGATGAGCAGGTGGCGGATAATTTATTACATAAACCTACAGACCGTATTACCACCACTGAGCTGTTGAAGAAAATAGGGATAGATAAGGCAATTTTCGGCTCTGCTACCACTGAGGGACAGGGCAAGACTTTAAATGAAATGGGAGTCAGCACGGTAAGAGTTACGCCGGAAGAAAAAGTGGATTGGGATAATGGAATCAATAAATTAGACGTAATATCAACGGATTTGCCTGATGTGGCGGCGGCTGTAAAACACGTCGTGGAGCTTATAAAAAGTAAAGAAGTTTCCCAGGTTGCGGTTACCGATATCAGCGCGTCTAAATTGGAGGAGGTGCGCGCGGGGATACTTAAGGCAATGGATGACGGCATTATCCCGCGCAGTGAAATAGAATTTGTAACCGGGGAGAATCGCGAGTTGCAGGGAAGAAAATTCGAGGAGATAAGGGAGAATAATAAAGTTGACCCGTCAAAGAAGCCGATATTGATTATCCAGGGTATGGGCGCGGGCGTCAATACTTTTAACGCGCCTAACGGCAAATACAAAGTGGCGTTGATTAAGGTGGGAGTGGATTCTAAGGATAAGCTTACTCAGCTTAGCGGCCGCATAAATAAAGCTAACCGCGCCGAAGGAACTTTTTCGGTTATAGTAAATGAAAGAAAAGATAGATTAATTACCACAAAAGAAAAAGAAGAGTTAGGCAAAATTTCCTCTCCTGAAGCTAAGAAGGAAGCTGTATTGGCGATATCCGAGAAGATAAACAAAGAGCAGGACGCGCAGGGGGTAAGCCGGCTGCGGCAGGAGGCGGGAAAATTGGTTGATGTCAGCCGGCATCAGGCGGAAGTTACCGATAAAGATATCGAATACTTACAGTCGGAATATTTAAAAAAGATTAGGCAGCGCGCGGGGGTAATTGCGCAAGGAGACATCGCCACGGCTGCGCAATTAGAGAAATATTTATCTCAAAGAGGGCTAAGCCAACCGGTTGAAGCCCTTAAGTCCCTGGGCCTGGTATTTGACGGACGCGTAAGAGGAACACAGGATGAGCTTACCTTGCGCGGTAAGCGCTTCCTGGAATTCTTGGCAAATTTTGAAGAGCAGATAATGAGAGGATCGGCCAATCCTTATCAGTTCCTTAAAATAGCCAGAGACCAGTTAAGGATCAAGCAGGATGTTTTGCTCGGGCAATTAAATGATCCAAATAATTTTTCAACGGATCTGCCGGATAAATTGAGTATTCTAGCCAAGGAAGAGGATGTTTTAAACAAGATTTTAGAGGATGGCAAAGATATTCCCGCTCCCTACATAATATTGAATATGTGGTCTTTAATAAATAACCCAATATTAAAACCCCAAGTATTAGAAGCGCTTGAAGAACAAAATATTTTTATTAAGTCCAAAGACGTGGAAAATCTACAATTAACCGACCTGCCGCAATATTCTCAGCTTAAGGATGCGCAGGTAAAGGAAATAAAATCCGATTTGTTTGAATACCTTTTAAATATTGAGTCAGTCGGCGGAACCGGGGCGCTGAATAATCTTATAAAAGAGGTTTCGATAAAAGAAACGGATATTCTTGCCGCATCCGAGGGGCAAATCAGAAATTGGTTAAATGCCGAAAATTTCAAAAATGGCGACTTGAACAAGCTCTTTAATAGCGGATATGGCAAAGAGATTATCCTAAAGCTTGTTAAAGAAACCGCGGGTAATCCGGCGTTGTTCAAGGCATGGTTGGCTCAGGTGATTAATATGGATACGGCCGATTTAAAAATCGACTTTACTGTTGAGAAAGCAAAAATGGAGTTCTATAAACAGGCAAAAGTAGACGGGATTGATGAAAAGAAGATAGAGAATATTATTGGAATTATTGATGAAAGATTGGTCGCTCAGCCGGCAATTTCTAAATTTGCAAAAGAACTTAATAAAACCGTGCCGGAGTTGATCGCGAAACTTATAATTGAGGATATAGGATTGGGCAAATTGGATAATCTTAAAAATAAATTATATTATTCTTTTTCTAAAGAAGCAATAACAAAATTAGCCAATAAATATGGGCTTAAAGAAATAGAAGAAATACTTACGCTGAATTTGATTGAAGAGAATAAAAGTATTGTAAAAGAGACCAAAGATTTTCTAGCACAGCCCAGTAACAATAGCTATCCGGCTTCAGCAAATCTTAAGCTTATTGCCGAGGCAATTTTTAATACAAATTCTCCGGAGCGGCTCAATCGGATTATTAGCGATATTAAAGAAACCCTTAGTGTCCTTCCTTCAACAGTATCAACCGCGCCCGTCTTACCCGCAGTAACTAATCTTGAAGCAGTTAAAACGGCCGTAATCGGCGACTGATGTATACAGATATTTTTTTCTTGATTAATTTAATAAATAGGAGATAATGTATGTGTAACTTAGCTTGGTTCAGCAGTTTAGAATTAGGAGTAAATCATGCAGGAACGCAGAAGATTAGCCAGATGGCAGGTGAATCAACACGCCGCGCTTAAGTTAGAGCAGGTGACCGAGGAATTATTCTGCCAGATCAAGGATATCAATTCTAAAGGAGCAAAGGTTACTTTAAATACAAAATTGCCGCAGGATCGCCAGCTTAAGATGAGTTTACGGCTCTCTGAAAATTATACCGTTGAGGCGGAAATTTGGGTTGCCTGGCACAAGGCGGTTAACGGCATTAATCATTACGGGCTTTATTTTAGCAGGATAAAGGACGCGGATAAGGACAAAATTTATAAATTTATCAACATGTATCGTCCTAATGGTTCAAAGCAGAAGCCGTGGCTGGGAGCTGTAAAGGTGGAAAAAGAGAAAGGAGGCGAAGGGATGAATGATCATCGGATCTTCGAAAGGTTCAAGAAGGAGTTTTCCGCCCGGTTTATCGGCTTAGACGGAAGAGAAGGGCAGGCTCAGACATTTGACGTAAGCGCAAAAGGTTTGGGGTTATCCACCGCAAACGAATTGGAATCTAATACTCCTTTAGAGATTTGGCTGGATGTTCCCGGTAGTACCGACCCTTTATACACAAGGGGGCAGGTTGTCTGGTCCAGGTTAGCAGGAGTAACCGGATATCGCTCGGGTATTGAGTTGGAAAGGGCTGATCTTATGGGTGTTTCGCGCCTCCTACGTGCCTGATTTAGCCAATAAAGAACTTGATTTGTTGGCTAAAATATGTTAAATTTTTGTATTATGTCTTTTTATGATCTATTCCTAGGGAATAAATCTCCCACCAAAAACAGAACACTCCGCGCTTATAAGGAATTATGCGGGTGTGCCCGTGTGGGCAAGGAGTATTAAGATGTGGTTTAAGAACTTGTTTCTGGGTATTTTTGTATTATTTTCAGTATTAGGCTGTTCAGGCCAAAAAGTTGATTCCAAGCCCGCCATAACTATTTGGCACTGGATGACCGACCGCGACGCAACCTTTCAGGAACTGGCAAAAAAATATGAGACTTTAACCGGCGTAAAAGTAAATTTCGAGCTTTATGCCCCTTCGGACGCTTATTCGCAGAAGATCCGCGCCGCGGCCCAAGGCATAAACCTTCCGGATGTTTTCGGCATTTTGGGAGAGAAGAGGGATTTTGCTTCTTTTATCAAAGCCGGCCACATCTTAGATCTTACCTCTTATATGGAAGCTAACAATAGCGGTTGGAAGAACAGCTTTTTCCCCAAGGCGCTGGCAGTGAATGAATTTATCTTGGGTAATAGTTATGGGATAAATCCCGGCACATATGGTGTTCCGATCGATATTATGACCATCCAGATGGTCTATAACAAAAAACTTTTTGCGCAATTAGGTTTAAATCCCAATCATCCTCCCAAAACTCTTCCTGAATTCTTGGAAATCGGGGCTAAAATCAAAGCCAACGGATTGCAAGGGCTGGTCTCCGGATGGGGTGAGGTTTGGATGATTGATTGCCTGGCCAACGACTATGCCTTTAATATTATGGGTAAAGACAAGGTAATGGCGACGATAAGAGGGGAAGTCCCCTACACCGATCTGGATTGGGTCAAGGTATTTTCTATCTTTAAACAGATGCAGGATTCAGGTGTCTTAGCTAAAGGCCTGGTAACCATGATTAATAAATCCGCGGAACAGCTTTTTGCCAATGAAAAAGCTGTTTTTGCTTTTAACGGCTCCTGGTGCGTGAATGTTTATAAAGGAATGAATCCTAACCTTGAATACGGGGCGATGCTGCCGCCGCAGGCCTCGGACAAGTATCCGATGTCTATTTGGGGCGGAGCAGGTTCTTCTTTTATGGTTAACGCGCGTTCTAAGAATAAGGAAGAAGCGGTTAAGTTTTTAATTTGGTTGACCGACCAGGACCAGCAGGCGTATTTATCCAAAGCCACCAATAATCTGCCTGCCAACAAAAACTGTCTGGCTAAGATTCCTGAAGTGCTTGCCCAATTTGCCCGCGGTATGGAATATGCGACCCATCCGAATGTCTGGGGGGTTTCGGAGTTTTCTTTGGTCATCGAGGCCTTTGACCGCGGCATCCAGTCCATTATTATCGGAGAGAAAACTCCCGAACAGGTAGCCGCGGAAGTGCAGCAGATTAAGGATCGTGAGATGGCCAAGAGAAAAGCGAAATAATGAAGATAAAAGATACATTAGAAAATTACACCTTTGTCCTGCCGGCAGTAACCATATTTTCCATATTCTATATTATTCCTTTTATTTGGGTTTTTCAGTTGGGCCTCTTTGATTGGGATGGGATTTCTTTTACTAAGGTATTCGTCGGCCTGCAGAATTTTAAAGAGATCTTCCTGCAAGATAGAAACTGGTGGCAGTCAATGTGGAACGCCGGTTATATTACTTTGATTGCCTTGACCTTCCAGAATATCCTGGCTTTTATGCTTGCCTGGGCCTGCGACCGTGAAATCAGGATGAAAAATTTTTACCGGGTGATTTTTTTTATCCCCCCGGTCCTCTCGGAAGTGGTCGTGGGCATGGCCTGGCGTTTTATTATCAATGATATTGACGGAGCAAACGTAATCAACCGGACGCTTACGCAAATGGGTTTTCCGCATTTAGTGCATAATTGGTTATCCGACCCCAATACCGCCCTTACTACCGTGGCGATTGTGCATTGCTGGAAAGGTTTTGGCTGGGGATTTTTAATCTTTCTGGCGGGCTTACAGACTATTCCGCGCGAGCTTTACGAAGCCGCCCGGGTCGACGGAGCCAGCGCCTGGCAGTCATTTAAAAAAATAACCCTGCCTTTAATGATCCCGGTGATGGTGCTGGTTGCCATCCTTACGGTTCTAGGCACGATGCAGGTGTTTGTATTGATTGTCAGCCTTGTCGGGGGAGAATTCGCCGGGCATACTTCGGTTCCGGTTTTAAGGATCCTGGCTTCGATGCGCGGCTCATCGCGTTTTGGTTATGCCTGCGCCCAGGGGATTACTTTTGGCCTGGTATTGATTATAATATCTTTTATCCAATACCGTTTTTCCAAGAAAGGCCAGTAAAATAAAAAATGATGAACTCATTTTATTATAAGAGTAAAAAGATCGTGGTAAATACGCTGATCCATCTTTTCCTAATTACCGTGGCCATAACCTGTCTCTATCCGCTGCTTTGGATGATTGTCTCCAGCCTTAAAACCCAGGATATGATTTTTAAGGATATTTCTTTGATCCCGCACCAGTTCCGCCTGGAGAATTATGTCTTGGCCTGGAAAGAGGGGGGATTCGGCGGCAACTTTTGTAACAGTATTATCTATACCGTATCGGTAGTCTTTGGGATAGTGATCATTTCTTCCATGGCCGCCTATGCCTTTAGCCGCTTACGGTTTGTGGGAAGCAAATTTTTGTTCATCATGTTTATGGCGGCAATGATGATTCCCATTCCGGGAAGTTTTGTCGCCCTCTATGTCTTATTGAATAAATTACATTTAAGGAATACTCCCATTGGTTATATTTTGTGTATGATTAACGTCGGGCTCTCCACGAGTATATTTTTGCTTAAAACTTTTTTTGATAAGATGCCTAAAGAGCTGGAAGATGCCGCGCGCATTGACGGCTGTTCGAAAATCGGGATTTGGTGGCACGTTGCCCTGCCGCTGGCTAAGCCGGTGTTGGCAGTGGTGATTGTTTTTAACGCTTTAGCCGTATGGAATGAATATATCCTGGCGCTGATTATTTTTGATAACCGCAAGTTTATGCCGCTGCAGGTAGCCTTGCAATCTTTTCAAGGCGAGTTTGTTACCAATTATCCGTTATTAATGGCGGGTTTAACGATCACCGCTTTGCCGATTATTTTAGTATACCTATTTATGCAGAAATACATTATTAAAGGCGTTACCCAGGGAGCGGTAGTAGGATAAGATGAAATTCAAGTTTGTAAAATTAATTTTTACGATGGCATTTATCTGCCAGTGTACTAGTGTGTTGGCTGCCCAGCCAATCCCCCTTGCGGCCAAGCCTTCTTCAGGGGAGCTGACCACTAAGGCCTGGATTGCCCACGGCAAGAGGGATATCGAGGCTACGAATAAATATACTCAGGAATGCATTGATCTGTATGCTTCTCAGGCGGATAAAGAGCAGGCAGCTTTAACCGCTTTGCCTAAGAATAAAAAAGAAATTGAGGCAGTGCAGGTATTAAATGATGTGACCACCTGTTATTTTATCCAGGCAGAGAGCCTGATGCGCCAGCAGAAACTTGATGAGGCCAAAAAAATATTCAAATTAATCATCGATAAATATTCTTATGGCCAGGGATGGGACCCGCGCGGCTGGTTCTGGTCGATAAAACTGGCTGCCGAACAAAGCATTAAAAAAATCGAGACCGGCTCCATAGAAGTAGAGCAGAAGAAAAAAGTCAGCCAGCTTCTGACAAAATTATCTCTATTTGATCCGGGTAAAGAAGAATTTGTCGATTACGCCAAATACGGCGAATTTCAAAACACCGGGACCAAAGATTATAAATATGTTATCGCCGACCAGAAGGGTTTAATCGAGGCAGTTGGAGAAGGTGTTTATCCCAACAACAGCGCGGTCAGGAAGGATCCGATTTTTAAGCAGGTGATTAAAGACAAGCGCCTGGAGGGGGATGTTTGGGATTTTCTTTATTCCCCGGATTTAGAGGCGGCGTTTGTCAAATGGACAACCTCCAGCGAGCCGCAAGGGGTAAAGTTGTATGGCACTGGTTTGATTTTGGAGAAGGCCGGTTTAATTACCCAGGCGATTAAATGTTATTATTCGATTGTCGTGCATTTCCCCGGCAGCTACGGTTGGACTTATTGGCATACCCCCTGGTATGTGGGCCAGGCCGCGATTGCCAAAATAAATTTTCTGCTCAGGCGCAATCCCCAGCTGGGTTATAAACTGGAAGGCGCCCGGATCGATATCATTAATGGTTTTGACAATGATATCTCCAATGATATCGCGGTAACTAATCCCGGAAAATTCGTCAAAGTTGACATGGCCCAGGAAGCAGTCAAGCCTAAGCCTACGGCTGAATCGGTGGGGATTAAAAAGAAGATTGGCCATGGTAAAGTGCGTCTAGTGCAGTATAATAATGATGATTGGCAGTTAGTGGTTGAAGATAAGCCTTATATTATTAAAGGGATTACTTACGCGCCGACAAAAGTAGGCCAGTCTCCGGATGACGGAACCCTGAAGAACTGGATGGAGGAGGATCTTGACGGAAACGGAAAAATCGACGGGCCATATGATGCCTTTGTGGATAAGAACAGGAACAATATCCAGGATGCCGATGAGCCGGCTGTCGGTGATTTTAAATTGATGCAGGATATGGGCGTTAATACCATCCGCCTTTACCATCATCCTTTAAAGGTAAATAAAGAATTAATGCGTGATATGTATAATACTTATGGTATAAGCGTAATTATGGGGGATTTTTTGGGCAAATACGCCATCGGCTCAGGAGCAACCTGGAATCCCGGGACCGACTATAATAATGAAGAGCAAAAGAAAAAAATGATTGAGTCGGTCAAAGGAATGGTCAATGAGTTTAAAGATGAGCCTTACATTTTATTCTGGCTCCTGGGCAATGAGAATGTTTACGGGTATGCTTGTAATGCCAATGAATATCCGGAAGCTTATTTTAAATTTGCCAATGAAGTGGCCAGGATAATTAAGTCTATCGACCCAAATCACCCGGTAGCCATATGCAGCGGAGATATTTTATTTTTGGATAAATTCGGCAAGAATGCCCCGGATATAGATATCTTTGGTACCAATGCTTACCGCGGGGATTATGGTTTTGGCGCTTTTTGGAGGCAGGTTAAGGAGCAGGCAGGCAAGCCGGCTTTTATTACCGAGTTTGGCTGCCCGGCATACGCTGAGGGAAAAAGTGTCGATGAGGCTGAGGAACTGCAGGCGCAATATCATTTAGGTTCCTGGGAAGATATTCAGAATAATATGGCATTTGAAAATGGAGCGGGTAATGCCATAGGCGGAGTGGTCTTTGAATGGCTGGATGAATGGTGGAAGGCTTATGAACCGGCAATTCATGATACCAAAGGTTTATGGACCGGGCCGTTTCCCGATGGATATATGCATGAGGAGTGGCTGGGTATGGCCGGCCAGGGGGATGGTAAACTAAGCCCGTTTTTGCGGCAATTGCGCAAAGCGTATTATATGTATCAGAAAAAGTGGAGATAAAGGAAAGTTACCCCGCGCTTATAATGAATTGCGCGGGTATGCCCTTGTGGGCAGGAGGTGTGGTATGAAAAAGTTGTCAGCAGTATTACTGGCTTTAAGTCTTTTGGTTTGCGGCATGGCCGCAGCCGAAGAAAAAGCCGCAGGCCCTAAGGAATTTGTGATCTACTTGGATAAAAACGCCAAGGATAATCATTATATTCCTTCCGGCTGGATGGGTGATTACGGCGATATTAAAATGAATGACCAAGCAGCGGATAATCCGCATAGCGGGACAACCAGCATTCAATTTATTTATAGCGCCAAGAAATCACAAAATCAGGGTTGGGCCGGAGTTTACTGGCAGAATCCTTCAAACAACTGGGGAAACAAAAAAGGCGGTTTTGATTTAACCGGCATGACCAAGCTTACCTTCTGGGCGCGCGGGGCAAAAGGCGGCGAAGTGATCCAGAAAGTGATGGTCGGCGGGATCAAGGGAACCTATCCTGATACCGTGATGGTTGAGATGGGCCCTATTGAATTGACTAACGCCTGGAAACAGTACACAGTTAATTTAGTGGGCAAGGACCTTTCTTATGTTAACGGTGCTTTTGGCTGGACCACCACCGCCGATTTAAATCCGGACGGGGCCACATTCTATATTGATGATGTAAAATTCGAGGCGGATACGGCTTTAAAACCCGAAGGTAAAAAACAGCAGGCAATGCCGTTCTATATTTATGCCGACCGGTCAACTTCAGCCAACCATTTTATACCTAGCGGCTGGATGGGTGATTACGGCGATATAAAATATGACGGAGCTTCAAAAGAAGATCCGTATTTAGGCGATACTTGCATTAAAATAATCTATAACGGAAAAGCCGCCCAAGGTGCGCGCTGGGCAGGAATTTTCTGGCAGAATCCGGCTAACAACTGGGGTGGCGTTGACGCGGGTTTTGATCTTTCCAAAGCCACCAAGCTTACCTTCTGGGCGCGCGGGGCAAAAGGCGCAGAGCGCATTGAAGAGTTTAAGGTCGGCGGTATTATGGGAGAGTTTTCGGATTCAGATAGCGCAACCATCGGCCCGGTCCTCTTGAATAAAGAGTGGACTCAATATACCATTGATTTAAAAGGCAAAGATTTGTCGTATATTATCGGCGGTTTTTGCTGGTCGGCAAATGTGGACAATAACCCGGAAGGCGCTACCTTCTATCTGGATGAGATCAAGTTTGAATAATAAAAATAGTAATTCCAAAGCTACAGGTTACAGGCATTTTTTGCTTGTAGCCTGTAGTTTTTTGTTTGTATTTATTTTGTCCGCCTGCCAGCCCAGGGAAGGCGTCTATATCCAGAAGTTAAAAAATCAACATTATCGTCTTATGGCCAACGGCCGTCCCTATATCATCAAAGGAGTCTGTTACAGCCCGATCCCAATAGGCTCAAATCAAGAGTATGACTGGTGGGGTGATCCAAATAAGCCCTGGATGGTTGACGGTAAGCTGATGAAGGAGATGGGGATTAATACTATTCGTCTTTATCAAGCGCATGATAACCCCGAAGAAGTAAAGCGGGTAATCCGGGATTTATATAACTTATACGGAATCCGAACGCTTTTGGGTGACTGGCTGGGGTTCTGGGAATATCCCTGTCCTTTTTACGGCGACCAAAAATTCCAGGATAAAGTAAAGGCTCAGGTATTAGAGATGGTCAAGCTTTATAAAGATGAGCCCGGAATCCTCGGGTGGATCTTAGGGAATGAGAATAATTATTCCTGCCTGGGGCATGTGAATCCCTGGTCAAGCCCCGAGGTTGATCAGGAGGCCAACCCCCAGAGGCAAAAAGCACTGCGCGCAAAAATTTATTACTCTTTTGTAAATGACATATCCAAAGAAATACATAAAATTGATTCCAAGCATCCCGTAGGATTAGGTAATGGTGAGTTGGTGGGGTTGGATTCTGCCGACAAATTTTGCCGGGATGTTGATTTTGTGGCCTGTATAATTTACCGCGGTAAAACTTTCGGGAATCTTTTTAAATCCCTCAGGATGACTTTCGATAAACCGGTATTATTATCTGAATTCGGCGCGGATTGCTACGATGCTTACTTAAAAAGAGAAGACCAGAATATGCAGGCGTTCTTCCTGCAGTCACAATGGCAGCAGATCTATGAGAATTTAGCCAATAACAAAAAAGGCGCGGGTAATTGCATAGGCGGGACGGTTTTTGAGTGGACGGATGAATGGTGGAAGCATAATCCTGATAATCCGGAAGGCTGGAAGGTTCATGATACCGAAGGCGGCTGGTCCAACGGCAGTTATTATTTTGACATAAGAGTGCCGGGCGGCATGAATATGAATGAAGAATGGTTTGGTATCTGCGCTTTATCGGAAAGCCTTGAGAATGGTTTAAATAAACGTATTCCACGCAAGGCTTATTATGTTATAAGGGAATTCTGGAAGCATCCGGTAATAAAGAAAACACACAACAAAAGAGCGGGAGGCTAGCCTATGTTAGTTTTTTTAAGGTCTGCGGTATTATTTTTAAGCCTATTGATATCTGTGCCTTTGGTTTATTGCGCTCAAACCTCCGGCTGCTCCGGTATTGAAGAATCCAAATCAAAATATCTGGCGGCTAACCAGTATAATGAATTTATCGAGTTCCTGGATAATTTTAAGGAGAAGGATAAGGTTGATCCGCTTTGCCTAAAATTTTATAAAGCCCAAGCGCGTTACCTGCAGCTTAAGTACCTGGAAGAAAAACAATCCTGGGATGATTATTTTGCCAACGGCAATACTTACCGGCAGCAGCTGGTAGAGAATGCCCAGAAGGTTATCGAGCAGGCTGATACCGGTAATCCCTTGAGGCCAAAGATGAGGCTTCTGCTTTGGCAATTTCATTATGGCCAGCAGGATGCTTTTGTGCAAGCGTCTTTGGATGATTTGATCGCCGACCTCAACGCTTACGCCAAAGTTAAAAGCGACCCGGAGTTGATTAAAGATATTGCCGATGCCCTCTTAGCCGGCGAAGAAAAAACAAAAGCCCGCCAAATTTATAAACTTTATGTGGATCAGCTGGTTGCCGGAAAGATAACCGATCCAGAGCTTAAAAGCGTGGCCGCCGGATTCTACAAAGGGGGCAACGTAGAATTAGCGCAGGCTGTTTATAATATTTATACGGAAAGGATTTCAAAAACCCTGGCTCCTGAGAAACTTGTTCAGGAGTTGTTTGAAATTGCCAGCCTTTTTGTTTATAAGCCGCAAGGCCTTTATGACCTGGCTTATGCTGAAGAAATTTATGCCAAGATAGAAGGATTGGGAAGCAAGAATGTTTTTAATCAGGAAACAATCTACTTGCGCGCCTTTAACTTAGAGAAACTCAGGGATTATAAAGGAGCAGAGAAGCTTTATTTACAATTAACCCGGCTTTATCCGGATACCAAGCATTTTGATGAGGCCGTTTATAAAGTTGCCATGATTGAGGCATATGTTTTGGCAAATATTAATGAAGCAAGGAAATATTTTGAAATGCTCGCGGCTAAAACCGTATTTAGCCCGCAGGTTATTTCCAGCTTCTATCAGTTAGGGTTGTTAGCGCAATGGGAAGGCAATTTAGTTAAAGCCAAAGAGTATTATGGTTTGTTGTTAAAAAATTCCGCGGATAGCTATGCCGCAACAGCGGCACTGGTTAAAGACAGGCTTAAAGAGATCCAGGAGGATAAGCAGATCGATTACAACTTGAAGACTTTTCTTGACCTGTCTTTAAAAAATGCCAACCCCTTAGTTGAGATGGGCAAAGCAGAATTAAAATCTTCCAGTTATGTGCTCGATAAAGATCAAAAAGCCACAATTTCCTCTCTGATTGAGATGCCGCAGAGCGGTTGTAATCAAGTTGAGCTGCAGTACCTCTGGAGCGGTGATTTAGGCGGGGCTAGCCCGGCAGTAACTGATGGCAGTTTTCAATGCGCCTATCCTGATGCCGGGACAAAAGCAATAAATATAGTGATAATCTCACCTGCAGGAGCCATAGACCGTTTTTTTACAATGGTTGATGTCTATTAATCCAGCCTCACCTTAAAAAAAACCAAGACCCTGTTTCCTGCTCAATCGGGAAACAGGGTCTTGGTTGAAATCACTTGACTTAAGGCTTCTTTGGTAGTAAAGTAAAATAAATATTTTATTTATTTTTATAATAAGAGGTAATTTTCTCCTATGCATTTATTAGATTTACAAAAAGAAGATTTTAGCGAGAAAGAAAAACGCAATATTGAGATATTGGGTATCCTTAGAAAACAGGGGCCGATAAGCCGCCCGGACATCTCTCAGGAGATGGGGATAAATATAGTGAGCGTTTCTAATTATATCGATGATTTCATCAAGAGTAACCTGGTTTATGAAAAGGAGCTGGACGTATCCGAAGGGGGCCGCCGGCCGGTGTTGTTGGATTTAAACCCACGCGCCGGATACGCCATCGGGGTGGGATTAAACCTGATGAATATGGTCGGTCTTCTGGTAGATTTAAAAGGCAACATTATTACCAAAACTCAAATTGCCCGGCCGCAGGCTTCGGTTAAGGAAGTATCGGAGTGCCTTTTAGAAATTGTACGCGAAATCTTAAGGCGTTCCAAGGGGTATGTTGAAAACATAAAAGGTATCGGTATAGGCGTTGCCGGATTAATTAATAAAAAAGACGGCTCTATCCGCTGGCCGCAGAAAATGGACCATTATTATACTTATGCCTCAGTAGACCTTCCTTTAAAGGGGTTAATCGAGAAAGAATTTAATCTGCCGGCATTGATCGAAAATGACGCCAGCAGCGCCTGTTTTGGCGAACATTGGCTGGATTTAGGAGGAGCTTATAAAGATATTATTTATATGTTCTCCGGAGTCGGCTGCGGGATCATGATTAACGGAGAACTTTATCGCGGCTGGCAAGGATATGCCGGCGAGGTTTCTATTTATAATTATAAGGAACAGGATCTTTTTAACTGCCCGGCTGGGTCCCCTTGTTTTGTCAAGCGTTGGGATATGGATTTGGGAATTATCGATGAGATAAAAGCAATTTTGCTTAAAGATAAAGGAAAGGCAGCAGAATTTTTACGGGCGACATCAACCAGCATAGAGAACATAGATTTAAAAAGCATATTTAGCGCTTCCCGTTTAAAGAATGAAGTGGCCCTGGCGGCACTAGCCCGGGCGGCCAAAAGATTAGGGATAAAAATTGCTTATTTAGTTAACCTGCTTAACCCGCAGGTGGTAATTATCGGCGGAGGCTTCGAAGAGTCAGGAGAAGAGTTTTTAAATAAAGTAAGGAATACAGTTGTAGATTGGGCTTTTCGCGAAGTAACCGCTGATTTAAAAATTACTTATTCTCAATTAAGAGAGAACGCCGTGGCCATGGGCGCGGCAAGTCTGGTTTTAGAGAGAGTATTCGCCCAATTATAAGTCGGAAAACGATGGTTTGCCTTCCGCTTGGCAAAGCCATAGGGGGTGTTATGGAACAGAAAACAAAATTTATTATTGTTGGCTTAATAGGTTTTTCCGTAGTCTGCCTTTTTCTTTTTATGCAGGCAACTAACCAGCAGCAAACACTGCTTAGGGAAAGCAATGACTTAAAGAGTGAGAATGCTACTCTGCTGAGCAAGGTTAACCGGCTGGAGAATGACTTAAGAGGAAACCAAAGCAAGATAGATTCTCTCAAAGGCGAAAGGGATAAGTGGGCCGAAGAGCTGAACAATTTACAGAAAAAGTATGACTCGGTAACTAAGGTCAGGGATGAATTGATTGATAAGTTAAAGAAGCAGAACCAGCGTCAGCAGGAGGCTTCTGTCACCCAAGACGCCCTGAAAACACTTAAGGCTGAGAATGAGGAACTTGTCCGGCAATTAAAGAGTTTGAGCATCCGTAAGATGACTTTGAGCCAAAAAGTCCAAAGCCTTCAGGAAGCCAAATCTACGCTGGAGAAGCGTTTGGGTGAAATGAATATAATGCTCACCGAAAGGATTTCCCAGATTGGTTCTGTTAAAAGGGAATCGGATGCGCTTAAAAGCGACGGGCCCGCGGCTGTTTCAGAGAAGAAAAGGGAATCCGTGGAACTGCCGGCGATAATCGTGCGTTCTTCTCCTTATTCGGAAAAGGCGGAGGTGCCGTTGTTTCCCGGTAAGATTTTAGCGGTAAATGCGGAGAATAACTTTGTAATTATAGATTTGGGGCTTTCATCGGGAGTTAAAGTCGGGGATATGTTTAATGTTTACCGTGCGCAAAAATCAATCGGCTCTATCGCGGTAATCCAGACAAGAGACAATATTTCCGCCTGTGACATAAAGAGGACAAGCGCCCCGTTAAAAATCGGCGATAATATAAAATAGTTTTTCACTAATGACACGCACTAAAAAAGCAGCATCTCCCTCCAGAAATAATTCTATCGTTGATGTCGCACGGGCCAGCGGAGTATCCATTACTACCGTTTCCCGGGTGATCAATAAAATCGGCTCGGTCAAAGAATCCAATCGTATAAAAGTAATGAATGCGGTCCGCGAATTAAAATTCCAGCCGTCTATCTTTGCGCAGCGCCTGGCAACCGGCAAAAGCAATGTTGTGGCTTTGGTAATTCCGCGTTATGAAGGGGTATTTTATTCATTCTACGCCCTGGAGCTTATCCGCGGGGTAGGCACGATGTGCGAAGCTCTCAAGCTGGATTTACTTTTGCATTTAACCGACGCGCGCGCTCCCTTATCTTTACGCGGGGTAGGCGGGATAATCTTTTCCGATATTATCGGTAACCGCGCCCAGCTGGAAGAGTCTTTAGTCAAAGGCATACCTAGTGTCGTGATTAATTATTATGTGGATGACTTGAATGTTTCCTGTATCGCCATCGATAATGCCGGGGGCGCCGAGAGCGCGGTCAATTATTTGATCGAGTTAGGGCATCGAAAAATTGCGCATATTACCGGGGATGTAATGACTCAGGCGGCAGCCAAGCGCCTGGAGGGTTACAAGCACGCATTAACGAAAAATAATATTAAGGTCAGAGAGGATTATATATTTCAAACTGATTATTCCCGCGGGGCAGCCAGAAGCGCGGCCGAGAAGTTAATTAAGGCCTTTGATCCGGCAACCGCTGTGTTTGTCGCCTCTGATGCGATGGCCTTGGAAGTAATGGCCGTGGCCCGTGAATTAGGCAAGAATATTCCGGATGATTTATCGATTGTCGGTTTTGATGATAACCCTTCGGGGCTTTACGGCCCGGTTGGGCTGACTACCGTGCGCCAGCCGTTGATCCGGATGGCCGAAGAAAGTGTCAAAGAATTAAACCGCCTGATTGTTTTAAATAAAAATGCGCCGAAAAAAATTCTGCTTCCCGCGGAATTAGTGATCCGGGAGTCCTGCAAGCCTTTTGCCGGCGGATAAGCTCTTGCTACAATCAGTAGTATATTATAATAAATGGCTACCCCATATATTGTAAAGTTTTTTGTTGACAATAGTTATTGCCTTTGTTATATTGCTTGAGTAATTTATAATCAACCTTCCTAATATTCGAGGTGAAAAATGGAATTAAAGTTATCCCCTAACGCCGTCAAGGTTCTTGAGCGCAGGTATCTGCGCAAGGATCAAGAGGGTAAACTTATCGAAACCCCGGAGCAGTTGTTTGTCCGCGTTGCCAATGCTATTGCTGTTGCGGATAAACAGTACGGCGTATTAGAGCAGGATGTAAAGGTCCTGGCGGAGGAATTTTTTAAGATGATGGCTAATTTAGAGTTCCTGCCTAATTCCCCGTGCCTGATGAACGCGGGAAAAGAATTAGGGCAGCTTTCCGCTTGTTTTACCCTCCCCATTGAAGATTCGATGGAATCGATTTTTGAAACCTTAAAAGTCACCAGCCTTATCCATAAATCCGGCGGCGGCACAGGTTTTAATTTTTCGCGCCTGCGCCCCAAAAATGCCGTAGTTAAAACTACCGGCGGAGTCGCCAGCGGGCCGATTTCATTTATGCGCGTGTATGACGCGGCGACTGAGGCGGTCAAGCAAGGCGGCACCCGCCGCGGCGCCAATATGGGTATTTTGCGCGTGGATCATCCGGATATTATGGAATTTATCACCTGCAAGGAAAACAATAATCATATTACTAATTTTAATATCTCCGTTGCCATTACCGACGAGTTTATGCGCAGACTTGCCAAGGGGGAGGATTATGATTTGATCGATCCGCACACGCATAAGCCGGTGCAGAAGATTAACAGTAAAGATGTGTTTAATTTAATCGTAAAACAGGCGCACAAAAACGGCGAGCCGGGAATCATTTTTATTGACCGGATTAACCAGTATAACCCTACTCCGAAATTAGGAGAGATTGAAAGCACTAATCCCTGCGGTGAACAGCCTTTATTGCCTTATGAGAGCTGCGATTTAGGCTCGATAAACCTGGATCAGATGTGTAAAAAGGTTGGAACACGCTGTGAGATTAATTGGGACAGGTTAAAAGAGGTTACGGTTTTAGCGGTGCATTTTCTGGATAATTTGATTGATGTGAATAAATTCCCGCTTCCGGAAATCGAGAAGGCTACCAAGGCTACCCGTAAAATTGGCTTAGGGGTAATGGGTTGGGCAAGTTTATTGATCCGCCTGAATATTCCTTATAATAGCGAAGAGGCCGTAGCCTTAGCGGAAAAATTAATGTCATTTATTTTGGAGGAAGCGAATAAAAAATCCTTGGAGTTGGGGAAAAATAAAGGCGTATTCCCGGCTTTTGAAGGAAGTATTTATGATAAAAAATACGGTTCAAGCAGGATGCGCAACGCCACGTTGACAACCATTGCCCCCACCGGGACAATCAGCATCATCGCCGGCCCCTGCTCTTCGGGAATCGAGCCTCTATTTGCCCTGTCATATTATCGTAATGTTATGGATAATGATAAGCTGGTGGAGGTAGAGCCGTTGTTTGAGCAGGCCGCGCGGCAAAGAGGGTTCTATAGCACCAAGCTTATGGAAAAGATTGCCGAGAGCGCTTCAATAAAAGATATTAAAGAAATTCCTGAAGATGTGCGCAGGGTTTTTGTGACCAGCCATGATATTGCTCCTGAATGGCATGTGCGCATGCAGGCGGCTTTCCAGAAATACGTGCACAATGCGACAAGCAAGACGATTAATTTTCCGCATGAGGCGACCATTGAAGAAGTGCGTAAAGCTTATGTTATGGCGTTTGATTTAAACTGTAAAGGTATAACTATTTACCGCGATAAGAGCCGTGAAGAGCAGGTGTTAAATGTCGGCAAGCCCAAGGAGAAGCAGGAGAGAATCATTCATGAGATTAAGAAAGAGATTGCCCCGCGCCCGCGGCCGGAAGTAATTATCGGCACGACCACCAAGGTTTCTACCGGCTGCGGCAATCTTTATGTCACCATAAATATCGACGAAGACGGTAAACCATTTGAATTATTTACCCAGATGGGTAAAGCCGGCGGTTGCGCAGCGTCTCAGCTTGAGGCAACCGGCCGCCTGGTTTCTTTGGCCTTTCGCGCAAATATCGAGGTAAAATCTATTATTGAGCAATTGCGTAATATCCGCTGCCCGTCTCCCTCCTGGGAAAAGGGCCAGAGAATATTCTCTTGCGCGGATGCGATTGCCCGGGTTATCGAACGCCGGCTGATCAATACGCAGCCAGCTGCTATGGCTGCCGCAGAATCAGCAACTATCCCGATGAAGCATTCGCATGATGACCAATTACAGTCATCGGATTTGGATGAGCAGGTCAATATCGTTGGAATGTGCCCTGATTGCGGAGGCGCCCTGCGCCATGAGGAAGGCTGCGTTAAATGCCATGGCTGCGGATATTCTAAGTGCTAAATTTAAGGGGACGTGCCAAAAAGGGACACCCTTAAAAAGGGTGTCCCTTTTTGGCACGTCCCCGGCTACCTGTCCCTAATTATTTCCCATGAATAATTTTGATGTAATTATTATCGGTGCCGGCCATGCCGGTATTGAAGCAAGCTTGGTCTGCGCCCGGCTTGGCGCTAAAACCCTGATGCTTACCTTGGATATCAATTCCATCGGAAGGATGAGCTGTAATCCGGCTATCGGCGGGGTAGGTAAGGGCCAGTTAGTAAAAGAGATTGATGCTTTAGGCGGACAAATGGGCCGGACTGCTGATGCCTGCGCAATCCAATTCCGTATTCTTAATTCCTCAAAAGGCGCGGCCGTGCAATCATCGCGGGCCCAGATCGATATGCATAAATACAGCCGTTATATGCGGCGCATCGTTTTACATCAGAAGAATTTAACGGTAAAAGAGGCAGAGGCAAAGAAATTAATCGTTAGAGATGGCAGGGTTTTGGGAGTAGTTACGGATAAGGGGGAGATCGGCGCTAAATGCGTAGTTATTTGCCCGGGGACATTTTTAGACGGTTTAATTCATATCGGGCTAAAACATTTCAGCGCCGGCCGGATTAATGAACGCGCTTCTGTGGGGCTGGCGGATAACCTGAAAAGTTTAGGTTTTAATCTTTTGCGTTTTAAAACCGGGACCTGCCCGCGCCTGAATAAGCATACCATTAATTTTTCCAATCTAATAATCCAGGAAGGCGATTTAATTCCTAAACCGTTTTCGTTCTCGACAAAAAACATAAAGCAAAAACAAGTTTGCTGCCACATTGCTTATACCAATAAAGATACGCATGAGTTGATCCGGGCCAACCTTGACCGCTCGCCGCTTTATGCCGGCATAATTAAAGCTGCCGGCGTCAGGTATTGCCCGTCAATCGAGGATAAAATTGTTAAATTCGCGGATAAAGAACGGCATCAGGTGTTTTTAGAGCCCGAAGGTTTAGGGGTGGATGAAATTTATCCTAACGGCATATCCACCAGTTTGCCCGAAGATGTGCAGCTTAAACTATTGCATTCTATTGCCGGGCTAGAGAAAACCAAGGTTATTCGTTTTGGCTATGGTATTGAACATACCGTGGTTGATCCCACCCAACTTTTCCCGAGCCTGGAAACAAAATTAATCAAAAATCTTTTTTTGGCCGGACAACTTAACGGCACAACCGGTTATGAAGAAGCAGCGGCCCAGGGGTTAGTTGCCGGAATCAATGCTGCGCTGCGCCTTAAAGAGAAAGAGCCTTTTATCTTAGATCGGGCAAGCAGTTATATCGGCGTGTTAATCGATGATTTAACTACTAAAGGCACGGCTGAACCCTACCGTATGTTTACCTCAAGAGTGGAATACCGTTTAATTATCCGTGAGGACAACGCGGACCTGCGTTTAGCCAAGGCGGGTTTTGATTTGGGTTTGGTAAAAGAAAATGTTTACCGTAAAATAAAAAATAAAGCTCAAGGTATTAAAGATGGCCTGATCTTTTTAAGAAAAACCCGCGTTAATTGCGCCCCTTTTAATAAGCCGTTAACTTTGGAAAAATTGTTAAAACGGCCGCAGATAAGCATCAAAGATATAAATAAGATGCATAAATTAAAAACCTCAATACCTGAATCCGCTTGGCGGCAGATTGAAATCGAAGTAAAATATGCCGGGTTCATTCAAAGGCAGCTCAAAGACGTAGAGCGGTTTAAGCATATAGAGAAAATCAAACTGCCGCCGGATTTTGATTATAGCGGTTTAGCCGGCATATCCCGGGAGATAAGAGAAAAGCTGGCTAAATTCAAACCGCTTAATCTGGGCCAGGCCTCGCGTATTTCCGGCGTGACCCCCGCGGCAATTTCCCTGCTTATGGTTTATTTGAGGAAACTAAAAGGCGAAACTATTTCCTAGTTGTTCGGGACGCGGGGTATCCCTATTTCCCGATTGGAGTGGAAACAGTTTCGAGGTTGGGGATGGATAAAGATAAAAATTATCTGGCTTTAAAGAAATTTTGCCTTGATGAAGGCATCGATCTTTTTGGGGTTGCCGATATAAGCAAGATCAGGGATGAGTTTAAGATCTCTCCTAAAATCTCACAGAATTTTGATAAGGCCATTTGTTTAGGAGTTATGCTTTCTGCTTCCGTGCTTTCTGAAATAGATATTGTGCCAACCAAATTATATTTCCATCATTACAAAATAGTAAATTCTTTTTTAGATCACATAGCTTTAAGATTAGGCAATATAATCCAGAAACAAGGTTTTTTGGCGCTTGCCGTGCCGGCAACACAAATCATTGATTGGGAAAATAATATTGCCCATCTTTCGCACCGGAAATTAGGGGTTTTGGCCGGTTTAGGCTGGATTGGCAGAAATAACCTTCTGGTGAATGAGAAATTAGGCAGCCAATTTCGGCTAGTTTCGATATTAACCAACATGCCGTTAAAGACAGATGAGTTAAGTAAAAAAGATTGCGGGCAGTGCCGGCTTTGTGTTAAGATATGCCCGTCAGGGGCAATCCGAGAGTCTGCCGCGGATTTTGATCATATCAAATGTTTTGAAAAACTTAAGAGTTTTCAAAAACAGCGCCAGGTGGAGCAGTTTGTCTGCGGGATATGTGTGAATGTTTGCCGGGGTAATAAAAAATGAAAGAAAAAATTCTAGTTGTTGAAGATGAAAAAGATATCATTAAAATGCTTGAGTATAACCTTGAGAAGGAAGGTTTTAAGGTTATTACTGCCGGGGACGGAGAGGATGCTCTGGATCTGGCGGTGCGCCAGCATCCGGATCTTATCTTGCTGGATTTAATGCTTCCGGGAATGGATGGTTTAGAGGTATGTAAAGCTTTAAAAAAAGAAAGCAAGGCCGCCGCCATACCCATCATTATGCTTACGGCTAAAGGACAGGAATCGGATAAAGTTGTAGGTTTAGAGTTAGGTGCGGATGATTATATTACTAAGCCGTTTAGCCCGCGTGAGTTAGCCGCCCGCATCAAAGCGGTCCTGCGCAGGGTAACTGAAAAAGAAAAGCTTCCGGAAATATTCCAGACAGGAGATTTAAAAATAGATTTTGCCAAGATATGTGTGACGGTCAAAGATAAACCGGTTGAGTTAACCGCTAAAGAGTTTGAGCTTTTAAGGACACTGCTTAAGGTCAAAGGCAGGGTTTTATCGCGGGATTATTTATTGGATACAATCTGGGGTTTTGATCATGCCATGGAGATCCAGACCCGCACCGTAGACGTGCATATCCGCACTCTACGTAAAAAACTTAAAACCGAAGCTAAGCATATTATCACAGTGAAAAATTACGGTTACCGTTTTGAAACCGAGGATTGAAAGTTGTTTGATTTGCGCCTAAAGAAGAAAATCATTGAATTAAATTCCGAACTGGAAATATTCAAAAAACGGATTAACATTTTAGAAACTGAGAACAACCGCATCCACGCCATATTAAACAGCATGGTTGAGGGAGTGATTGCGGTGGATAAAGATACCCGCCTGCTCTGGCTTAATCCTACAGCCGAAAAAATTTTTAATATCTCCCAAAAGAGCGCCCAAGGCAGGATTTTCCTGGAAGTATTCCCTAATAATGATGTAGCCGAAGTAATTGCTTTAGTTTTAAAAAGCGGGCAACTTGTTTCTAAAGAGCTAACCCTTATTTGGCCGGTACAAAAAGTATTTCAGGTGAATGCCTCCCCGATTTTTGAATCTAAAGCAACCAGCGGCTGCCTTTTAGTTATTCACGATATTACTGAAATTAGGCGCCTAGAGGCTATGCGCCGGGATTTCGTGGCCAATGTTTCGCACGAACTGAAAACCCCGCTTACCTCTATAAAAGGCTTTGTGGAAACCTTGCTTGAAGGGGCTTTAGAGGACAAAGAAAACAGCGTCCATTTCCTCAAGATCATCAATACGCACGCTGACAGGCTAAATACTTTAATTAATGATTTACTGGAGCTTTCGCATATCGAATCCAAAGAAATCGTGCTGAATAAGGAAAAATTTGTTATCGCTAAACTGGTTGATGAGGTTATACTGGGATTTAAGTCGCAGGCAAAAAAGAAGGCAGTTGAGATTAAAATCGAATTACCCCAAAGCCTGGAGATTGTTGCCGACAAGAGCAAGATTGAACAGGTCTTTGCCAACCTGATCAACAATGCTATTAAGTACAATAAGGAAAAAGGTTCCGTACGAATTTATTCCGAAACCCTTGCGGAGAAAATAAAGATTGTCGTCGAAGACTCCGGCTCAGGAATACCCGCAAAAGATATCCCCCGTATTTTTGAGCGCTTTTACCGCGTAGACAAAGCGCGCTCGCGCGAACTTGGAGGCACCGGCCTTGGGCTTTCTATTGTTAAGCATATCATCGAGCTTCATTCCGGTTCTGTAGGAGTTGAAAGCACCGAAGGCTTAGGCTCCAAATTCTGGTTTATCATCCCCCAGTAAACACCTCAAGTTTTAATTCCCAGTTTCCAACACGCTTTTAACTTTACCCACATTTTACTTTCCCTTGAAGTGGATTTAACCCCTTTCTCTTATACTTTAGTCATGGTTAAGAAAATAAAAGAAATAGCGCAATTATTCATTCTGGCTTTACGACGGATTGTTGATGAAGAATCCAAGAGCTTGAATAAGTTTTACGCGCAGTACGGATAACAGGTAAGTAATATGCTTAACAATAAAAAAGTATTAGTCGTAGAAGATGATAAGGATATAAATTACCTTATTGCCTATAACTTGCGCAATGAGGGTTTTTATGCGGAACAGGTTTTTGACGGATTAAGCGCGCGGGAGAGACTTAGAAGAGAGAGTTTCAATATCGTTATCCTTGATATTATGCTTCCCGGCATAGATGGGTTTGATATATGCAAACTGATAAAAGATGACCCGCGGAATTTTCACACCTTTATTATGGTGGTGAGCGCTAAATCCCATGAACAGGATAAATTATATGCCCATCTTTTGGGGGCAGATTGTTATTTAAGCAAGCCGTTTAATTTAGCAGGCTTATTAAGCACGGTAAGAGAAATAAGCGCAAACCTGGATAAAGAATTTTTAGTAAAAAGCAGGTAAACTGAATTTACATGGATTTTACTTTTTCTTAATTTGGAATTGATATGGAAAATGTAATATTGCGAGGTGGAGTTAAATTTACGCCAGATACGCAAGTTGTGCGTGGAAGGCTAACAAAAAAGGAGGAAACAAAATGAGGAAGTTTTTAACGGCAATTGTATTAATCGGAATTATCTCGTTGGGCCTGGGGATGCATTTTTCTTATGCCAGCGAAGTGGATGCCCTGCTTCAGAAACTAATTGATAAGGGGGTTTTGAATGCTTCCGAGGCTCAGGAAATAAGGACTCAGACTAATGAACAAATTACAAAAGCAGATAAGCAAAAAGAAGAAGATTATAAAAAATTGGCAAAAGATAATATGCCTGATTGGGTAAAAAATACGAAACTAAAAGGCGATTTCCGGTTAAGGTATGAGTGGGATAAAGATAAAGGCTCCCAGGATAACTCAAGGGCAAGAATTAGGGCAAGGTTAGGTATTGAGTCTCAAGTAAATAATAAATTGAAAATGGCAGTGGGTATTGCAACGGGCGCAACCAATGACCCGCGTTCAAGGAATATTACTCTTGGCAGCGATGCAAATACGACAAATACTCCCGGTTCGCCAAAAAGTATCGTTTTGGATTATGCCTATGCCCAGTATACGCCATTTAACGGATTAGCGCTATCCGGAGGAAAAATCCAAAATCCTCTTTGGCGGCCGTGGGATGTGTTCTGGAAAGGCGACATTACTCCAGACGGAGCCGGTGTGAATTATAGCTATAAACTTAATCCAAAGGTTGATATTTTCATGAACGATTTGGTTTATGTCATGAAAAATGACACCAGGACCGATAAACAAGTAGCGCTGGCAGTATTCCAACCAGGAGTTAATATTGCCGTTAATAATAAAACTAATTTGAAGACTGCGGTTGCGTATAATCAATTTTTTAACGTAAAAGGCGCAAATGCATTTAGTAACGCCGGTTCCCGTACAAATTCAGGTGTAAGCGGAAGTGGCAGCAGCGCTACCGGCCAGTATAGATATAACTACAATTCAATTCAGCCGACTGCTGAATTAAGCTTTAAGCAGCCATTTTCCGGTTTGTTGCCTTACGCTGCTATATTTGGGGAGTATATGTATAATGTTAGCCTGCCAAGTGATGCAACCGGAGCAGGAGGTTATCAGGCTGGTATAAAATTCGGAACGGAAAATATAACCGATTGGGGGCAATGGAGAACCCAGCTTGTATATTCAAAATTGGGCCGCGATTGCTGGCTGGATATTTTTACTGATTCTGATAGATATGGCGGGAAAACTAATTCCAAAGCCTATGAAGCAGTTTTTTCTTACGGCTTAGCGAAAAATACGTGGCTTGATCTCGATTATTATTACGCAGAGAGCCTTACTCAGAGCGCAACTACCGGGAGGACGCCGGAGCATGTCTTACAGGTTGACTGGAATATGAAATTCTAAGTGAGACCACGATTTATGGAACGAAGTGAACATAAAAGGAGGTTTTTAAAATGAAGAGACGAGTTTTAAGAATAATTACTGTAGTATTGGCAGTCATCGGCTTGACCGTTGGCACGGCACTGGCCGATAAACTGCTATTGGTAAATGGAGCGGGAGCAACTTTCCCCTATCCTTTATATTCAAAGTGGTTTTATGAATATACCAAGGTTGATGAGAGCGTAAATTTTAATTATCAATCTATCGGCTCAGGCGGCGGGATAAGGCAGATTACCGCTCAGACAGTTGATTTTGGCGCATCGGATGGCGCATTGACCGATGAACAACTAAAACAAGCTCCGGGGGAATTGTTGCATATACCGATGATCGCGGGGGCTGTGGTTATTACTTATAATTTACCGCAGATAAACCAAGCATTGAGGTTTAGCCCGGAAGTGGTGGCGGATATCTACCTGGGCAAGATCAGCAAGTGGAATGACCCCAGAATTGTTTCTGATAATCCTGGCGTAAACCTACCGAGTCAAAACATTATTGTTAGCCATCGTTCGGATGGAAGCGGGACAACCAATATTTTTACGGATTATCTCTCATCTGTATCTAAAGCATGGAAAAACTCGGTCGGTAAAGGCACATCGGTTAATTGGCCGGTAGGATTAGGCGGGAAGGGAAATGAAGGGGTTGCGGGTCTAGTTAAACAGACTCAGGGAGCAATCGGCTATGTGGAGCTGGCTTACGCAGTTAAAAATAATCTTCCCTGCGCAGAGATTAAGAATAAGTCCGGGAATTTCATAAAGCCGAGCATCGAATCAACCACCGCGGCGGTAAACGGCAAAATTAATTCTATGCCTGCTGATTTTAGGGTCTCTCTGGTGAATCCCGACGGAGCGGATGCTTATCCTATCGCGGGCCTGACTTGGATTTTAGTCTATAAAAATCAGCCCGATAAAGTAAAAGGGGAAAAAATAGTCAAATTCCTGCGTTGGGCTGTGACTGACGGCCAAAAATACTCCGCTGATTTACTATACGCTCCTTTACCGGAAAGCTTGGTCAAGCAGATTGAAGAAAAAATAAAGCAGATAAGCTATTAAGCGCAATAGGGGTAGTGAATAATAGGTAATGAAAATAAAATTTGTTGACCTGGGGTTTAAAGAGGCGGTTACGCTATTGGCCTTATGCGTAGCCGCCTTAACCATACTTTTAGCGTTTAGCATGGCAGCGCATGCTCTGCCGGCTATCCAGAAGTTTGGGTTGCGTTTTTTGTTCACCAGCACCTGGGACCCGGTTAAAGAAGTCTTTGGGGCGCTGCCTTTTATCTATGGCACGATTATTTCATCATTATTAGCTTTGTTAATTGCTGTGCCGGTTTCATTAGGGGTAGCTATTTACCTGGCGGAATTGGCGCCTGCCTGGATAAGAGAACCCCTAAGTTTCTTAATTGAGCTATTAGCCGCAATTCCCAGTGTAGTATATGGTTTATGGGGAATATTTGTCTTAGCGCCATTTTTAAGGCAAGATGTGCAGCCATTTTTAGCCAAATATTTTGGTTTCTTGCCGATATTTCAAGGCCAATTCTATGGCGTAGGAATGCTGACCGCGGGTATTATCTTGAGTATAATGATTATTCCTACAATTTCTTCTGTATCAAGGGAGGTTTTCCTGGCGGTACCCTCTACCCAGCGGGAAGCCGCGTTAGCCTTAGGAGCAACGCGTTGGGAAACCATAAGGCTTGGGGTATTGAAATATACCCGGCCAGGGATATTAGGCGCAGTAATATTAGGCTTAGGAAGGGCATTGGGCGAAACAATGGCGGTTACCATGGTTATAGGTAACAGGCCGGAGATTTCCGCTTCTCTATTTGCCCCCGCATATACTATGGCATCGGTTATCGCTAATGAATTTAGCGAAGCAACCAGCAATCTATATCTTTCAGCCCTTATTGAAATAGGTCTGGTATTATTTTTTGTTACCTTACTTCTTAATATCGCAGCCAGGGTGCTTATTTGGCAGGTTTCGGGTAAGCTAAAAGGCGAGATAAAAGAATGAACAGCTACAAAAAAAGAAAGATTACCGACAAATTAATGTGCCTGGCCGCGTTTCTGTGCTCAATTTTGACCTTAGTGCCTTTGATTAGTATTTTGGGTTATGTCGTCTCAAAAGGGATTACCAGCGTAAATCTTAACTTTTTTATTCATCTGCCCAAACCTGTGGGAGAACCCGGCGGAGGTATGGGTAATGCTATAGTGGGAAGCCTGATTTTAATGGGTCTTTCCTGTCTATGGGCAATACCTATAGGAGTATTGGGCGGGGTATATCTTTCTGAATTCGGCAAGAATAAATTAGGCACAACGATCAGGTTTACCGTGGATGTTTTAAACGGGATTCCCTCTATTGTAATCGGGATATTCGCCTATACTTTATTCGTCCTGCCAATGAAAAGCTTCTCAGCGGTAAGCGGCGCTTTCGCTTTGGGGATAATTATGTTGCCAACAGTAATGCGCACAACCGAAGAGATGCTCAGGATGGTGCCCCGTAATTTACGCGAGGGCGCGTTAGCCTTAGGCATCAACCAGTTCAGGATGATAATTAGCATTGTGTTAAAAACCGCGTTACCGGGGATACTGACCGGTATTCTGCTGGCAATAGCGCGCATTGCCGGAGAAACAGCCCCGCTTCTTTTTACCGCCTTTGGCAATAGGTTCTGGCATCAGAGCCTGCAGCAGCCCATAGCCGCTTTACCTCTTCAAATATTCGCCTACGCGATTTCTCCTTTTGATGATTGGCACAGGCAGGCTTGGGCAGGCGCTTTTGTCTTAATTGTCATAGTTTTTTTAATGAGTTTCATCAGCCGGTTTGTAATTAGATTGCGGTATAAATTCCCAACGTCAAGATAATACCTGGCGCTTATTTGAATTGCGCCAGTATGCCCTTGTGGGCAAGGAAGGAATATGGAAGAAACAATCGGGGTTTCAAATTTGAACGCATATTTTGGCAATATCCAGGCATTAAAGGATATCAACATTTCGATTAGAGAAAAAATGGTTACCGCTATCATCGGCCCTTCAGGTTGCGGCAAGTCCACGTTTATACGCTGTATAAACAGGATGCACGAGGTTGTGCCGAATACAAAAGTATCCGGCAAGGTTTTATTAGACGGTAAAGATATCTATTCGGCTGATATCGACCCCATTGAAATAAGGCGGAAGATTGGTATGGTATTTCAGAAACCTAATCCCTTTCCCGTGCTCTCTATTTATGACAATGTAGCCGCGGGCTTAAAATTAAATGGCTTAATGAAGAAAGGCCGCCTTGATTTAATAGTTGAGCAATCTCTTAAAATGGCTGCTTTATGGGATGAAGTAAAAGATAAACTCAATTCTTCGGGCGTCAGCCTTTCCGGAGGCCAGCAGCAGCGGTTATGTATTGCCAGGGCATTGGCAGTTAAGCCGGAAGTAATTTTGTTCGATGAACCCTGTTCTGCCCTGGATCCTATTTCTACCGGGAAAATCGAAGAGTTGATATTCAAATTAAAACAAGATTATACCATGATAATCGTTACTCATAATATGCAGCAGGCAGCCCGCGTATCCGATTATACCGGTTTTTTTCTTTTAGGGGAATTAATAGAGTTTGGCAAAACGCAGGATATATTCACTGCCCCCAAAGATAAGAAAACCGAGGCTTATATAACTGGGAGGTTTGGTTAAATGAAAAAACTTTTTATTAGAGAGGCCTGATTATGGAAAGGCATTTTGACGCAGAGTTGGCGGATTTAAAAGGTAACATACTCCGGATGGGCGATTTAGTAGAGGAGGCGATTATCGATTCAGTTGAGGCATTAAAGCAGTTAAGTAGAGATAAGGCTCAAAAGGTCATTCATGAAGACCAGTTTACCGATGAGCAGGAGTTAAAGATTGATGAAAAATGCCTGGATCTTTTGGCTTTAAGGCAGCCGATGGCAGTAGACCTGCGTTTTATTACCATGGCGATGAAGATCTCTACTGATTTGGAAAGAATGGCGGATTTAGCTGTAGATATATCCCAGCGGGTGCTGGAGTTGGCGGATAAGCCGCTGCTTAAGCCTCTGGTAGATATTCCGAAGTTAACACTCCTGGCCCAGGAAATGACCCGTAATTCTATAAGCGCATTTGTTAATAAAGACGCGGAATTAGCCAGGAGCGTAATATTAAGCGACAGCCAAGCCGATAACCTGCGCAATCTGGTCCAGCAGGAATTGCTTAATGACTATATATCCAAAAATAAATCCACCATCCCGCGCGCTATCCCCCTGCTTTTGGTTGCCCGCCACCTTGAGCGTATCTGCGACCATGCCACCAATATTGCCGAAGATGTAATCTATATGGTTGAAGCAAAAGTAGTAAAACACCATCTGGAAAAATTAGATGAAAACAGCTGATCTAAAAGCTGCCGCAATATTATAATGTCGCGTTATATTTAAAAGGGGGTATTTTAATGGATAAAAAGAAAGTTTTATTTGTTTGCGTGCATAATTCGGCCCGTTCGCAAATGGCCGAAGCGTTTTTAAAACAGATGGCAGGTGATAGATTTGAGGTAGAAAGCGCGGGCCTGGAGCCAGGCAAGTTAAATCCTACAGTTGTTGAGGTGATGAAAGAGGCAGGTATTGATATTTCACAGAATAAGACCAAGAGTGTATTTGATTTTTTCAAGCAAGGTAAAAAATATGATTACGTTGTGACTGTGTGCGTCGAATCGCAGGCACAAAAGTGCCCTATTTTTCCCGGCACAGCAGTCACGCAAAGAATGCATTGGGGTTTTGATGATCCTTCAAGCTTTCAGGGGAGCCAGGATGAGATAATGGAGAAAACCCGCCAGGTTAGAGATAAGATTAAACTCCGGATTATGGAATGGCTATTACTACCCGCCTTTGATCTAAAACCACTAGAATAACAAGTCAATTCTCTGATTAGGATCTAACCTGTTTGATTGTTAATCCCGATTGACAGCAAAAGTTTACAAGGAATTTACCCTCCCTTAATGATTAGTTAACAGATTTATTGTATATTTTTTATGTATCAATAAGTTAAAAGCCACGGAAGGGAAAAGCCTCGTAAAAGAGGTTTTTCCCTTAAAATATCACGAGGGAATCAAGAATGTTAAAAATAAGAGGTGCTATTTTATCCATAATATTTATCCTGGTATCGTCGCGCTATGCCCGGGCTCAAGTAGTTACCCTTAAATCCGGCAAAGTTATTGACGGTGAAATTGTCGAAAGAGCCAAGGATTATATTAAAGTTAAGTATGACGGGCAAGAGATTTATTACGAAAATAAATATATTAAAAATATAGAGGCGCAAAATGCGCCTGAACTTGCGGTAATTGCGCAAAAAGAAAAAGCAGTCCAAGATCCAATGCCATCTTTTAAGAACGCAATAGAATTGGCTTCGGCAGGGAACTTCGGCCAAGCTAGACAGGAATTTCAAAAGCAGCTCAATGACATAAATGGAGGACTTAATATCCTTGATGCTGCAGAGAAGGGCTCAATTAGTAAAGAGTATGCCATCTATTTATTTCAAGGGTCATTGCATATGATTAACGGGGAATATAATTCAGCCATAACATCTTTGGAAAAGGCATGGGAAATTAACCCTAAAGACCCGGATCTAAATTATAATCTTGGTTCCGCTTATTTTTCCTTGGGGGAATATAAAAAATCAATCGCCTATTTGTCCGCTGTTTTAAAATTACAACCGCTTGATACAGAGGCCCGGGAGCTTCTAACCAGGGCTTATCATGGACAAAGCTAAACATTTAATTCTTCAACATGTTTAGAATGTTACGTAGGATCATAGCCTGCCTATTGTGTTTTACGCTTCTTTTTGAACAGAGTGGTTTTGCCCAATCTGTGGCGGAAGGAAATTTTTTAGGTTTTTTTGCCCCTGCCCATCTAAACGGCGCTTTTAATCAAGCGCGCCTTCGCTATGTTGCATACGCCGAAAACATCAATAAATTTAAATTTTTATTTGATAAGGGTGATTTGGAAGATGCTGACGATCCTGCTTTAAAGGATTCAATCAGCGGCCCTTTAAATTATTTTTTGGTAGGAATAACTTTACCGAGCGAAAGTTTCTGGGTAAATCTGCGGCCGGATTCCCCGGGCAATATTATCGATGATCTACTGGCTGAAACTGATGTGGGCAAGATTTTCTTAGAAGCCGACTTGCAGTTAAAGAAGGAGTTTGCCCGGTTCACTATGTCTGCCCGGCAGGGAAAAGAATACCGTCTTCAAATCAGGAAAAAAGCCGAAGAGCTTTTTGGCTGCCTGGCGTTGGCTCCTTCAACTTTTACCCGCGTATGGATTAATCCGGGTGAGATAATCGTCAGAGAAACTCAAAACAGCGCCTATATATATAAAGCCAACTTGAATGTGCTTACGGAGGAAGATTATTTTGGAAATTCCCCGGCCTCTGAAGATAAACGGGTGCAGGCTTTTAACGATTATGCCTCAGAACTTATAAAAAATTTAATTTTACCTAAGCTTATCAAGGAGGTAAATACCGGCAAAGAGTTTGCCGCTTTAAGGCAGGTTTATTACTCTTTTATTTTAGCTCAGTGGTTTAAAGATAGGTTCCTGCAGCGTAACGGCCCGGCGCCCAGGTTCATCGACAGCAAAATTTTATCCGGCCTTAATTCTAAACATCCCTGGTCCAAGGAGGATTATTTTGCGCAATACCAGGAATCAGTACAAAGAGGGGATTACCGTCTTGACGAAAGAGAACCTTTAGTTTTTGGAGAAATGGTAACCAGCTATTCTTGTGGAGGGGTAACTCTGGCATTAAAAATTCCGCCTTTTGCTTCTGCGGGGATGATTACCAGCAATGGAGGCATGACTTTAATAGGCGGAAGAGAAATAGAAGGCATTTTGTCCCCTGGCCGGGTTCTTGCCCCAGGGTTAATCAGCGCAACTGCAAAATTTGATCTAAAGGATCCGCTGGGTAATGTTATTGTTCAATCCGCGGCAAGTTCAGTTCGTAATGCTGCGCCAGTTGCTCCTGCTTTTGCTATCAGCAGCGCGCAGGCGATGAATGACGGTGGAAGCCAGGTATTGAAAAAAGTAAAAGAAAAACTAAGCGCAGTAGAATTAAATAATCCCGCTTATTTAATTGCCGCGGAGCTATTGCTTGGCGCTTTATTTATTTTTGGATTTTTTGTTGACGCCGGGAGTATGTTTTATAACTATGGGGTATTTGGACACTCCTTAATGGAGAAGTTTGTCGGCTATCCCCTGCCAAGTTTAAATGAGTATTTCCAGATTATCTCGCTTTCTTTTATTGCCTTTAACGCCTTGTTCGGATTATCAAAATCACCCGCGCTTTGCGCAAAAACCGGGCTTGCCCCCATTTTTTCAATACTTTCGGGATTTACGCTTTTTGGAATAGTGCCGCTGGCTATCAGCCTTACGGGTTTAGATAAATATTTTAATTTGCAACTGGCGGTTTCTCCTTACGCGATGGAGGCCTTCGCGCTTTTGGGCGCGGCAGTTATAGGTATGCTGCCGGGGATTAATACTAAAAAGGAAAGGCCGGTTGATTTTCCTGAGGGTGGTCCGGATATAGAAAACAATACGGGTTGGGTGGAGCCTTCATGGGACGCTGTAGTAGAGGCGGCTTTGAATGAAGTAAAAAAAAGAGCCGGTATTTCCGACCTTACCGATAGGGCCTGTCTTGAGTTTCTGGAACAAACGCGCAAGCTCAGAAACCTACTGCCTTTTGAGTCGCATATCGTTGCCGATAAAAGAGTCGCCTATTATCAGATTTACGACGAAGCTTTGCAGTCTTTGTGCAAGAAACTCCAGGAGATTATGGATAGGCTGTGTGTAAATACAGACGAGTTGGAGCGAAAACGCCTGAATATCTACGCTTCTGAAATATTGGTTACTGCCGAATATTTTAATGAGTGCCTGCGCGCTCTTAATGAGGTAGAGAATATACCTCTTTCATCCGGTGACCGGCTTGACCGCAGCACCCCTTTTCGTAAAACAATCTCTTTTATTGTCGGGCATGCGTTTGGGTTTAATAAGACATTCAACTATTCCAAGAAGGAGCTTATGAAGCAACTAAAGGAGAAAATCATTCCCTTAGGCAATAGCTTGGATAACCTTTACTCGGCAAAAGCCGGTATCGATAAGCAGGTTATTAAAAAGTGGGGGGAATGGATCCAAAATTGTTATGAAGGCAAGAGAAAAAGGCTGGGCGCAAGAAAAGGATGGGTTTTTTGGAAAGAGATGTTCGGCCCCCTGGTCAGCTTGGTCTTGGTGGCTTCTGCCCTTCCGATTGGCGGCAATACCGGTTTTATAGATTTCTTGTCCGCCCCTGATTTTAGTTTGAATGCTTTATGGAACGCGAAACCATTGGTAGGGCTTTCACTTATTTTTTTGGGTTGGTATGTATTACTGTTTCCCGGTAGAGGTAAAGCCGACCAGATTTATAAAGAACATAATAAGACAATTGAGAAGTTAAAACGGCAATTTAAAGACACTTTTCCCCTTATTGAAGGGGATTCAAGAAACAAGGCATTGCAATTTGCTTATGAGCAGTCTCTTGAAGCGGCTTCGAAAGAAGTTTCTAGCGCCAGCGCCAGCGCGCAGGCAGTCATTGTTGTCACGGAACAGCCTAAAATAATTCAGGATTTTCTTGAAAATTTGCGCGGTACGATATTGCGAAAAGATGTCGCATTATTAGCTATTTCCGCCGAAAATAAAGGCAGTGCCGCGGCGTTTATCGAAGGTATGTTAGAAGCGCAGAAATTTAAGAGAAGTATAGTGTTGTTGGGAAGAGAACAGGATATTGCGCGTTCATTGCAGCTTTTGCCGCTTCCGGCGCTTGAGCCGCTGGGGCGGCCATTGACTCCTTTGGAATTATCGCTGATTAATGGTTATCAGCTAACCCAGGCTTTAAAACAAAAAGGCCGTTGGGGAACAGCGGTAGAAGTTACGCATAAATGCTTGATCCGTGATCTGAATTCATCATTGGAAGAAGTGCCTGACATGGAATTAACAACGTCATTGGTTGATATAGAGCAAATGGCCAGGCAGGATCTGGCATTAATTGTTGAAAATAACGGTAATGGCGGAAACGGTAAGCCAAAACCGTATGGGTGGATCCGCAAGATATTTAAACATTTGAGTTTAGAAGACGTGAGGAGTAAGACCGGGCCAAGGCATTTGCCTGCGTTTTCTGTTGACTGGCGCAATAAAGAAAAGCGGCAAATGCGCGTATTCAGCGGAGAGATATTGGTAAGCATTCGGGATAAAGAACGCAATGAGTCTTTTATGTCGTTTCTTTCGCAAATGAAGGATTATATGGCTGAGCATTCCAAAGATAGCTTTCAACCCAATCTTACTACCCATTTTCTCGTTCCTCTGGTCATGCTTACTAATAACGAAGGAGCGGGGATTCACCGTTTTCGGGAGGGCCTGAATTTAAAAAATAAAGAGGATATTTTTTTAAAGGGGCTCTTCAATTTGTTTTGGCCTGAAGATGATACAGAGTATCACAGTAAATTAGCAGCCCTCCAAATAGAGGCCCTTATACCCCACCAAAGTTCATTTTATACGCGTTTAGACGGTACCGCGGATGCGGATACGGTATTGAAACAACAATTAGGCAGCCTTTATACCGAACCGCCTAACAAAGAAATTTTTACTTTAGCATACAGAAATGTCCAAGTTGATAACTCGAATGCTGGCAACTCTGCGGGCTGGGGGAGATTGCCTAGCTCAGGCAAGTATACAGGTGGATTAGACGGCGGTCATTCATCATCCAGCACAATATCCCCCAGCCCGCAGAGAGTTGTAATTCCATCATTGGGAGGCGGCGCCGGCGGCATAGATTTTTCTTCAATGAAAGTTGTCCTGAACTATGATAATCTGCTAAAAATAGACGGGGAATGGGGGCAAATTGAAAAGATGTTGGAATCCGGAAGCCTTCCCTCAATACCTTCGGTCACAAATTATGTGGAAACGGCAGTAAAAAATACTGATTCCGGTATGCAGTTGTATAAAGCAATGGCCTGCGTCGCCGGTATCCTCAAACTGGAAGAAGAATTAGTAATCCCGGCGCAGATGGAAATTAAAAGACTGTTACTGGTGCTGGAAGAAAATCTAAACCGGCAGGGCAGCCAAATGAATTCCAAGAATCTTGCTTTAAGGTAAGGAGGTATCTACGGCATGAAAAATTATATTATAAAAAATAATTTAAGGCGCAAGAATACAAAATTTCTTACAACAGCCAGCATGGTTTTAAGAACGTACGCTTGGTTTGTTCTTATTTTAAGCGTGTTCTCGGCAATGTTGATAATGTCGGGGGTTTTAAGCAACGTTCCGCCGTGGGCCGGCCTGGTTGTTTTATCCGCGTATACATTTTTCTTCTTTTTCTTCTACGCTATAGCTGAAATTTCAGATTTATTGGTAGCGATCAAAGAGGCATTACAAAATAACTAAAGATTAGCCCCGCCGCGGTCTGTCCCAATATCCGATTACTGTTAGCCAACAGTTAACAATTTCCGGTGAGTATAAATTCATCCATGGATTAAAAAATTATGGCGTATTTAATTTTACATAGATTTAACATGGATTTGACGCAAATACAAGTATAATGATAGCCAATATAAATTATCAACAAAAGGGAGGGATGCAATGCTTAAAAAAGGTCTGTTTATTTTGGCTGTACTTATGTTTACGGTCTCAGGGTATGCCGCAGGAAACAAAAATTCTATCCAAATCAAAGGCTCCGATACCATGGTCAACCTTGGCCAGGCTTGGGCAGAAAAATATATGGAGGCTAATCCCGGAGATTTCGTGGCGGTAACCGGAGGAGGCTCTGGTACGGGAATAGCCGCGCTCATTAATTCAACATGCGATATAGCTGAATGCTCCCGTTCTATGAAAAAAGAAGAGATTCAGCTTGCCGAAAATAAGGGAGTAAAACCGGTTGAGCATATCGTGGCTTTAGACGGGATCGCTGTAGTGGTGAGCCCGAAAAACCCTGTAAGTAAGCTTACTATGGAACAACTCCGCGCAATATTTATGGGTACCATAAAAAACTGGAAAGAGGTTGGAGGAGAAGATAAAACCATAGTAATATTATCTAGGGAAGTCAATTCCGGTACGCACGTATTTTTTAAAGAACATGTCTTACGCCGCGGGCATGAAAAAGGCCCCGAAGAATTTGCTCCGGGGGCCTTACTTATGCCGTCAAGCCAGGCAATCGCCGATGAGGTAGCCCAGAATCAAAATGCCATAGGCTATTACGGCATGGGATACATCAGCCCTAAACAGAAAGTTATTTTAGTTGCCAAGGATGAGAAATCCGAATATATCACTCCGACAACAGAAAACGTGGTGAAGAGCAAATATCCTATATCCCGGCCTTTGTATCTTTATACTAACGGAGAGGCTCAGGGGCTGGTGAAAAAGTTCTTGGATTTTACGCTTTCCAAAGAAGGGCAGGATATTGTGGTAAAAACCGATTTCGTGCCGATTAAATAATGCGTAAGTTAAAAGAATTTGTCATTGAGAAGCTAATCCTGATCTGCGGATTAGCTTCTATATTTTTTGTCATTTTGATTTTCTTATTTCTGGCCAAGGAAGGCCTATCCGTATTTAAATCAGTTACTCCCTTTAATTTTATTTTTGGCAAAAGTTGGTATCCCATTTCAGAACCTCCGCAATTAGGCATACTGCCGTTGATCTTCGGCTCTCTTTTGGTAACGATGGGCGCGGCGATTATCTCTATACCCATAGGCGTGGCCTGCGCGGTTTATATCGCCGAAATCGCGCCTTTAAACATCAAGGAAATTTTAAAAGCGGGAATTGAATTATTGGCGGCTATACCTAGCGTGGTTTTGGGTTTTATCGGTATGGTTACGCTTGTGCCCTGGGTCAAGGCGGTATTCCATTTACCTACCGGCTTGACTGCCTTATCCGGCTCGATAATTTTAGCTTTTATGGCCATGCCGACGATAGTTTCGATTGCCGAGGACGCGCTTTATTCGGTGCCCAAGAGCTATAAAGAAGGCGCGTTTGCTTTAGGAGCTACGCATTGGCAGACAATTTACCGGGTTTTGCTTCCGGCTGCCTCTTCAGGGATTGTCGCCGCGGTAATGCTTGGCATAGGCCGCGTAATTGGTGAGACGATGGCGGTAATGATGATTACCGGCAACGCCGCGGTTATTCCGCAAAGTATTCTTGTGCCGGTGCGCACTTTGACCGCCACCATTGCCGCGGAGATGGGTGAGGCTGTTGTGGGCAGTGAACATTATTTTGCGCTTTTTGCTATCGGGATAGTCTTATTTATCATAAGTTTTATTATTAATGTTACCGCGGATCTATTTTTACATAAGAGGCATTAATGCGTAATACACAAAGGTCGCAAAAGATCGCCTTCCTTTTTCTTCTCCTGGCCACACTTTTAATTGTTGTGCCGGTTGGTTTGATCGTTGTAATTATCATTCAGAAAGGCCTGCCGGCGATTAACTGGCAGTTTTTATCGGATATTCCGCGACAGGGGATGCGTACAGGAGGGATCTTCCCGGCAATTATCGGGACATTTTACCTTGTCCTGGGCGCGATAATCTTTGCCCTGCCTATCGGGCTGCTGGCGGCAATTTATTTAAGTGAATACGCCAAAGAGAATATACTTAACCGCATAATCAAGCTGGCAATCGTAAATCTTTCCGGAGTGCCTTCGGTTGTCTATGGCTTGTTTGGTTTGGCGCTTTTTGTGGTTTTCTTAAAATTCGGGGCATCGATTTTATCCGGTTCACTCACTTTAGGGATAATGATCCTGCCGATAATCATTACTACGTCTCGGGAAGCTTTGGAAAGCGTGCCGCAGTCATTTCGCGAGGTAAGCTTATCTTTGGGCGCAAGTAAATGGCAAACCATAAGGCATATAGTTTTACCCAATGCTATTCCGGGTATTTTAACCGGTACCATCCTTGGGTTAGGCAGGGCAGCGGGTGAAACCGCTCCAATTCTTTTTACCGTCGCCGCTTTCTATCTGCCGCAGCTGCCCAAATCTATTTTTGACCAGGCGATGGCATTGCCGTATCACTTGTATGTAATTTCAACCCAAGTGCCTAATGTGGATGAAAAAATACGTTATGGCACGGCTTTGGTTTTGTTATCTTTAGTTTTGTTTATGAATTTAATTGCCATAATTATCCGTTATAACTTCAGGAAAAAGAAAAAATGGTAAAGTTTAGCGCTAAAAATCTGAACATCTGGTTTAGCCATATTCACGCTTTAAAAAGTGTGAACATCGAGGTAGAGGCCAATGAGATTTTAAGCGTAATCGGCCCGTCCAACAGCGGAAAGACAAGTTTCCTGCGTATGCTCAACCGTTTAAATGATCTGCATCCGGGTTTTAAAATGAGCGGATGGCTGGAGCTTGATCAAGAAGATGTAAGAAAAATAGATATTGAGGTCTTGCGTAAAAAAGTAGGCATGGTTTTTGCTTTACCCCTGCCCCTGCCTCTATCAATTTTTGAAAACGTGGCTTATGGCGTCAGGATGCACGGAGAAAATAACCGCGGCAGGATTTCAGGGGTTGTTGAGCGTGCATTAAAACAAGCCTATCTCTGGGATGAGGTTAAGGATAGGCTGGATGTCTCGGCTTTTAAATTATCCGGCGGACAGCAGCAGCGTCTCTGTATTGCCCGGACCCTGGCAGTTGAGCCGGAGGTTATTTTATTTGATGAGCCTTGTTCCGGGCTTGACCCGATTTCAACCGCCAAAGTTGAAGAGGCAATGCTTAAATTAAAAAAAGACTACACGATAGTTTTAGTAACCAATAATGTAAAGCAGGCAGCCAGAGTGGGGGATCGTACAGCATTCTTTCTGTCAGGGGAGTTGATAGAATTGGACCGGACCGAAAAGATATTTACGGCACCAGGCGACCAGCGTACCGATGGCTATATTAGAGGAAAATTCGGATAATGGCGGAGATTAAGGTAAATAATTTAAATTTATGGTACGCGGATTTTCAGGCGCTGATCAAGGTGAACGCGCATTTTACCCAAAACCAAATTACCGCCATGATCGGGCCATCGGGATGCGGTAAGTCGACTTTACTGCGGGTATTTAACCGGATGAACGACCTTATTGAGGGGGTGCGCGTTGAAGGAGAAGTAATTATCGACGCACAGAATATAATTTCCGATAAAACGGATTTAGTGGGCTTGCGTAAAAAAGTAGGTATGGTTTTTCAGCGTCCCAATCCTTTTCCGTTATCTATTTATGAGAATATTGTTTTTGGCCAGAAGGTGCATGCCGAAGGCCTAACCAAGCTTAAACTTGATGGGGTGGTTGAGGATAGTTTAAAATCCGTTCTTTTATGGGATGAACTTAAAGATAGGCTGAATAAATCCGCGCTGAGCTTATCGCTCGAACAAAAGCAGCGGCTTTGTATTGCCCGGCTGATCGCGGTTAAGCCCGAGATTTTACTGATGGATGAACCCTGTTCGACCCTTGACCCGCAGGCAACCAGCCGTATTGAGGAATTAATGCGTGAACTCAAGAATAACTATACGATAATAATTGTTACGCATAATATGCAGCAGGCAGCGCGCGTTTCGGACCAAACGGGTTTTATGCTTTTAGGCGAGTTGGTTGAGTTTGGTAAAACAGAGGATATTTTTACCAGGCCGAAAGATAAGCGGACAGAAGACTATATTACCGGCCGATACGGTTAAGGAGGAGTCCAATGTTAAGACACTTAGATGAAGAATTAAAGGAACTGCACAAGGAAATTTTAAAAATGGCGGTATTTGCCCAGGAGTCGATATTTAAATCTATCGAGTCGCTAAAGAACCGCGACAAATACCTGGCTCAGGATGTAATTGATACCGATAATAAGATCGATGAACTGGAGTTGGCAATCGATGAGAAATGCATCGATCTTATTGCCCGTTACCAGCCGATGGCAGGAGACCTAAGGTATATTACAACCGGGATGAAGATAAATACGGAACTGGAGCGGATTGCCGATATAGCTTTGGATATTTCACAAAAATCCTTAGGATTGATGGACAAGCCTTTACTTAAGCCATTAGTAGATATTCCCAAACTTTCCCAGGTGGCGCAGAATATGGTAAAGGATGCAATTGACGCATTTGTAAAGAAAGATGCCCAGCTGGCCCGGCAGGTAGTTTTAGCGGATTGCGAAGCTGATAAGCTGCGTAATCTGGTGCAGGATGAACTGGTTAATGAATATCTGGCACGTGATCCCAAAACCGCTGATCGTGCCGTGGCATTGATACTTATTGCCAGATACCTAGAGCGTATCTGCGACCATACTACCAATATCGCCGAAGATGTAATTTATATGGTTGAGGCGAAGGTAGTCAAGCACCATCCCGAAGAATTAAAATAGTTAATTTCCGTCTTTTGCTTTCCTCTAATCGGGGACGTCCTGTTAGGGGACACCCTTTTCTAAGGGTGTCCCCTAACAGGACGTCCCTTAGTAGCGTCCCTTAGTAGTTTTTTGCAAATATATCTCCTTGACCCTCAGAATTTAGTGGTATATAATCCATTCTATATTGAAAAGGCGCGGATATTTGCCATATTTAGACAATACCCCGCGCCTATAATGAATTGCGCGGGTGTGCCCTTGTGGCAAGGAGGAATTGAAAATGGATGAGATTTTAGAAATTTTAGAAAAAGACGGTCGGGCAAGCGTGGAGGATATCGCCAAGATGACCCGCAGGAAACCCGAAGAGGTAAAAAAAGCGATTAAAAAATACGAAAAAGAAGGGGCAATTTTAAAATACAAAGCAGTAATTAATAAGGATTTGATTAAAGACAATGAATCCGAAGTTAGGGCTTTGATTGAAGTAAATATTGTTCCGCAGAAGGATTTGGGTTTTGAGAAAATTGCCGAGCGGATCTATTCGTTTCCCGAGGTAACCAGCTGTTATCTTATCAGCGGAACATATGATTTATTGGTGGTTGTCGAGGGTAAGAATCTGCATACGGTCTCCAATTTTGTGGCGGAGAAGCTTTCCTGTTTAGAGCATGTCCGCGGCACAGCTACGCACTTTTTATTAAAAAAGTATAAGGAAGACGGAGTAATTTTGAAGCAGAAGCCGGAGAACAAAAGGATAGCGATATCCTATTAAAGAGCAAATGCAAATATCAAAAACTGTAGAAAAAATGCAGTCATCGGGAATCCGGGCATTCTTTGATTTAGTGCTTGGGATGAAGGAGGTTATATCCTTGGGAGTAGGGGAGCCGGATTTTGTCACCCCTTGGCAGATCCGTGAGGCAGGGATCTATTCCCTGGAGCAGGGTTTTACCAGTTATACTTCAAACAAGGGTCTCTATAAACTGCGCATAGGAATCCACCGTTTTTTAAAAAGTGAATATGGCTTAGACTATTGCCCGGATGAAGAAATATTAATTACGGTGGGAGTCAGCGAAGGCCTTGATTTGCTTATGCGGGCGATCATTAACCCTGGGGATAAAATATTGGTTCCCCAGCCCAGTTATGTTTCGTATGGCCCGGTTACCGAGCTTGCCGGCGGCACTCCGGTTTATATCGATACTTCCAAAGATGGATTTAAAATCACTCCCAGGCTTTTAGAAAAACATATTGATCAGAAAACTAAAGGCATCGTTTTAAATTACCCCACTAATCCTACCGGTGTTTCATATCATCGTAAGGAGCTGGTGAATATAAATAAAGTTTTATTAAAACATAAAATACTTTGTATTAGTGATGAAGTTTATAGCGACCTGACTTATGATTTTGAGCATGTTGCTTTTCCAACTTTACCGGGTGCCAAGAAAAACACGGTCTATTTTAACGGATTCTCCAAGTCATACGCGATGACCGGCTGGCGTGTGGGATTTGCTTGTGGGCCAAAAGAGGTTATCGCGGCGATGACCAAAATTCATCAATATACGATTATGTGCGTGTCGATTACCAGCCAGATGGCTGCGGCAGAGGCTTTGGTTAGCGGCAGAAGATCAGTAGAGCAGATGAAACGCGAGTATAACCGCAGGCGGGAGCTTATGGTGTCTGAGTTAGATTCTTTAGGATTAAAATGCTTTCGGCCGCAGGGGGCTTTCTATGTTTTTCCTTGCATTAAAAGCACAGGTTTATCTTCTATGGAATTTTCGCGCCAATTATTGGAAGAGGAGAAGGTAGCGGTAGTCCCGGGAACTGCTTTTGGTCCCTGCGCAGAAGGCTATATCCGGATTTCTTACGCTTCTAGTATGGATAATTTAAAGGAAGCTTTAAGTAGGATTAAAAAGTTTTTAGAAAAGAGGAGATAATGGCTGCCAAAAAGAAAGATAATTTTCAGGTTTACGTAAAACAGATCGAGGCAATTTCTAAAGTAGCCAACCTGATTACTTCAGGTATGTACCTTGAAGAACTGTTGCGCCTGGTTGTGCAGGTTACCGCTGAAATTATGAGCTCTAAGATTTCTTCTTTGATGTTGCTTGATCCGGATAAGAAGGAGCTGGTAGTTAAAGCTACGCAGTCAATATCTGAGGCCTACAATAAAAAGCCCAATATCCGTTTAGGCGAGGGCATAGCCGGCGTGGTTGCCAGAGACAACAAGCCGGTGTGTATTTTGGATGTTAAAACCGACGGCCGCTATCTAAACCAGGATCTGGCTAAAAAAGAGGGCCTTTGTTCTTTGGCCTGTGTGCCGTTGGCAGTGAAGGGAAGAGTTATCGGAGCGCTTAACTGCTATACTTCTAAAAAGCACAAATTTTCTAAACACGAATTGGATCT
The DNA here is from genome assembly GCA_028716245.1 of Candidatus Omnitrophota bacterium. Classification (NCBI taxonomy): domain Bacteria; kingdom Pseudomonadati; phylum Candidatus Omnitrophota; species Candidatus Omnitrophota bacterium. The sequence continues at coordinate 67,872 of JAQUQW010000003.1, read as the reverse complement.
TTTGACGGCTTTGGCAAACCAGGCAGCGATTGCCATTGAAAACGCGGAGCTGGATTTACGCGTTCGCTCGGCAGAAGAGGCTTTGAATATTCGTAAATTAGTCGAGCGGGCAAAGGATATCCTTTCTCAAGAAGCTAATATTCTACCTTCAGAGGCATATCGCTTGATCCAGAAGCAAAGTATGGATATGCGAAAATCCATGCGCCAGGTGGCCGAAGCGATTATTTTGGCAAAAGACATAAGAGCCAAGAAAAATGAAAGATAAGTCTTTACGCGTAGCAATCGCGCAGGTAAATTCCACTGTCGGCGACCTGCAGGGAAATGCCGCTAAAATCATCCGCTATATCGAAAAAGCAAAAGATTACGGCACAGATATAATCTGTTTTCCGGAATTGGCGCTTTGCGGATACCCTCCCGAAGATCTCCTGTTAAAACCAAAATTTATCAGCGATAATATCGATGCCTTAGAAAATTTGGCAAAAAATATCAATGGTAATGTTGTAGCGATTGTGGGTTTTGCTGATGGCAGGTTTAAAGAAACATACAATGCCGCCGCGATAATTTATAACAGGCAAATTAAAGGGGTGTATCGTAAAATTTTTCTGCCCAATTACGGGGTTTTTGATGAGCGGCGTTATTTTGACCCCGGGAATAAATCTCTGGTTTTTGGACTCCGCGATTTTATCTTTGGGGTAAATATCTGCGAAGATATCTGGTATCCGGACGGGCCGACAAAATCGCAGGCAGCATCGGGAGCAAAATTAATCCTGAATATCAATGCTTCTCCCTATTATGCGGCTAAATTTAAGGAAAGGCAGGCGATCATTACCAATCAAGCCAAGACTAACAAGGTATTTGTTGTTTACGCTAACCTTGTCGGTGGCCAGGACGAGCTGGTATTTGACGGCCAGAGTATGATTGTTGATAATAAGGGTAAGATGCTGGCCTGCGCCAAGGCCTTTGCGGAAGATTTATTAATTCAGGATTTAGCTATTCCCGTAAGGAGAATAAGGTTTTCTAAAAAGATAATTAGAATCTCAAGCACAAAGGCACCGGCAAAGAAAAAAATAGCTATCCGGCAAGAGCCTAAAATTTTAGAACCGGCAGCTGAGGTTTATCAGGCATTAGTTTTAGGATTAAAGGATTACGTGCTTAAAAACGATTTCGGAAAAGTTATAATCGGTTTAAGCGGCGGGATTGACTCTTCTCTTGTGGCAACACTAGCGGTTGATGCTTTGGGCCGAGAAAATGTTACCGGCGTATTTATGCCTTCGCGCTATTCTTCCAACCAGTCACATGAAGACGCTATCGCGCTAGCGAGAAATTTAGGGATTAAATTTATCACTATTTCTATCGAACAAATATTCAGGTTTTACCTGTTGGTGCTTGAGCCGCATTTTACAGGTTTGGCAAGGGATACAGCCGAGGAGAACCTGCAGGCGCGCATAAGAGGCAATATCCTGATGGCTTTTTCCAACAAGTTCGGCTGGCTGGTTTTGACTACCGGAAATAAATCGGAGATGAGCACAGGTTACGCCACTCTTTATGGCGATATGGCCGGCGGCCTTGCCGTGATAAAAGATGTGCCCAAAACATTAGTTTATAAATTATCCCGATACCGGAATTCTATCTGTCAGGTTATCCCTGAGCGCGTATTTACCAAGGCCCCTACTGCCGAACTAAAGCCAAACCAAAAGGATCAGGATACTTTGCCGCCTTATGAAACCCTGGATGCGATCCTCAAAGCCTATGTTGAGGAAGATAAGGATTTAGCGAAAATTATTTCTTTAGGTTTTGATAAAGAAATTGTTAATAAGACCGTAGGTATGGTGGATAAAAATGAATATAAACGCAGGCAGTCTCCTCCGGGTATCAAGATCACGCCTAAAGCCTTTGGCCGGGACAGGCGCATGCCGATTACCAATAAGTATCGCGGTTAAGAAAAGGTAAGAAATAAGCTAATCTTATGATTCATAGCGCAAATCATGTGGTAAACTTGATCAATGGATTAGGGGATATCGGTGTCTTTATCGGGATGTTCCTGGAATCCAGCGTTGTGCCCATACCCTCGGAAGTCGTTATTATCGGCGCTAGTTCAGTCGGCATACCGGTAGTTTCTATAGCAATTTTTGGATCTTTAGGGGCTACCTTAGGGGCAATGGTGGGCTATCTTTTGGGTAGATGCGCGGCTATGCCGGTAATCTTAAAATACGGAAAGTTTGTTTTGATTAAGCCTCACCATATCGAGAAAGCGGAAAAATTTGCCAAAAAATATGGTGTTTACAGCGTTCTCATCGGCAGGGTTTTACCCGTGGTGCCTTTTAAGGTATTTTCCATTGCCGCGGGAATTACAAAAATACCTTTTGTGCCTTTTGTGGTCTGTACGTTAATCGGTGTGGTTCCGCGTATATTCCTTTTAGCGATGTTTGGCCTTAGCCTGGCTAAATTTACCAAGCCTACGCTTATGGTTGCCGGCGGTATTGTTTTGATATTTTTAGCTTATAAGGCAAGCCACGCGTTTTATAAAAGTGCTTCAAGAAAAAGAATCAAGTAGCTAAGTAAAAATTTAGGTTACCAATGCCAGCATCTTTTTACTTGTACTAATGTAAGGCATGCAGTGATGCATAAAAAAGACACAGGCGTTCCAAGATAAGGAACGCCATTTTTATTTTTTTATCAGTTGTTTAAGACGCAGGCGTCTTTTAATCCGAAGATGGATAAAAAAGACGCTTTTTAATTTTTATCAACTAACTGTGTAACCAAATGTGAAAGGGGGATTAATATGGCACAAAATCAAAATGACTTATCTCTAGTAAAACCTAAGCTGGGGTTATTAGGTGCGGCGATGAACGCGATGGCCTTGATTGCCCCAGGGGCATTTTTGTGGATTACCTATCAGCTGCAAGCCGCTGCTAGTGCGCCAAGCGGGGCATCTGTTGCAAGCGATATCTGGGCAGGTATTGCGCTTGCTCTGACCGTATGTTTTTTGACAGCCCTATCCTATTCGGAACTTGCAAAAATTTATCCTGAGGCGGGTTTTGCCAGCTGCACCTACTTTGCGGAAAAGGCTTTCTTGGACGCTCGCAAGGAGAAAGTCAGCGGCCCCACTTCAATGGCCCGCATAGCTAAGCTTGTTACTGGTTGGGCAGCGCATCTTTTCTATTGGGTTTATCCGGGAGTTATGGTCGCGATGATGGCGACTCTTATCGGTTATATTTATACACAGTTTACCGGGCATACTTTATCGATAATGAATATGACTGTTATCGGTATTGCATTTACAGTTGTTACCGGCTATATAGCCTACCGGGGAGTGACAGGCTCAACGGTGGTAGCAATCTGGATCAATGTTATCCAATGGATTACCTTAATTATCTTTACCGCCTTAGCCATCTGGTACCGTATTGCTAATCCCCAACACGCAGCGCAATGGGTTTTTAGCGGAGGTGTGGATATTATTAGGATACATTCCTTGCAGGGTATTTTGGTTCAGTCGACCATAGCTATTTTAATCCTGGTTGGTTTTGAAAGCTGCACAGCTTTAGCAGCTGAAACAAAAAACCCTCAATCAACAATTCCTAAGGCGATTATCATTTCTCTTATTGTCCAGGGGTTGTTTGCTTATCTGTTTGAGTATTTCGGCGCAAGCTTTATGATTAGTGAGAAGTTAGTCAATACTACTGGTACCACCACGGTAACCGGTATGGCTGCTGCCGCGGCATCAGGCGCTCCAATCGGAGACCTAGCCAAGTTGATCGGAGATTCTCTGTTCCATGGCTTGGGATTTGGTTTAATGATTACTATGGCAATTACTGTAGCCATTGCGGTAATCGGAACAACCTTAAGCTGTATGAATACGGCAATGCGTGTGAGTGCTGGTATGGCAGAGGACAGAGAGCTGCCTTCCTCGCTAGGTTTTATACATACTAAGTATATTACCCCACATGTTTCCCTTGCAACCTTGATCCTGATTACTTCAGTAGTCGGGGCTATTGGCGTTCGGTCAGTAGTCGGGCTAACGGGTATTACTCTTGCTTCAAACCTAGGAACATTCATACTTTATGGCCTGACCTGTGTATGGACTATTGTGGCATTCAAGGGCAGGGAAGATTTTAATCTTTTAAAGCATGGTATTATTCCTGTGGCAGGCGTCATTGCCAATGTTGTTATGACCATAGGTATCCTTTACCTATATATTATTGGTAATGCCGATGCCAAGTCAGAAGCAAAGATTTGCTTTATGTTCGCCGGAGGATGGGCTCTGATAAGTATTATCTATGTTGCAGTAACTACCGTGCGAAAAACATACCGCTTAAAAATGGTATCTGGCATGATCCGTCCGGAACAGTTGAATATTGTGGTGCAGGCCCTTAAAGAGGACGACTGTATTCTAGGCATGACTGTTACAAAAGTAAAGGGGTTCGGCAGGCAAAAAGGACACCTTGATGGAGAGCCGGAAAGTGATAAAATTAGTTTTATCCCCAAGATTAGGATTGATGTCGTAGTTAAAGAATGGGATGTTCCTCAAATAATGGATATTATAAAGGAGGCCGCCTGTACCGGTAATGTCGGTGACGGTAAGATCTTCGTGACCGATGCATCGGAAGCTATGCGTATCCGAACAGGAGAACAAGGGGTTTGGGCAATATAGACAACATAAATGTAGCGTGAAATCATGAAGAAGATAGAATGCATTATCCGTTCGGAAAAACTAAAAGAGCTGACTGAGGCGCTGCTGGGAGCCGGGATAGGGGGAATGACAGTAAGTGAAGTGCGTGGTTTTGGCATCCAGAGCATAAGGCCGGAAAGTTTCCTTTTTGTGCATAAAACCAAGATCGAGGTTTATGCCCTTGATTCTCAGGTAAATGAAATTCTGGCCGTAATCTTAAAAGAATGTTTTTCCGGCCATGCCGGTGACGGCAAAGTCGCTGTAATGCCATTGGATAACTGCATTCGTATACGTACAAAAGAAAAAATGGATAAGGCAGTTGTTTAAGAGGAAGGAGAAAAATGATGGAGAAGTTTGGGAGTATATTTAAAGGTATCGTAAGCGGTAGTATGGTAGTAATATTTTTGGGATTATGTTTTCTTGGAGTAAATATTCCTTCTGTTTTGGCGGAGGATGCCGGCAATATGGCACCAGCAGCTGCGCCTGCGGCCACACCTGCGCCAGCGGCTACACCTTCGCTTGCGCCATTGATGAGTATTTTGGACAAGGCAGGACTGGCTAACCCTTTGAGCAAACTTGGGATTAACATCTATGGCTACAGCCAAGCCGGTTACATGTACGATAGTACAGTACCAAAAAAGGGCCAGACCTTTATGGGATTCAATAACTTAAAGAACACCCCGCTTCTTGACAAGATTGGTTTAACTATTGAGCGGACAGTAGATCCTTCTAAGAGACAGCTTGACTGGGGTTTTCGTTCGAAGACTATCTGGGGTTTTGATTCAAAATGGATACATTCAAACGGCCTTGTTGCTACGCAGACCGGACGCTACCAATGGGATCCTCTGGAAGCATACGTAGACGTAGCGCTGCCTTATGTGCCTATGAAAATTCGCGTCGGAAAATGGATTGAACTTGCCGGTTTTGAGCAATTCGACGCCAACATATATGGCGCATTCGGAGATCCATCCAGGGCACTATATTCCTATAGCTACTCGTTCCTCTATGCGGAGCCGGGTACGCAGACAGGGGCCTTTGCTACCTATATATTGAATCCTCAATGGACCTTTGACGCCGGCCTTACACGGGGTTGGAACCAGTCAACGCGGGATTCTAATGGTACTTCTGACTTCTTGGGCCGCGTTACCTATACGCCTAGCGATAAGACTTGCGTTATTTTCGTTATGACTGAAGGTCCGGAATACCCTATAGCTGTAGGAAGTAATTTACCTGCTGGCGACAACAAACATTGGTGGACTGCGTTGGATTTGGTGGTAACACAGAAGGTAACCGACAAATTGAGCCTGGGTACAGGCCTTGACTATGTTGACGCTCCGCAGATCCCCGGCTTAAAAAATGGCACCAAGCAATGGGGAGCCGTGGATGGCTATGTAAGCTATGCTTTCGATCCACACTTCACGCTTAATGGGCGGTTGGAATGGTACAACGATTCATCCAATGGTTTTGCTACTGGCGCATCCACCGGTGCCAATTACTACGAGTCCACAGTGGGCGTGGCTATCAAGCCGTTTCCAAAAGACAAGATTTTATCTAATTTGCTGCTAAGGCCGGAAGTCCGCTATGACTGGGCTAACCGCAAGGTCTTTGACAACAAGGATAAAGGTCAGTTGATGTTAGGCGGGGACATCTTGTTTACTTTTTAGAAACGCTCTTTTTGAGTTTAGCAGTCATTTTTTAGACAGATATCGATTCCTAATAAAGGGGTGAGACTATGAAAAAGATAGAAGCTATAATTCGTCCCGCAAAAGTCGGCGATGTGTGCGCTGCCCTGGAGAAGGTTGGACATCCGGGGATTATGATTACTGAAATCGAAGGGCACGGCAAACAAAAAGGCATAGAGCAGGAATTCCGCGGCAAAACCTATAAAACAGAATTACTGAGCAAGGCAAAACTTGAGGTTGTGGTCAATGACCGGGATTTGGATAAGACAATCAAAGCTATGCGCGAAGCTGCTTTTACCGGGAAGGTGGGGGATGGTAAAATATTTGTTTATCCGGCAGATAACGCAATCAGAATCCGCACCGATGAAAAAGGAGAGGACGCGGTATAGCCGGAGGAATTTCTAGATGTTGGATACGGAATTAATTAGCAAACTTTTACAGTTTAAAGAAGAAAGAAAGTATACTCTTTACGATCTATCTAAGAAACTCGACCTCCAAGTAACTACTATAGAAAGATGGTTCAGGACTAAGCACATTAATAAAGTTTATGCCAGATTAGTCAGGGAAACATTGAACATAGATTAATTTTATTCATTATTAAATAAATTAGAGAAGTTTTGAGCTTGACAAAGGTATTTTTTGCGGTATATTTATTTTAATAAGCTTAATCTTTTTTTAGACTTGTATGTGAATCTAAAAAGATAGCGGGGAATCCAAGAATCCGATCGACTAAAATGATCTTGGGGCCAATATCTGGAAATATCAGATTAGGGTTACTCGACCCGAGCCCGACAGCTAACCTCGTAAGCCAATTTTGAGAGAACATGCCAGGGAAAGCGTTCTCTGGTTTTTTATTTGTATGAGAACGCTGGTATAAAAGGAGAGCAAGAAGTGAAAATCGCGGATTTGGTATATAAGGATCTATTAAGCGTAAACTTGAAATCCCGTACAAGTGAAGGTGTAATCCGGGAGATTGTCGACCAGCTTTATAAAAGCCGCAAAATTAAAGACAAAAAACGTGTTTTAGAAAGCCTTCTCAAAAGGGAAAAGCTTGGCAGTACCGGAATCGGGGATGGCATAGCTATCCCCCATGCTAGAATAGCTGAACTAAAAGAGGGATTGATATTTGTTGGCATCTCAAGGGAAGGAATAGATTTTTCTTCCATTGACAAGAAGCCGGTGCATTTGGTTATGTTTTTTCTGACTCCGCTGGTAGAAAGCGAAATGCATCTTAAAATTTTATCGAAGCTGGCCGTACTCTTGGATAATAAAGTATTTGTCCGGCAGATCCTGAACTGCTCAACCAACGAGGAGCTCTATCGGGCCTTAAAGTATGGAGGAATCGAGAAAGAAGGTTTTATCGCTTTAAGCAAAGAGGAGATTTATCTTGAATTGGCAAGCAGCGATAACGGTATCTCTGAAGTTTCCGCGGGAAAACGGCTGGAGGTATATGGAACCAATAAATTGAAAGCCGTTAAAAAAACCCCCTTGATTATAAGGTTCTCGCTCCATCTTACTAATTTACTGGCGGTGATGATGTGGATTTGCGGCGCCCTTTGTTTTTGGGCGCAGATGCCGGAGGCAGGTTGGGCCTGCATTGCCGTAGTCTTTATTAACGCGATATTTAGTTTTTGGCAGGAGTTTAAAGCGGAGAAGGCGATTGAGGCGCTTTCCAAACTGATTCCATCTAATGCCCGTCTAATCAGGGAGGGCAAGGAGAAGCTCGTGCCTACAAGCGAGATTGTCCCGGGAGATATCATTATGCTGGAGGAAGGAGATAACGTCCCCGCGGATGCCAGGTTGATCGAAGCTGCCGAATTACGCTTGAACAATAGCGCCTTCTCCGGAGAATCCAAGCTGGCCTATAAATTTTCAGAGGAATTTCATGACGGAAAGGATTTTCTGTGGCTGGAAATGCCTAATTTGGTTTTTGCCGGAACCAGCGTTGCCTCAGGCATGGGAAAAGCGGTGGTCATTGCCACGGGTATGGGGACCGAGATTGGTAAAATCGCCTACCTGACGCAGACGGTCAAAGAAGATCTCAGCCCGCTGCAAAGAGAGGTCAATCGCATCGGCAAATTGATTTCATTTATATCGGTAGCTATGGGTTTGGTTTTTTTCTTTGCGGGTTTATTTTTTACTAAATTGACGGTTTTTGCTTCGGGAATGTTTGCGATAGGTATTATTACGGCCAATGTTCCTCAGGGGCTCATGCCTACTTTGACCCTTGCCTTGGCCATGGCCGTGCAGCGGATGGCTAAGCGGAAAGCCCTGATCAAAAAACTTTCTTCAGTAGAAACGTTGGGTTGTACCAACGTTATTTGCACGGATAAAACCGGCACGCTGACAACCAATCAAATGAGTGTCCGGAAAATTTGGATCGATGATAAGGTTATCGAAGCCTCCGGAAGCGGATATGAACCGGCAGGAGAATTTACTTGTAAGGGCAGCGTTCTTTTAAAAAATGTTCTTCGGAGCGCTGCTTTTGATCAGCTGATGCATATTTGCGCATTATGCAATACCGCAAAGCTAAATTCTCCCTCAGAGACGATAACGTATTGGAGTATTATTGGCGATCCGACGGAAGCCGCATTATTGACCTTAATGCGAAAAGCCGGTTATGACGCCGACCAAGAGCGCCTAAAATATCCGGTACTAAAACGTTTTCCATTTGAATCGATACGTAAGAGAATGAGCTCTATCCATACTCTTCCCGATGGAGATACTTATGCGTTGGTTAAGGGCTCTCCTAAAGAGATCCTGGAGCTTTGTAATAAGGTTATGCTTGGAAACGATATCGCGGATTTGACTGTAGAGAAGAAATCGGAAATATCCGCTTCTGTAGAGAGGTTTGCCGAAGAAGGTTTAAGGGTTTTGGGTTTTGCATTTTGTAAAATTAATCCCAAGGATATTTCCGGGGCGACGGCGCAGTCGGTTGAAAAAGAGTTGGTTTTTGTCGGAGCCACGGGTATGTATGATCCACCCCGGCCGGAAGTAAAAGATGCTGTCGGGATTTGCAAAAAAGCCGGAATTCGCGTGGTGATGATTACCGGTGATTATCAGGTAACCGCCCTATCTATCGCCAGGCAGGTAGGGATTGTGTCTTCGCAAAATTACGAAGTTATTAACGGAACAGATTTGATTCATATGAGCGATGAGCAATTAAAGGAGAAGGTTGGCAGCAAAGAAATTATTTTTGCCAGGGCAAATCCCGAGCATAAATTAAGGGTGGTAAATACTTTTAAGGAGATGGGTAATATCGTGGCGGTGACCGGAGACGGCGTCAACGATGCCCCTGCCCTTAAGCGTTCCGATATTGGCGTGGCGATGGGGCTGCGCGGGACTGACGTGGCCAAAGAATCCGCCGAGATGGTTCTGCTCGACGATAATTTTGCCAGTATCGTTTCGGCTATTGAAGAGGGCCGGGCGGTATTCGATAATATCAAGAAATTTATTACCTATATCTTCGCCCACCTTGTACCCGAGGGGATACCTTTTATATTCTATGTTTTATTTAAGATTCCCGTGCCGATTGCCGTACTGCAGATTTTAGCTATTGATTTGGGCACGGAGATTTTTCCCGCCTTGGCCTTAGGCGCGGAGAAACCCGAGCCGGGGATAATGAACCTTCCGCCAAGGCCTAAGAATAAAGGAGTGATTGATAAAATGGTGCTCTTTAGAGGTTATATCATTTTGGGGCTGTTGAGCACGGCGGCAACCTTAGGTTCCTATTATCTTATACTTTTTCAGGGAGGATGGAAACCCGGAATGCAGCTTGAGCCAAATGACACTACCTTTACTAATCCGCTGCATCTGAAGGCAATGACCATTCTTTTTGTTGGTATTGTCGTGATGCAAATCGCCAATGTTTTTAATTGCCGCAGCGAAAAATATTCAACATTTAGGATCGGGTTTTTCAGTAATATGCGTATTTTCTGGAGTATTGCCATTTCGTTTATTTTTACCTGCGTCTTGATCTACGTGCCGTTTTTTCAGAAGATATTCAATACTACGGGTTTAAGCTCAGGGGACTGGGTGATATTATTTCTATTTATGCTATCGATATTTGCTATCGAAGAATTGCGGAAACGTTTTGGGAATTTTAGTTGACAAATCCCTGAAATGTGTTAAACTTTAAATAGATTACAGCGTTGTAGCAAAAGACACAGAAGTCTTCTGGCGAGAAAGGTTTGCCGGAAGGCTTTTTTATTTTGTCAGGACTAAGGCGTCCTTTGCCCACCAGGGCACACCCGCGCAATACATTATAAGCGCGGGGTGTACCCATATGGGACCAAAGGACGTTTTTGTTTTAACAAGGGAGTAAACTATGGGTTTTGAGGAGTTGCACCGGAAACTGTCGCCAACCATTAAGCGGATTGCCTATAAGTTAAACGGACGCTATCGTTCGTTTAGCCATGAGGATCTGTATCAGGAGGCCTCAATCCACCTTTGGAGTAATTTTCTAAAAGGCAAGCTTAGCGATAAGACCGACAGCTATATCTTGCAGGGATGTTATTTCCACTTGAGGAACTATATCCGTAAAGTAAATGAGCGTTCCAATATTATTAGTATGGATGCTTCTTTGAATACCAATAATGAGGCAACCGTAGAAGAGGTATTGGGGAAATATTGGTCTTGTCCGGATTGCCGGCAGGATTTACACAATAAGTTTTTAGCGCAAAGCATCCGGGATAATGGTTTTAACCCGAAAGAGAAAAGGCTGCTTGATTATTTTAGCCAGGGCCTGACTACCAGAGATATAGGCAAGCGTATGGGGATATCCCATGTCAGCGTGGTTAAGCTGATGCGCAAGATCAGGGCTAAATCCCAAAAACATTTAGATAAAATTTAGTTACCAGATTTAAGTATTTTTTACTTGTAGTAATGTAAGACACATTGAAGTGTGAGACTTAAACATAGGCGTTCTATGAAAATAGAGCGCTTTTTTATTAACTTTTTTTGCACATTTGTTTTATCAAATGCATATGTAATTTCCATGATTGACGGAAAATTGATCGATAAATTGATCCAGCTAAAAGAAGAAAGAAGCTATACCTTGTATGATTTATCCAAAAAGCTGGATATTCAGGTGACTACAATTGAGCGCTGGTTTAAGACCAAGCGCATCAATAAAGTTTACGCGCAGATGGTGAAGGATAAATTAAGAATAGATTAATATAAGAAAAGGAGAGCAAGATGATTAATTCAGGCGATACGGCGTGGGTTTTGATTTCATCAGCGCTGGTTTTATTGATGACTCCCGGCCTGGCTTTTTTCTACGGCGGCATGGTCAGGCGCAAGAATGTGTTAAGTGTTTTGATGCAATGTTTTATCATTATGTGTGTTTTAAGCCTGCAATGGGTTTTGGTGGGTTATAGTTTATCTTTTCACCCGGGAAATGGATTCTGGGGAGGGCTGCAATGGCTGGGTTTAAATGGAGTAGGTTTAGAGCCTTATGCGGACTACTCCGGAACGATTCCGCATCAGGCCTTTATGATCTTTCAGGCGATGTTCGCGATAATCACTCCGGCTTTAATCATCGGTGCGTTTGCCGAGAGGATGAAGTTTTCGGCTTTTTTAATTTTTACCCTGCTTTGGGCAACCTTTGTTTATAATCCTCTATGCCACTGGGTTTGGGGAATAGGTGGATGGCTGAGGAATTTGGGAGCTTTGGATTTTGCCGGAGGCACTGTCGTGCACATCAACGCCGGTATCGCTGCTTTAGTGACGGCAATTGTGTTAGGTAAAAGAAATAACCTGGAGAAAAATGTACCTACACCGCATAATATGCCTTTTGTGGTCTTAGGCACGGCGCTTTTATGGTTTGGCTGGTTTGGTTTTAATGCCGGAAGCGCTTTAGCGGCAAATGGCCTGGCGGTAAACGCTTTTGTCGTGACCAACACTGCCGCGGCGGCCGCGGGTTTAAGTTGGGCTTTGATTGAGTGGATCCGTAATGGTAAACCGACTATCTTCGGCCTTTGTTCGGGCGCGGTTGCCGGATTAGTTGCGATTACTCCAGCGGCGGGTTTTGTCAGTGTTATCCCGGCAATTATTATCGGTTTATTGGTAAGTGTATTTTGTTTTATCGCTGTAACCGTAATCAAACCTTTGTTTGGTTATGATGATTCGCTGGATGCTTTTGGCGTGCATTGTGTCGGAGGAATTTGGGGGGCATTGGCTACCGGGTTATTTGCCTCCAAGCTGGTTAATTCCGCCGGTGCCAACGGAGTATTTTTTGGTAACCCCAAACAGTTCCTGGTTCAGCTTTTAGCTGTAGGGGTAACTGTTGTTTATACGGGAGTTATGACCTTTATCATCTACAAATTAGTAGATATTTTTATCGGGGTCAGGGTGGATGAGAAGTCAGAAGCTATGGGCCTTGACCTGACACAGCATAGAGAGAGGGCGTATACCATATTAGAATAGCGAAAAACACGGGGACGGTTCTGGATTTTCCAGAACCGTCCCCTGGATTCTCACAAGGAGGTTTTTATGAAATTAGTCATTGCGATAATTCAACCGTATAAATTAGAGGAAGTAAAAGAAGAATTGTATAAAGCGGAAGTAAACCTGATTACCGTAAGTGAAGTTTTAGGGCACGGCCGGCAGAAAGGCGTGACGGAAGTTTACCGTGGTTCGAAGGAAACCGGAAACCTTTTGCGTAAAATTCGTCTTGAGATTGCCGTGAATGATAACTACCTTGACCAGACAATCAAAGCTATTGTTAAAGGGGCTAAGACCGGTGAAACTGGCGACGGTAAAATCTTTATCCTGGATCTTAAGGAATGTATCCGCATCCGCACCGAAGAGCAGGGAAACTCGGCGATAGGATAAAAATTTAAGTTACCAAAACAAGCAATTGTTTACTTGTATGATTATAAGTTAATATAGGCACGCTGTAGTGTTTATATTGAATAGCGCAATGTCGGCGCCAATACGGTTAAGAAAAAACCGTAAAGGCGCTTTTTTATTTACCCAAATTTTACACAGTTGATTATCCAGTTGTGTAGTATAAGAGGAATTAATCGAAACAGTTTCCGCTTCAACTTGGAAACTGTTTCGAAGCTAATCGGGAAATGGGGCTTAAGAGAAAGAACTATTTATGGGAGGTGAGATGATTAATCAAGCAGATACGTTATTCGTTTTGATGTCGGCGGCCTTTGTAATGTTGATGACCCCCGGCCTGGCTTTTTTCTACGGCGGCATGGTCAGGCGCAAGAATATCTTAAGTGTCTTAATGCAATGTTTTGTGGCCTTATGTTTATTATCTTTGCAATGGATACTTTTTGGTTACAGCCTTGCATTTGCCCCGGGCAACGGATTTTGGGGAGGGCTTAGTTGGTTTGGCTTAAACGGAGTGGGGGCGACTCCTTACGCGGGTTATTCCGCGACTATCCCGCATCAGGCATTTATGGTTTTTCAGATGATGTTTGCCGTGATTACTCCGGCTTTAATTATCGGCGCTTTTGCCGAGCGGATGAAGTTTTCGGCATTTTTAGTTTTCACTTTGCTCTGGGCAACATTTGTTTATGATCCTTTGTGCCACTGGGTTTGGGGAGTTGGCGGATGGCTCAGGAACCTGGGTGTCTTGGATTTTGCCGGAGGAATTGTCGTGCATACCAGCGCAGGCATCGCCGCTTTAGTTACGACGATTGTTATCGGTAAGCGAAAAAACCTGGAGCATACGCCATCGCCGCATAATCTTCCTTTTGTAGTTTTGGGGACTGCGCTTTTATGGTTTGGCTGGTATGGTTTTAATGCCGGAAGCGCTTTAGCGGTAAATGGAGTTGCCGTAAGCGCTTTTATTGCTACCAATACTGCCGCAGCAGCAGCGGGTTTAAGCTGGGCATTTTTGGAGTGGATCCGTAATGGCAAGCCCACGGTATTTGGAATCGTAACCGGTTCAATTGCAGGACTTGCTACTGTTACTCCTGCCTCAGGATTTGTCAGCCCGATTTCAGCCATTATTATCGGGATTGCCGCCAGCATAATTTGTTTTATCGCGGTTGCCGTAACCAAACCGCGGTTTGGTTATGATGATTCTTTGGATGCTTTTGGCGTGCATGGCGTCGGAGGGATACTTGGCACGCTTTTGACAGGGGTATTGGCTTCTAAGATAATTAACCCGGCCGGCGCAAATGGATTATTCTATGGTAATTCTAAACAGCTGCTGATACAATTAGTTGCGGTTGTGGTTGCGGTTAGTTACACTTTCTTTGCCACTTTCGTTATTTACAAACTGGTAGATGTCTTCTTTAGGATGCGGGTAAGCGAAAAGGATGAGCTGGTTGGCCTTGACCTTACCCAGCATCGTGAACGCGCATATACAATTTTAGAATAACACCCCGCGCTTATAAGGAATTGCGCGGGTGTGCCCTTGTGGGCAAGGAGGGATACATGAAATTAGTCATTGCGATAATTCAACCGTATAAATTAGAGGAAGTAAAAGAAGAGTTGTATAAAGCGCAGGTGAATTTGCTTACGGTAAGCGAGGTCCTAGGCCATGGCCGGCAGAAAGGCGTGACGGAAGTTTATCGGGGGGCCAGGGAAACCGGAAACCTTTTGCGTAAAATTCGTCTTGAAATTGCCGTAAATGATAATTATCTTGAGCCGACAATCAAAGCCATTGTTAAAGGGGCTAAGACCGGTGAAACCGGGGATGGCAAGATCTTTGTTTTGGATCTTAAGGAGTGTGTGCGTATAAGAACTGAAGAACGCGGGGCAATAGCTATTGGGTAAGAAAACAGGTTACCAGAAGCGCAAGTTTTTTACTTGTACTTAGAGAGAACAGGGGCGTTCTGGGACCTTAAAGAATGCCTCTTTTAATTTTTACTGATTGTGGTAGAATAAATTAACTATTTCATGCAACACCCCGCGCTTATAAGGAATTGCGCGGGTGTGCCCTTGTGGGCTAGGAGGAAGAAATGAGTATAAGACAGAAAGTTTTATTTAAAATTAAAAGTACCGAATTAGAGAAAATAGATTCTCCTAAAAAAGTTTCTTCTTATTTCGGTGTGAATACCTTCAGCACCGAGACCATGCAAAAGCATATTTCCAAAGGTACTTTTGAGGCATTCAAGACCTGGATGTCCGAAGGTAAAACCATAACTTTAGCGCAGGCAAATGAGATTGCTAACGCGATGAAAGACTGGGCAATGGCAAAAGGCGCTACTTATTATACGCACTGGTTTCAGCCGATGACCGGGCTTACCGCGGAAAAGCATGACAGTTTTATTTCGATAACCGCTCCGGGAAAAGTAATCGAAAAATTCTCGGGGAATAAATTAATCCAGGGTGAACCGGATGCCTCCAGTTTTCCATCAGGAGGAATCCGGGCAACCTTTGAAGCCAGAGGTTATACTGCTTGGGATCCTTCCAGCCCGGCATTTATTATTGAAAGCAAGCTCGGTAAGACTCTCTGTATTCCCACGATATTCATTTCTTACCATGGAGAAGCCCTGGATAAGAAGCTGCCGCTTTTACGTTCGGATGAAGCGTTAAACAATGCCGCTTTAGGCCTGATTAAACTTTTCGGCCATAAAGATGTAAAAAAGATATTTTCTACCTGCGGGCCGGAGCAGGAATATTTCCTGATCGATAAGAACTATTACAATTTACGCCAGGATTTGATCATGACCGGCCGGACCCTGGTTGGAGCGCCATCTCCTAAAGGCCAGCAGTTAGAGGATCAGTATTTCGGCACGATTAAAGAGCGGGTGGTTAATTTTATGTTTGAGGTGGCTGAAGAGGCTTATAAATTGGGTATACCGGTAATGACCCGGCACAATGAAGTTGCCCCGCATCAGTATGAATTTGCTCCGATATTTGAAGAATCAAATATTGCCGCCGATCACAATCAGTTGCTTATGGAATTGATGAAAAAAGTTGCTTTACGCCATGGCCTGGTTTGTTTATTGCATGAGAAACCTTTTGCCGGAATCAACGGCAGCGGCAAGCATTTAAACTGGTCGCTGGCAGATGATAAAGGCGATAATTTACTTAATCCGGGACAGACTCCGGAAGATAATTTACAATTTTTAGCCGTCCTAGCCGCGGTTTTAAGGGCGGTTTATCTGCACGCCGATTTATTGCGCGCTTCAGTTGCCCTTGCCGGCAACGAGCACCGCTTAGGCGCTAATGAAGCCCCTCCGGCGATTATTAGTGTATTCTTAGGGGAGCAGTTAACCTCTATTTTAAATATGATTGAAAAAGGGGTTAAGTCTAAAGTTTCTAAAGCTGATATTATTGATTTAGGCATAGCCCGCTTGCCTAAATTCAACAAGGACTCAACTGACCGTAACCGTACTTCGCCTTTTGCTTTTACCGGCGCAAAGTTTGAATTCCGTGCCGTCGGTTCATCGCAGAATATCTCCACACCCATTGCGGTAATCAATACCATCATTGCTGAAAGCCTTGATTATGTCGCTGAACAGATCAAGCGGGCCAAATCTACGGGAAAGGATTTTAATTCCGCGGTGTTAATGGTAATTTCCAAGATTGTTAAAGAAACCAAAGATATCCGCTTTGAAGGAAATAACTACGCGGAAGAATGGATTAAAGAAGCCAAGAAGCGAGGGTTACCGAATATCGCTTCAACTTATGAATCCCTGGAAGCTTTAACCAAAAAAGAGAATATTGCCCTTTTTGAGAAGTACAAAGTCTTCTCTAAAGAAGAGTTGATTGCCCGTTACCATATCTGGGTCCATATGTATAACTTGATTCTTGAAATCGAGGCCAATACCTTAAACGAAATGGTTAATGCTTCGGTAGTGCCGGCAGGCTATGAATATGAAAAATTGTTGGCGGCAAACCTGGACGCGTTGGTCAAGTTGCAGAAAGATGCCGGCTTAAAAGTAGATATCGCGGCATTAAAAGACAAAAAAGAACATTTGGCTGAAATAGTCGCTAAGATATATTATGTGCGCAGAAATGTTGGTGAAATGGTTAAGCTGCTTGAGGATGCTAGGAAGCTAAGCAATGAAAAACGCGCCAAGCTTTATTTTGATGAGCTTAAACCTTTGATGGAGCATATTCGAAAGCATGTTGACCAGCTGGAATGCGTAGTTTCCGATGATGCCTGGGATTTGCCTAAGTATCGCGAAATGCTGTTCATTAAATAGTGGCATAGTAGTATAAGATTATAGTAAGCACAGCGTAGTGCTTAAGACATAACAAAAAGAACATAGACGTTCATGCTGGCTAAAACTGTTTTTTGCCAAAATGAACGTCTTTTTTGTCAGTAGCGATGCATA
This sequence comes from Candidatus Omnitrophota bacterium, assembly GCA_028716245.1. Taxonomy (NCBI): domain Bacteria; kingdom Pseudomonadati; phylum Candidatus Omnitrophota; species Candidatus Omnitrophota bacterium. The sequence goes on along the minus strand of JAQUQW010000003.1, from coordinate 50,269 downwards.
AAATTTAGGCAGGATATGATTACCATACTTATTACCGAAGATGAAATTAAAACAAAAGAAGCCTTGGCTAAAATGCTAAAGCAGGAGGGATATACTTTATCCCCGGATACAAGCCAGGAAAACGTGATCCGCGTCGTGAAAAAGGATTGTATAAGGGACCTGGCTTTTATCAAAGATAGGGTGGTGGAATTAGAAAATTCATTGTTTATTGAGAAAAAAGGAGTATTATATAAATCCGTTTTAGAAGCAATCGAGAAACCTTTGCTCGAACAGACACTAGAGCGTTGTGAAGGCAACCAGCTTAAGGCCGCCCGCATCCTGGGGATTAACCGTAACACAATGCGCGTGAAAATAAACAAATTAGGTATTGATGTCTCAAGGTGGAAAACAAATTTATGAAACAGGTACATTTGCCAAAAAAGCAGGGTTTATACGATCCACGGTTTGAGCATGACTCATGTGGAGTGGGATTTGTTTGCAATATCAAAGGTAAAAAGAGTAATGATATTGTCAAGCAGGGCCTGGAGGTTTTACGCCGCCTGAGCCACCGCGGAGCAACCGGCGCAGATCCTAAAACCGGTGACGGAGCAGGCCTGCTTATTCAGTTTCCGCATGAATTTTTTTCTTCTGTATGCGAAAAAGAAAATATCCGTCTGCCTAAAGAAGGTGAATATGCCTCAGGGTTAGTATTTTTGCCTCAAGATACCAACGAGCGCAAATTCTGCAAAGAAACATTTGAAAAAGTCATTCATGATGAAGCTTTAGTATTTTTAGGCTGGCGCAGTGTGCCGGTAAATAATCAGGATATCGGTAAAACCGCCGTAGATACCCAGCCGCAAATTGAGCAGATTTTTATCGGGCGCGGTAAAAAAATAACCGATTGCCCGGCTTTTGAAAGGAAGCTTTATGTTATCCGCAAGCAGGTTGAAAATATTATCCGCGCTTCCAGAATAAAACAAAAAACTTTTTTCTATATTCCCAGCTTATCCAGCCGCACCTTTATCTATAAAGGCCTGCTTATGCCGCATCAGGTGGAAAACTTCTTTTTGGATTTGAGTTCCCAGGAGATTAAAAGCGCTTTAGCCATGGTGCATTCACGTTACTCCACCAACACTTTTCCTACCTGGGACCTGTCTCAGCCGTTTAGGTTTATCGCCCATAACGGAGAGATCAACACCTTAAGAGGTAATATTAACTGGATGCGCGCCCGCCAAGATTTTTTAAAGAGCGAATTGTTTGGCCAAGACCTAAAGAAAATATTCCCGGTAATTGTGCCCGGCGGTAGTGACTCGGCGACCATTGATAATGTTTTTGAGCTCCTAACCTTGTCCGGGAGAAGCCTGACGCAGTCAATCTCGATGCTTATACCGGCTGCCTGGGAGCAGAATAATCTGCTTGCCCAAGAGGTAAGGGCTTTCCATAAATATCATACCTGCCTTATCGAACCTTGGGATGGCCCGGCAGCCATGGTTTTTACTGATGGTGTGTCTATCGGAGCGGTCCTTGATCGTAACGGATTGCGGCCGTGCCGCTATATTGTGACCAAAGATGATTTTGTGGTGATGGCTTCTGAGGTCGGAGTTCTGGATATTGAGCCTTCCGCTATTCTGCATTCAGGACGGCTTGAGCCGGGCAAGACATTTTTTATCGATACAAAAGCCGGATGTATAATTGAAGACAGCCAGATAAAAAAAGAGCTCAGCGAAGATAAGCCATATGAGCAATGGGTTAAGAAAAATATACTAGAACTAGATAAAAATAGGGACAGCGCCCATTTTTTCTTGAATAAAGAGGTGAAGAAAAAAATGGTCGCTGTCCCTATTTTAACCCAGCTAAAGGCTTTTGGTTATACCCGCGAAGATCTGAAAATGCTTATTAAGCCAATGGCTGAAAATGCTCAAGAGCCGGTGGGCTCGATGGGTAATGATACTCCGCATGCCGTGCTTTCAGCTAAGCCGCAACTTTTGTTTTCTTACTTCAAACAATTATTTGCCCAGGTAACTAACCCTCCGATTGATCCGATCCGTGAGGAACTGGTAATGAGCCTGGCTAGTTATTTAGGCCCGGAAAAGAATATTTTAAGCGATGGCGAGGATCACTGCCATAAATTATTAGTGGCCCGACCGGTCTTAAGCGATATCGAGATTAAGAAGATTCGCAGAATAAGAAAGAACGGTTTTAAAACCAAAACCATTTCATTGCTTTTTAAGGTAGGCGGCAAAACAGACTTTTCTAAAGCGCTTAAGAAAATATTTCAGGAAGCAGAAGAAGCGATAAAAAAAGGCTATACTTTTATTATTTTAAGCGACCGCGGAGTGAATAAAAATTATGCCGGCATTCCCAGCCTCCTGGCGGTTTCAGCACTGCACCATTATCTGGTGCGGCATTCTTTGCGGACGCAGATCAGCATTATTCTAGAGAGTGCCGAGCCCCGCGAGGTAAACCATTTTGCCCTGCTTTTTGCCTACGGAGTTGATTGCGTTAATCCCTATCTTGTTTTTAAGCTCCTGGAGGAGATGGCAAAAGAAAAAGAACTCAATCTTGGTTTTGAAAAGGCCAAGCATAATTATATAAAAGCCATCGACAAGGGGATCTTGAAGGTTCTCTCCAAAATGGGTATATCGACCTTACAGAGCTACCGGGGGGCCCAGATTTTTGAAGCAGTGGGATTAAGCCAAAACGTGATTGATGAATATTTTACCGGTACCGTTTCCAGGATTAATGGTGTATCTTTAGACGTAATTGTTAAAGAAACTATCCTGCGCCATAAGGAGGCTTTTGCCGTAAGGAGCCAAGGTGAAAATCATCTGGCTTCAGGCGGCCTTTATCAGTGGAGGCGCGACGGAGAATTTCATCTCTGGAACCCGGATAGCATCGCCGCTTTGCAGGACGCGGTGCGCAATAATGATCTTAAAAAATATCAGGAGTTTACTAATTTTATCAATGATCAGTCAAAAAATCCGACTACCTTAAGGAGTTTACTTAAATTTAAAACACAAAAATCTATACCATTAGATCAGGTTGAGCCGGTTGAAGAAATTGTAAAAAGGTTTGCTACCGGGGCGATGAGTTTTGGCTCAATCAGCCGCGCCACGCATGAAACGATTGCTATCGCCATGAATAGGTTAGGCGCAAGGTCCAATACCGGAGAGGGCGGCGAAGACCCCGCGCGTTTTGTTCCGTTGCCCAACGGAGATTCTGCCAGAAGCGCGATAAAGCAGGTTGCCTCCGGGCGTTTCGGCGTAACCACAAATTATTTAGTTAATGCCGATGAAATCCAAATAAAAATGGCCCAAGGCGCAAAACCCGGCGAAGGCGGGCAGCTTCCCGGGCATAAGGTAAGCGCGATAATCGCCAAGACCCGTTATACTACCCCCGGAGTTACTTTAATTTCCCCTCCTCCGCACCATGATATTTATTCAATCGAAGATTTAGCGCAGCTTATTTTTGATTTAAAAAACGCGAATCCTAAAGCGCGTATCAGCGTAAAGCTGGTTTCTGAAATCGGCGTAGGCACAGTCGCAGCCGGCGTAGCCAAGGGGCATGCCGATATGATCCTTATTTCCGGCCAGGACGGAGGTACCGGAGCCTCTCCTTTAAGTTCAATTAAACACGCCGGCCTCCCCTGGGAGTTGGGGCTTTCAGAAACGCACCAGACTTTAGTCTTAAATGATTTAAGGAGCAGGGTACGCCTGCAGACTGACGGGCAGATGCGCACCGGACGCGATGTGGCCATTGCCGCGTTACTTGGCGCTGAAGAATTCGGCTTCTGCACCGCGGTGTTAATCGTCTTGGGCTGCGTGATGCTGCGCCATTGTAATTTAAATAATTGTTCGGTCGGGATCGCTACCCAGGATGAGGTTTTGGAGAAAAGATTTACCGGCAGGCCGGAATATATCATCAATTATTTTACCTTTATTGCCAATGAACTGCGCCAGATCATGAGTTCTCTGGGCATAAAAAAATTAGAAGAGATGGTCGGCAGGGTGGATCTGCTGGAATTAAATCAGGGGATTTTACCCTGGAAGGCAAAAGAAATCGATTTTTCTAAAATTCTTTATAAACCTCAGGTGCCAGAATCAGTAATTACGCATTATTGTAAGCAGCAGGATCACGGCATTGATAAGATCCTGGATTTAAGGCTGATTGAGTTATCCAATCCGGCATTAATAGAAGCTAAAAACGTTGAAATAAATCAAAAGATTGAAAACATAAACCGCGCCACCGGGGCAATGTTAAGCGGAGAGGTCTGCAAGAGGTTTGGCGAAAGCGGGCTGCCCGAAGATACGATTAAATGTAATTTTAGAGGGGTAGCCGGCCAAAGTTTCGGGGCTTTTTTGGCCAAAGGGATTACTTTTACTCTTGAAGGCATGGCTAATGATTATGTGGGTAAAGGGATATCCGGAGGTAAAATTATAATTTACCCGGATAAGTCAGTTGAATATAAACCGGAAGAAAATATTATTATCGGCAATACTACTTTTTACGGGGCAATTAACGGGGAGGCATATATCCGGGGGGTTGCCGGAGAGAGGTTCTGTATCCGCAATTCCGGGTTAAATGCGGTTATTGAGGGTTTGGGAGACCATGGCTGTGAATATATGACTGGAGGAAGGGTGGTTGTGCTGGGCAAATGCGGCAGGAATTTCGGGGCAGGGATGTCCGGAGGGATTGCTTATTGCCTGGATGAAAGAAACGATTTTAAGAAAAGATGCAATTTGGAAATGGTGGCTTTAGAGAAAATAGACGCCCAAGACGCCGAGACGATCAAAAAGTTGCTTTTTAATCACCACAAATACACGCAAAGCCCCAGAGCAAAAGAGATCCTCGATGATTTTCATAAGTACACCAATCTTTTTATCAAAGTCATGCCTTTAGAGTACAAACGCATATTGGAAGAGAAAGAGGCGGTTAAGAAGGCTGACCTGGGAGAATATACTGATGGGTGATCCAAAAGGATTCTTAAAAGTTAAAAGACAGCCCGGGACCTACCGTCCGGTTTGCGAAAGAATAAAAGATTTCGCCGAGGTTAATTTATTGCGGACTGAATTTCAAAGCAAGGAGCAGGCATCGCGCTGTATGGATTGCGGCACGCCTTTTTGCCACTCTGGCTGCCCCATCGGTAATTATATACCGGAATGGAATGACCTTCTTTTCCATGGCCAGTGGGAAAAAGCCTTTAGTTTACTTAAGGCCACTAATAATCTTCCCGAGATCACCGGAAGGATTTGTCCGGCGCTTTGCGAATATGCCTGTGTTTTGGGGATTAATGATGACCCGGTAACTATCCGGGAAAACGAGTTGAGTATTATCGAGTATGCCTTTAAGAATGGTTTAATCCAGCCGCGAATTTTAAAAAAGAGAACCGGGAAAAAAATAGCCATAGTCGGTTCCGGGCCAGCCGGCCTGGCTTGCGCCGACCAGCTAAATTCTGCCGGGCATAATGTTGTGGTTTTTGAAAGAGATGATGCTCTTGGAGGAATCTTACGTTATGGTATTCCTGAGTTTAAGCTGGAGAAGAAAATAATCGATCGCCGGATAAAGATTCTGCAAAAGGAAGGGATAAAATTTAAGACTTCTTCAAATATAGGGGTTGATTATAAAATTAAGAAACTGGTGGATGAGTTTGATGTGGTTTGTATTGCCTGCGGGTCACGGCAGCCGCGGGACCTGAATATCGAGGGCAGGAATCTTTTCGGAATCAATTTTGCCATGGATTACCTGATCCAGTCCAATAAGAGGATTAAGGGAGAAAAAATTCCAGCTGACCAGTTAATTGACGCTAAAAATAAACGCGTAGTGGTTGTCGGAGGCGGGGATACCGGCGCGGATTGCGTAGGAGTGGCGCATCGTCAAGGCGCATCCTGCGTTATGCAGATCGAGATTATGCCTAAACCAGCCTCCTGCCGCACTAAAGATTACCCTTGGCCAAAGTATCCTTTATTGCTTAAATCTTCGACCAGCCATGAAGAGGGAGGCAATAGGGATTGGTCGATATTAACCAAAAAATTTACCGGCTCAAGCGGAAAAGTTAAAAAACTTTCCTGCGTAAGGGTGGAGTTTAAAAAAGATGCTGCGGGGTGTCCGGTTATGCAGGAGCTAAAGGGTTCAGAGTTTGAAATTGAAACGGACCTGGTAATTTTGGCTTTGGGTTTCTTGCATCCTGAGAAAAAAGGAATAATTGAAGAGCTTAAATTGGATTTAGACCAAAAGGGAAATGTAAAAACAGGCGATAATTTTATGACTTCCAAGAAAGGCGTGTTTGCCTGTGGAGATATGCGCCGCGGCCAATCCCTGATTGTCTGGGCAATTGCCGAAGGCAGGCGCTCTGCCCACCATATCGACAAATACCTTATGGGCGGTTCAATCCTGCCGATGCTTTAAGGAGAAAATTTTGTATTTATTAGAGTTTTTAATCATATTTCCGTTATTCATATCCGTAATCCTGCTTTTATTAAAAGGGGAAAGATTGCGGGCTGGTCTAGTAAAGATATCCGCCTTGGCCATTTCTTCAGCGGTCATTGTCCTGCTCATCAGTACTTTTCATCAAAGTATCCAATATTTTAAGGCCGAGTCCCATCTGGTTGATAAAATCATGTTTTTTACGGAATGGGCTTTGGCAGGTTATATTTTATATTTAGGGATAAAATTCAAACGCGCCTGGGTAACCCTGCTTATTTTACTCCAAGCAGCCTTAATGTTTTATTTTGAGTATTCCTGCGGGGCAAAGGTTATTTCAGAAAATAATTTATTCATCGATAAATTTTCGATTATCATGTCCCTGGTAGTAGGTATTATCGGCAGTCTAATCTGTATTTATTCTACCGGATATATGGAGGATTTTCACCGTGACTATCATAAGGAGATAAAAGATAGGCGTAATTTCTTTTTCTTTGCTGTTTTTGTATTTCTTTCGGCGATGTTCGGGGTGATTTTTTCCAACAATCTTCTCTGGCTTTATTTTTTCTGGGAGATTACTACGATTTGTTCCTTCCTGCTGATCGGGTATAAGCGGACGCAGGAGTCAAGGAACAATGCCTTCCGGGCTTTGGAATTTAATCTTTTAGGAGGGCTGGCATTTTTGGCGGCAATCATTATTTTTTACAGGACAACCGGGAGTATTGAGTTGAGCAAAGTAATGTTATTGGGTAAGGCCTGGGCTTTGATTCCGGTGATGTTGATTTGTTTTGCCGGCCTGACTAAATCCGCGCAGCTGCCTTTTTCTTCGTGGTTATTGGGAGCAATGGTTGCGCCAACTCCGGTATCGGCGCTCCTGCATTCCAGCACCATGGTTAAAGCAGGGGTATATATCATTTTGAGATTTGCCGCGGTTTTACAAGGAACAATGGCCGGTTTTGCTCTGGCATTAATCGGGGGAATAACTTTTCTGGTTGCTTCGTTTGCGGCTGTTTCACAGAGCGATGCCAAGAAGATTTTGGCTTATTCTACTATTGCCAACCTAGGGCTGATTGTTTTATGCGCCGGCATCGGAACATATGAAGCGATGTGGGCGGCAATCCTGCTTATAATATTTCACGCTACTGCCAAGTGCCTTTTGTTCCTTTGTGTCGGTACGGTGGAGCATAAGATCCACAGCCGTAATATTGAAAACATGTCCGGGCTAATTATTACTCTGCCCAAGCTCTCGATTATGCTCCAGATTGGCATGGCCGGTATGTTTTTGGCCCCCTTTGGCATGTTAATCAGCAAATGGGCAGCGCTTAAAGCGCTGGTAGATTACAATCCTTTGCTTGCCATATTTGTAGTTTTCGGAAGTTCGGTAACGCTTTTTTTCTGGGTAAAATGGATGGGTAAGCTCATCATCGTTGCCGAACCTAAAGATGAAATTGAGCAGGGGATCAGCAAGAGCCAGTGGTTTCCGTTGGGAGCCCTATCGGTATTAACGCTGAGTGTTTGCGGGTTTTTTCCGGTGGTTTCCTCGGTTTTAATTGAGCCGTATTGCCTTGAAATTTATGCCCGCACGATTACCATGAGCCAGGGGAATATCGTGATTATGTCGATCATGCTGGCGATGGTTATGCTTTTTCCTTTGAGTTTTATTAATTACGGTAAGCGGGTTAAAGTCGTGGATGCCTATTTGGGCGGGGCAAATATCAATAATAACGTTGAGTTTCGCGGCTCATCTGGGAGAGTTAGGAGTATGTCGATGTATAATTATTATCTGGGAGATTATTTTAACGAAACAAAACTACTTAAATTCGGAATAATCATCAGTATTATTTTAGTCATTGCCATGTTGGGTCTATCGTTATTATGAATATATTCCTGAATATTTTATTATATTTGATCCTGGCTCCTTTAACCGGAGGGCTTCTGGCTGGATTAGACCGCAAGATTACCGCGCGGATGCAGTCCAGGATCGGGCCGCCGATCTTACAGCCGTTTTTTGATGTTTTAAAATTAATCCAGAAAGAGAACCTGGTAGTAAGGAGATCCCAGAATTTCTACATCGGGTTTTTTCTAGTCTTAGTCGTTTTCACCGGCGCCCTGTTTTTTACCGGAAAAGATATATTGCTGGTGATCTTTGCTTTTACACTAGCGGCCATATTTTTTGTCTTAGCCGGATTTAAGGCCAGCTCCCCGTACAGCTTTATCGGAGCCCACAGAGAATTATTGCAGATGATGGCTTATGAGCCGATCATTATTTTAAGCGCCGTGGGTATGTATATGGTTACGCGCAGTTTTTATGTTTCCGATATCGTTTCCTTCGCCCGTCCGTTGATTTATTACCTGCCGGGAATCTTGTTTGGTTTATTGTATATCCTGGCGATGAAATTCAGGAAATCACCCTTTGACCTGTCTACTTCGCACCATGCGCATCAGGAACTGGTTAAAGGGATTACGACGGAGTTCTCCGGAAAGGCTCTGGCGATGATTGAGTTAGCGCATTGGTATGAAAATATGCTGGTTTTAGGTTTTATTTATTTGTTCTTCGCCCATCTGCCGATTGCCGGAGTGCTTTTGAGTTTATTGGCCTATTTTCTGGTTATCCTTATTGATAATACTTTTGCCAGAGTAAAATGGCAGCTGGCTTTATTAAGCTGCTGGCTGGTAACTTTAATTTTTGGTTTTGGGAATATTTTAGTTTTGTTTATTTTACCCAAATAAAATGTCATATTTAAAAAAATCTCCCTGGGTTATTCATTATGATGCCTCAAGTTGTAATGGCTGCGATATCGAGGTATTGGCTTGCCTTACTCCGGTCTATGACTTGGAGCGTTTTGGGATAATCAATACCGGCAATCCCAAGCATGCCGATATTTTTCTGGTTACCGGCTCAGTGAACGAGCAGAATAAAGAAGTAATCCAGAATATTTATCATCAGATGCCTGAACCAAAAGTGGTTTTGGCTTTGGGTATTTGCGCTACCTCCGGAGGAGTATTTAGGGAATGTTATAATGTTTCCGGGGGAGTGGATAAGATTATTCCCGTGGATATTTATGTGCCGGGATGCGCGGTGAGGCCGGAGGCAATTATTGACGGGGTGGTTAGGGGGCTTGCGATCCTGGAAGAAAAACATAAAAAGTTCCAGGAAATCAGCGCAGGTAATGGGGAACTGGTTATTACCGAAGCTGCTATTGAAGACGCGCAGGAAATACTGGATTTACAAAAATTAGCTTATCAAAGCGAAGCTGAGATCTATAATGATTTTAGCCTTTCTCCGCTAACCCAGACCCTTGAGGAGTTAAGGGGGGATTTTAAAAATAAGGTTTTTTTAAAAAGTGTGATGCATGACAGGATTGTCGGTTCGGTGCGCGCTTATCTGGAAGAAGGTACTTGCCATATCAGAAGGTTGATCGTGCATCCAACTTATCAGAATTACGGCCTGGGCAGAAAACTGATGCGCAGGATTGAGGCCAAATTTGGGCAGGCCAAAAGGTTTGAGACATTTACCGGGCATAAGAGCAGGCGTAATATTTATTTTCACCAGAGATTAGGGTATAAAATATTCAAGCGGGAGCAGGTTTCGCAATTACGTGACAGGGTATTCATGGAAAAATTGGTTAAGAAAGAATAAAGATGATCGAAGAGCAGAAATTAATTAATATCGAGATTAAGGATTTGTTAAGCCAGGCCGTAGATTTTTGTAAATCCGGCCACCGCTTGGTGCAGATCGGGGCTACCAAGCTACCGGAGTGCCTGGAGATAAACTACTCTTTTGATAAGGGGTATCATTTTACCAATGTTAAGATCAAACTTGTGGATTTAAATATTGAGGTTCCCAGTATAAGCAGTATTTACTGGTGCGCTTTTTTATATGAAAACGAAATTCATGATTTATTCGGCGTAAAATTTAAGGACATCGCCTTAGACTATAAAGGTAATTTTTACCGTACTTCTATAAAGAGAGGGTTCAATCCGCAAAATGAACAGCCCTAAGAGGACAATTATACCTTTTGGCCCGCAGCACCCGGTGTTGCCTGAACCGATCCACTTGGATCTGGTGGTTGAGGATGAAAAGGTAATCGAGGCGATTCCTTCGCTGGGATTTATCCATCGCGGGCTTGAGAGGTTAGTAGAGAAGAGGGATTTCATCGATTTTGTTTATGTTGCCGAAAGGATTTGCGGCATCTGCAGTTTTATCCACGGCCTGACATATTGCATTGCGATTGAAGAGATCATGCAGATAGAGGTGCCTAAGCGGGCCAATTACTTGCGCGTAATTTGGTCGGAGTTATCGCGGATCCACAGCCATCTTTTATGGCTGGGATTAATGGCCGATGGTTTTGGTTTTGAAGCCCTGTTTATGCACACCTGGAGATTGAGAGAAAAGATCCTGGATATTATCGAAGAGACTACCGGAGGCAGAGTGATCTTTGGTTCAGCCAAAATCGGCGGAGTAAGAAAAGATATCTCTCCGGAAAAATTAGCAGAGATAACGGCAAAATTAGAAAATTACGCCAAAGAAATCAGAGAGATTACCAATGTTTTTATAAATGACAGTTCAGTTAAACACCGTTTAGTGGGGGTCGGCGTATTAAGCAAGGAAGATGCCTATATTTTAGGGGCAGTCGGTCCGACACTGAGGGCCAGCGGGGTCAGTTTAGATACGCGTAAATTAGGTTATGCTGTTTATAAAGAAATTGATTTTGAGCCGATCACCGAGACAGCCGGGGATAGTTATAGCCGCTGCCGGGTAAGGATACGGGAAATTTTTCAATCTATCGACATGATTAAGCAGGCAGTTGGAAAAATCCAACCTGGGGATATTGAAGTTAAAGTGACCGGCACGCCAAACGGTGAATTTTTTGCCCGCACTGAACAGCCGCGGGGCGAGGTAATTTATTACGCCAAGGCGGACGGTTCGCGGTTGCTCCAGCGCCTAAGGGTGCGCACTCCCACATTTGCCAATGTGCCGGCGATGGTTAAATTATTGCCGGGATGCCAGCTGGCGGATGTGCCGATTTTAGTTTTGACCATTGATCCCTGTATAAGTTGTACGGAGCGATAAGAATGAAGATATTCGTGATGGCCAAAAAGGTTTTAAAGAGTTTGTGCGCCAAGCCGGCAACCTTTCGCTATCCTTTTGTGCCTAAAACTTACTATAAGAATACGCGCGGCAGCATTACCATAGATATAAATAAGTGTATCTATTGCGGTATGTGCCAGAGGAAATGCCCTGCCCAGGCAATTACCGTAACCAAGGCGGATAAGCAATGGAAGATTGATCGCTTGCGTTGCGTTTCCTGCGGCTATTGCCCGGAGATCTGTCCGGTAAAATGTTTATCGATGAAGAACACCTATTCTGCCTCTACTCAAATCCGGGAGGAGGAGGTTTTTAGGCGTGCATGAGTATCATCTTGTTGAGAAGATTATCCGGGACGCTTTAACTCAAGGCAAAGGAAAAGAAGTCTTGGAAATTATTTTGTCGGTTAGTGATTCCAGCGGTTTGGATCCGGATGCCATCAAACTTTATTTTGATGAGATTAGAGAAAAAGATAGCCGGCTTAAAGATGTCGAATTATCCGTTCACCCGGTAGAGACAAAATTATATTGTCCTAAATGTAATTTGGATTTTGAACGCATAAATAAAAGTTTTCTCTGCCCCAAATGTGCCGGGGGAGGCCAGCGTTCTGCGGCAAACCGGCAAATACATATCGAAAAAGTGGTATTTAAATCTTAGTTGTGCTATATTATCTCCAATAACGATTATTTTCTATCCTTATTTTAGTAAACAGGAGGATTTTCATCATGAATATCTGGGGATTAATCAAAGTCGGCGGTTTTACCATGATCATACTTTTGGCTGCATCGGTTTTGTCGGTTGCCATTATCCTGGAAAGAATTATTTTTTATCGCCTGAAATCCAGGTTAAAACGCAAAGATTTCATGCTCAAGATCCGCCAAGAGATTAAAAAAGGAAGCCTGAATTCGGCGGTTAAAATATGTAAAGACAGCCCGGCTCCTTTTGCCCAGGTAGTTTATGCGGGCTTAAGTTTTTTTGACTGCAGCGAGAAAGAGGCCTCCAATAATATGGAGCGCCAGGTCATTATTGAGACCACGATACTTGAACGTTTTACCGCTATAATCGGCACTATCGGCAGCGTCGCTGTCTATATCGGGTTATTCGGGACAGTTTTAGGCATTATCCGGGCTTTTCACGATATCTCCGCCAGCGGCTCAGGAGGAATAAGCGTGGTCATCAGCGGGATATCCGAAGCCCTGGCTTGTACTGCCGCCGGCCTCTGCGTGGCTGTGCCCGCAGTGGTTGCCTACAATTATTTTATGAAAAAAATCGATGATTTTATCAAAGATATGGAATTAGCCGCTTCTGAAACCATGGATTTGGTGAGCGCGATAAAAAAATGAGGCCTCCTGCCAGAAAACAAAAACTGATCGCCGAAATAAATATTACTCCGTTTACGGATGTGATCTTGGTGCTTTTGATCATATTCATGATTACTACTCCACTCATCCTGCAATCGAATATCCGGGTTAGTTTGCCCAGTTCGGCGACGGGAAGCCCGATGCAGGAGAACCGGCAGATCAGTATTACGGTGACCAATGAAGGGTTGATCTATCTGGATAATAAACTTACCTCCCGCAAAAGCCTTAAGGCAGAAGTTTCCAGGATCCATCGGGATAATCCCGGCTTAGAGGTAATTTTGTTTTCGGATAAAATGGTCAGGTTCAAGGATATAGTCAATCTGTTGGATATCTTTAATGAACTGGGTATACAGAACTTAAATATCGCCACTAGAACTGAATAAAGAGTAATTGACAAACCTCGATTTTATGTTATCATAATATGAACTTACAGAGGTGTTAGCAGTAGTTAGGAAAATGAAGACGTCCTAAATCCGATAGTGGATAGCAGACGTCAATTTTTTTATCAGTAGTTTATGCGTAAAGAAAATTTTTATAAAGGGGTAAAAACTGTGGGCTTTGTCACTTTTATCCCATTTATGCTGGCAGTCGGCCCGCTTTCAGGTTACTTTGTGGGGGATTTTATACAAAAGAAATTTAACCTGTCTCCCCATGTAGTTTTATTGAGTGTTGCCATTGGTTTTATAGCCGGAGTAATGGAGATGATCAGGATTTTAAAAATGGTAGCCAGGATGAATAAGAAATGAGCCAGAATATCGCCGCCCCAGAGCTGCCGGATATTTTTGCCGTATTAGCCGAGAAGTTTCCGGCAAATCCGTTATTTAAATTTATTCATCTCTGGGAGCATGTCAGTTATTCCCTGGTTATTGTTTTGGTGTTGGGTATCCTGGCTTATTTTGCTTCCAGAAAGAATAATTTGATTCCCGGACGCCTTCAAAACTGCGCTGAGGTGGTTGTGGGAGGGCTGAATGATTTTATTTGCGGGATCCTGGGGCCTAAGGGCAGAAAATATACTCCTTTTATCGGCACACTCTTTGTTTATATACTTTTTATGAATCTTTCCGGGCTTATTCCGTTTGTAAAAGCCTCCACCGCCAGCTGGTCCACGACGCTGGCCTTGTCACTGTGCGTATTTTTTTATGTGCAATATACCGCGGTAAAAGAGATGGGCTTTCTAGGGTATGTGGACCACTTGGCCGGCAAGCCGCGGGGCGTATTGGCCTTTACGGTTATTTTGCCGTTATTTATGTTTTTTTTGCACATTATTACCGAGCTTATTCGCCCGTTAAGCTTATCTCTGCGTCTGCGGGGAAATATTTGGGGGGATGAGGTTTTAATCGGTTTGCTTTCCGGTTTTGGCATTAAAGGATTTCCGATTTTATTTTTTAATATGTCGATGGCGGTATTAACCGCAATTGTTCAGGCAGTAGTTTTTACTTTGTTAACGACAATATATTTTGCACTGGTATTAATTCACGAAGAAGAAACTGTATAATAAAAGGAGGATGAAATGGATTTTAAAGCAGCTTTAGATTTAGGCGTTCCTTTGTCGCTGGGCTTAGCAGCATTAGGTTCAGCGCTCGGTTTAGGTATAGCGGTAGCTGCGGCATTGGGGGCGATCGGTAGGCAGCCGGAGGCAACCAATAAGATCATGATGAATATGATTATCGGTTGCGCTTTTATCGAAGCAATTACCATTTATGTCTTGGTTTTTGCTTTTATGTACGCCGGAAAATAATCGGAAAGGAATAGTCAGGTGGAATTATTGAAGATGCTCAGCGCAAATGAGATTTTTGCCCAAATTTTAAGTTTTTTTCTGCTGTTATTTCTGCTCAAGCATTTTGCCTGGAAGAAAATCCTTGGTCTCCTGGACCAGCGCAGGGAAAAAATTAGCTCTGAGCTTGGTGAGATAGAGAATTCTAAGCTTGAGATTGCCAAGCTTAAGTCTGATTATGAGGCTAAGATTTCTTTAATTGCCGATCAAGCGCAGGCAAAGATTAAGGAGGCCATTGAAGAAGGTAAGGAGATAAATTCCCAAATGCGCAAGAAGGCTTATGAGGAGGCGCAGGACATTATTACCGATGCGCGCAATCAGGTAAAATACGAGGTCTCTAAGGTTCAGGAACAGCTCAAGGATAAGATTGTGGATATTGCCCTGGGCGCTGCTAAAAGCGTAATCCAGGAGAGGCTCACTGAAGACGGTGACCGCAAAATAGTGGAAAATTTTATTAAAGAAATTGAGAAAGTGGAATGATCAAAGATAAAGCAGTGGTCAGCAGGTATGCCGAAGCTTTCTTAAGTTTTGCTAAGGCCAATTGCGGAACAGATAAAGCCCTGGAGGATCTGGTAATTGTAAAGAATATTATCCGCGATAATCCGGGGTTTGGCCAGTTGCTGGATAATCCGGAGATCTCTTACCTTGAGAAGTGCCTGATTATCGATGGAGTAATCAAGGACGGTGTTGCTGATGAGATGCGTAATTTATTAAAGCTCCTTCTTGAAAAAAAACGTTTCAATATCTTCTTGGATGTTGCCGAGTACTTACGTGCAAAATACAGCCATCAAGGGCAGGTTGATGTGCTGCTTAAGACTGCTTTCCCGTTGGATCTGGATCTGATTAGAAGAATAGAGGCGGCTTTAAAGAAAAAATTTAAACAGGACCTAAGATTTTATATAAATTTAGACGGCAGTTTGTTAGGAGGAGTCCAGATAATTATCGGTAATACTATTATTGACGGTTCGGTAAAAAAACGCCTCGAGGGCCTAAGAGAGAGGCTTACTACAGTAAGGATGGATTGATATGGTTTTAAAACCGGAAGAGGTTACTTCAATAATTAAGAAGGAGTTAGAAAAATATAAGACGCGCCTGCGTACCGAGTCTATCGGCACAGTTATCCAGGTGGGGGATACCATCGCGCGTATTTACGGTTTGGATGATGTAATGATGGGAGAATTGGTCCAGTTTTCCGATAATATCATGGGGATGGTTTTAAACTTGGAGGAGGATAGCGTCGGGGTAGTAATTTTTGGCACGGACAACCCGGATAAAAATATCCGCGAAGGGGATATTGTCAAACGTACAGGTAAGATTGTGCAGGTTCCTGTAGGTGAAGCTTTGGTTGGCAGGGTAGTCAATGCCTTAGGCCGGCCAATCGACGGTAAAGGCCAGGTCAATACGCAATCGGCGCGGCCGCTGGAATCCTCTGCCCCTAATGTGGTCCAGAGGCAGCCGGTAAAAGAACCATTGCAGACCGGGATAAAGGCTATTGATACGATGACCCCTATCGGCCGTGGCCAGCGCGAGTTGATTATCGGAGACCGCCAAACCGGAAAAACCGCCATTGCCATCGATACGATTATTAATCAAAAAGGCAAGGATGTTTATTGTATTTATTGCGCGATCGGCCAAAAGTTATCCAGTGTGGTGGCGGTAAGTGAAGTACTTAAAAAACACGGGGCAATGGATTACACTACGATTGTCAGCGCTTCCAGCCGGGCTTCGGCAAGCCTGCAGTATCTTGCTCCTTACGCGGCCACCGCTATGGCCGAAGAATTTATGTATGCCGGAAAGCACGTCCTGGTAATTTACGATGACTTATCCAAACACGCCCAGGCTTACCGGCAGTTATCTTTACTTTTAAGGAGGCCTCCGGGAAGAGAAGCTTATCCGGGCGATATCTTCTATTTACATTCGCGGCTGCTTGAGCGAGCCGCAAAATTAAACGATCAACTGGGGGCAGGCTCAATAACGGCGATTCCAATTATTGAAACTCAGGCCGGAGATATTTCAAGTTATATCCCCACCAACGTAATTTCGATTACTGACGGACAGATCTATCTGGAAAGCGATCTATTTTATGCCGGTGTGCGGCCCGCGGTAAATGTGGGATTATCGGTTTCCCGCGTGGGAGGCAAGGCACAGAGCAAGGCGATGCGCCAGGTGGCTTCAAAACTCCGGTTGGATCTTGCGCAGTACCGGGAACTGGTAACCTTTACGCAATTCGGCACGGATCTGGATAAAACTACGCGCGCTCAGCTAACCCGCGGCGAAAGGATGGTGGAGGTATTAAAGCAAGTGCAGTATGAGCCTTTGGCAACAGCAAAACAGATAATTATTATTTACGCCGGCACCAACGGGTATTTGGATGACCTGCCTCTTGTCGCGGTTAAGAGGTTTGAGAGCCAGCTTTATAAATTTATCGAGCAGAAATATCCGGAAATTCAAGCGGAGATTACTTCAAAGAATGAATTGGATTTAAACCTGAAAAACAAGTTGGATAATTTAATTGCTGATTTTAAAAAAGAATTTTTGATTAAACCTTAAAAAATTATGCCGCAGCCCATAAAGCAGATAAAAAATCGTATTCGCAGTGTTGAGAATACTAAAAAAGTAACCGGGGCCATGCAGATGATTTCGGTTGCCAAGCTTAACCGTATCGAGGACCTGTTATTCGCTTTAAGGCCTTATGCCTTGAGGCTGGAAAATCTTATGCATAACCTGGCTGGTTTATCATCGGGGGATCCGGCGGGCTATTTTAAAAAATCTTTTGGCTCAGGCGATATCGCCCTCTGCGTGGTTGCTTCCGACAACGGCTTATGCGGAGCATATAATCAAAATATCATTCGCGCTGTGGAAGGATTCTTGGATAAAAATGGTACAGATAAGGTGAAACTAATTTTGATTGGCCAGAAGGGCTTAAGCTATTTTAGGGCCAGGCCGGTAAAAATTATAAATTCATATGTAGGCTTAAACGCGAAATTTACACAAAGTACTTGTGATAAGATTGCTACGGAACTTATGCAATTGTTCTT
Organism: Candidatus Omnitrophota bacterium; assembly: GCA_028716245.1. Classification (NCBI taxonomy): domain Bacteria; kingdom Pseudomonadati; phylum Candidatus Omnitrophota; species Candidatus Omnitrophota bacterium. Next base: position 32,608 of record JAQUQW010000003.1, on the reverse strand, counting down.
AAGCGGCCAGGTTGGTTCGGTTTATTTGGCTTATACCTATTTTGAAAATTCCATCGTGCAGAAGGCAAATATCGAGCGCCTCCTGCCTATTGAATCAAAAGAAGGAAAACCGGCTGAATATATCGTCGAGCCGGATTTAGAAAGTATACTGGAGGATTTAGTCCCGCAATACCTTTTGGTTAAAATGCGCCTTGTTTTTTTAGAGGCTTTTACTTCCGAGCACGCCGCCCGGACTATATCCATGAAAACCGCAACTGATAACGCCAAAGAACTCTTAGAGGGGTTGCTGCTTTTGAGGAATAAGGTCAGGCAGGCGGGAATTACCCAGGATATTTTAGAGATCACTTCATCATCTGAAGCGTTGAAAGGATAAAATTATGGCAGAGGGGCAGATTATTCAGATTATCGGGCCAAGCGTGGATATTCGTTTTCCGGAGGGCCAGGGGCCGCAGCTTTTGAACGCGATTAAAGTCCAGGAGGAAGGAATTAACCTTACTCTGGAGGTTGCTCAGGATATCGGCAACAGCACCGTGCGTTGCATTGCTTTGGGGTCTACAGACGGTTTAGTGCGCGGTATGAAAGCAAATGATACCGGCAGCCCGATTACCGTGCCCATAGGCAAACAGACTTTAGGCCGGATATTTAATCTTTTGGGTGAACCGATTGACGGTAAGGGTAAATTAGAGCATCCGGAAATAAGAAATCCTATACATAGGGATTCGCCAAATTTTGAGGAACAGCTGCCCATTGAGAATATTTTGGAAACAGGATTAAAAGTGCTTGACCTTTTGGCGCCTATTCCTAAAGGGGGAAAAGTAGGATTATTCGGCGGGGCAGGAGTAGGCAAAACAGTTATTGTTATGGAATTAATCCGGACCATTGCTGCGGAGCACGGGGGTGTTTCGGTTTTTGCCGGAATTGGCGAACGCACCAGGGAAGGAAACGAGTTATGGCTTGAGCTAAATGAATCCGGGGTAGTTAAAAACAGCGCCCTGGTTTTTGGCCAGATGAATGAGCCGCCGGGAGCGCGCCTGCGTATCGGTTTATCCGCTTTGACCATGGCAGAGTATTTTCGCGACCAGGAGAGAAAAGACGTGCTCTTATTTATTGATAATGTCTACCGTTATATCCAGGCAGGCTCGGAAGTTTCTACCTTGCTTGGGCGTATGCCTTCGGCAGTAGGTTATCAGCCGAATCTTTCAACGGAAGTGGCCCAGCTTGAGGAAAGGATTGCCTCCACCCGCAACGGTTCGATTACTTCTATCCAGGCAGTATATGTTCCGGCGGATGATTTGACTGATCCTGCCCCGGCTGCCGTATTTTCACATCTTGACGCTAAAATTGTCCTGTCGCGCCAAATTTCCGAGTTGGGCATATACCCTGCGGTTGATCCGCTGGATTCTACCTCGCGGATTATGGACCCGCGCCTCCTGGGCGACGATCATTATAACACCGCATTAGCCGTGCAGAAGGTCCTGCAGCGTTATAAAGACCTGCGCGATATTATTTCAATCCTGGGAGTCGATGAATTATCGGATGAGGATAAATTAACCGTGCAGCGGGCGCGTAAAGTGCAAAGATTTTTTTCCCAGCCGTTTTTTGTGGCGGAGAACTTTACCGGGATGAAGGGAAAATATGTGAAGCTTGAGGATACGATTAAAGGGGTTAAGATGATTATCGACGGCTCGCTTGACCATTTGCATGAGCAGGCATTTTATATGGTGGGCACAATCGAAGAAGCGATAGAGAAAAATAAACAGCTGCTTAATAATAAATAGGATATGGCTAATATTTTTCAGATCGGTATTTATTCCAGCGATAAGACAATATATGAAGGAGAGGCGGTTTCTCTGGTGGCTCCTTCGGAATCAGGTTATCTTGGCATTTTAGCGTTTCATGCCCCGGTGATTGCCAAGCTCAAACCCGGGGTAATTACTTTTAAGGATAGCACCGGCCTAACCAAGGCTATAGAAACAAAACAAACCGGGTATCTTGAGGTCCTGCAGAACAAAGCCACGATTCTTCTTAAGTAAGATGTGTATAATAAAAATATGGAATTTTTAAATAGATTTAAGCTTTTCCGCAATAATCAACTCCTAGCAAAATTTATATTTTTTTACCGGAAACGGATCCTCGTATTATTTTTATTGGGTCTTTTTTCTTCCAGCCTCGCGCTGATCACGCCGTATCTTTCCAAGTTGTTTATCGACAAGGCGTTTATCGCCAGAAACTTTGACAAATTCCTGAACCTGTCTATTGTGGGAGCGGCGATATTCATATTCACTATATCGGTTAAGGCCGCCGAAGATATCATAAAAAACAAAATAGCCATAAAGTTAAAGCTCGATTTAGCCGGCCGGTTTATCAGAAAATTCTATTCCCTGGATTTAAGTTTTTTTCAATCCCAATCCGTAGGCGAAAATGTTTACAGGCTTTCCGATGTAGAGAACGTTGCCAACTTTATCCTCGAACAGTTCCCGCGCCTCTTGGTGGATATTTTCAAGTTATTCATTATTCTGGGGATTTCGTTTTGGATTAATGCCCGGATGACTGTGTTTTTGCTTATTCTAAGCCCTCTCTTTATCCTGCATAGTGTCTACCTGCAGAAAAAACTCAGGCCCATTTATCAAGAGCTCTGGAAATACAGCGCTTTAGTTTCCAAAAAGGTTTATGAAGCTTTTTCCAGGGTTTTGATTATTAAGGCATTCGGCTTGGAGTCATATCAAAGGCGGAGTTATTTAAGATCTTGGATTGAGAATATCCGCTGGAGGATAAAAAGTTTTCGCTGGACCACAATCAATTCTTTGAGTTCGTCTTTTTTAACCAAGGCGATCTACGGGGCAATCACTCTTTATGGCGGGTGGTTGATAATTAAAGGAAGAATGACGCTGGGCAGCTATACCGCGGTTATGCTGTATCTTACTCAGTTAGGAGGGTTACTGGGGTCTCTGAGCAACAATTTCGCTTTTCTTACGCAGGAAGCGGTCTCCCTGAATAACTTCTTTGAGATTATGAATACCCGGCCTTTGATAAAAAGCGCGCCAGAAGCAAAAACATTACCCGCCATAAAAGGAGAAATTCTGTTTAAAGATGTGCGTTTTGGGTATAATGGAAAACCCGTTATCAATGAGCTTAATTTTAAGATCCCTGCTTGTTCATGGACCGGGATAGTCGGACCTTCGGGATGCGGCAAAACCACGCTGATTAATCTGATCCTGCGGTTATACGATCCTGACGCGGGCCGGATATGCTTGGATGGTTTGGACTTGAGAGAAATAGAATTAAAATCCTTAAGAGAAAGAATAGCTGTCGCTACTCAACAGCCGTTTTTATTTGATGTTTCCATAAAAGAAAATATAAGGTATGGTTTTAAAAATATTAAAGAAGAATTGATAATCGAGGCGGCCAAAATTGCCTGTGTTCACGATTTTATCAGTCAATTGCCTCAGGGTTATCATACTTTGATCGGCGAGGATGCCTGCCGCCTCTCACAAGGGCTTAAACAGCGGATTTCTATCGCCCGGGCGATATTAAAAAATCCCCATTTGCTTATTCTTGATGAAGCCACTTCTTCCGTGGATTCTTTTACCGAAGAGCGGCTATTCAAGGCTTTGAGGCAAAAGAGGCAGGGTTTAAGTACCCTAGTTATTTCTCACCGGCTGTTTTCGATAAAAGACGCGGATAGGATATATTTTTTAAGAGGGGATGGAAAAATAGAAGCAGGCGTCCATGACCAGCTTTTATCCGAAAGCCAGGCTTACCGGGATTTTTTTCATAATCAGTAATTTATTTCTATTTTTAGATGCATAAAACTATTAATTTTTTAGGCATAGAGGTTGGGGCGCTGGCTGCCGATGATATCATAGGGAAAATTCTGGAATACGCCCTTACGGATAAGGCTAAATTTATAACCTATCTTAACGCGCACTGTGTAAATACCGCCTTAATCGATAATGAATATAAAAAAATTCTGCAAAAAGCAGACTTGGTTTACACCGGAGGCCAGGGCGTGGTCTGGGCCGCGAGATTTTTAGGTAACCCTTTGCCGGAAAGGGTAAACATATTGGATTTTTTTGATAGGTTAGTTTCCGAACTGAAAGATCGAAAGATAACCATTTATTTATTGGGAGGCCGGGAGGGAACCGTTAAAAAGACAGCAGAAGCATTGAAGGCCAAAGGATTAAGAATTGTAGGCAGCCGGGAGGGTTTTTTTGCTAAATCCGAAGAGCAGAAAATCATTCAAGAAATTAACAGTTTAAAGCCAAATATATTAATGGTTGGGATGGGGGTTCCGAAACAAGAAAAATGGATAGCTAATAATATAGGTGCGTTAAATGTTAATTTATATTGGGCTGTAGGCGCCGTGTTTGATTGGTTGTCCGGCCAACGAAAAAGAGCGCCGAACTGGATGATTAAATTTGGGCTTGAATGGCTGCACAGATTGTGGCAGCAGCCGAAAAGGTTGTGGAAGAGATACTTATTGGGGAATCTGATTTTTATTCACCATATTCTTAGGTGTAAATTAAGCGGATATGAAAAGAATAATTAAAAGAAATATTTACCTAGCTGTTTTTATAATTATTTTAATCGACGGGGTTATTGGTTATTCGTTATTCAAAAGCCGCGCGTTTTCACATTTGGCTGTCTGGGATATTATTGAGTCCGTTAACCCGGATGATTTTTACTGGCAGCCGGATAAGGCCCCGGGATATTTTCATCTCGAACCGGATAAGCCCGGGCTCGATATTTTTAAAAATGAGATCCGGCCTTTAATCAGGAACAAAAACGATGACTTTGAAGCTATGCTTGAAGCCGCAAAATATGTAATGAATATATTTTCGAATAATAACCGTACGGGCCGAGTTTTAAAATGGGATTCTCCCGATGGCATGCTCAGGCAGATAAGAGAGGGAGCCCGGGGCGCGAATTGTTTTCACCGCTCGATTTTATTCTCCGCGTATTTATCCGGTTTAGGCTTAAAATCAAGATTATGGGCTTTAGAAAGCGAGAAGTTTAAGCCGCTGGCTCACTCGGTGAACGAAGTTTATATTAAAAGCTTAAAAAAATGGGTATTTGTAGATACAACGTTTGGTTTTTACGCTACCGAGCGGGGCAACCCGCTTTCCTTTTTAGAATTAAGAGAAAGGCTGCTGGATGATCGAACCGGAAATATTTTGATTCAGAGAATAGGAAGTGGGGCAGAGGAACACAATGCAATGCCGGTTTCTTACTCGAAGCTTTTAAAATGCGTATTTTTGCGCACAGGAAACGATTTTATCGATAAGTATAATACCAGATATGGATTTTTTTCTGTATTCCAAAGCTACATTGATAAGCTTCCCAATGGCATCAGAATAGGGACGAGTTATCTATTTGGCGGAGAAGATAGGTTTGTTCATTACGTGGATAGATTTAGTAAAAGCTTAAAATCAGATATTATTATAGCCAAAGCGCTTTTTTACTTCCTGGTTTCCACAATATTTCTTATCGGTATTCTCGGTATAGCGTTTGTTTTAGTCTTTTTGCGGGCCCGTCTGCCGATAAATCTTTCGACAAAAGATACCCGCCAGAGATAAAGGAAGAAGTCTAAAAGGCGGTCAAAAAGTAAAAACCGCAAAAACGTGGCTTGCCATTTTTTAAAAGTAAAAAAATTATGTTTGTTTATCGATAAACTTATCAGGGCGTTTTTAATGATATTTGGCCGGAATTCATTTAAGATTTTGCCGGCAACAGGCATATCCAGCAGTTCTTTCGTGATATAAAGAGAAAGATAAACGGTTGTTATCATATGGCTATCTTGGGCCGATTTCTTTATATATTTCCAATCAAGGTTTTCGCCGCTCGCGCTTAACAATTCAGAAATATCGACTATAAATTTTAAAGTTAGCCTCCGCAGATGCCTGCGTAAATGCAGGGCTAAGGATAAAAATGTGTCTTCCGCGGATAAAAGCGATATTTTCTGGCTATTAATGTTTATTTCCCGGGTTCTTTCCCAAAGTTGCGGGAGTTTGAGCGGGTAAGGGCGGGCAGGAGAAAGCTCGGTGTGGATCTCTATAATTGACGAAAAACTCGCGGAAAGCTTTTTTGAGAAGACGTTTTCGAAAGCGATTTTATTGCCAATAGTATCCGTATTTTCTATATAGCCTGTTTGGGTAAGAATATTTTTTATTTTCGGAAATTCAGTTTCTTTTACAAGTATATCGACATCAACCATTATCCTTAGCTCAGGATTGCTCTGGTATATTGTTTGTATTAAGCTAAAGCCTTTGAAAGGCATAATGGTTATGCCCGCGGAATTGGCCGATTTCAGAATAAGCGCAGCCTCTTTTTCTAACATTGAGTTTCTAACAAGGTTAGAATAATGGTAGTTTTTCATTATTGCGAACATCTCCTGAGGGATGGAATCTTGAAGATTCAGCCTGTTTAAGTTATAATACAGAAAAGGCAGGATTTCTTGCCGGACGGAGAATTCTCTTATTCTATTCCAGTTAAGCGGCCCATTTAGAAGGCCCAAGATTTCATTCCGGTTAGGTTCGTTTATCTTTAATCTTGTACAAAGCAAGATTAATTTATGTTCACTGGGTATTTTCCTTTCGTTCATATTCAAATTATAACATAAGAGATACAGCTTAAATAGAAGATTAATATGACAATTAAAATAAGGAATAAGAATAAATATGTTTACGGCATAAGATCAAAGGTTAGGAGATTCCTGCGCCGCAGCAATTTTATGCAAAAGAATTATCTCAAATTAAAAGAAATTGTTATTAAAAATAACTTCCGGGTGCCTGCGGATAAAAATAAGTTGTTTGATAAAGTATTTATTGAGACCGTTTCTTATTGTAATAATGATTGCGCTTTTTGCCCGGCGTCGGCAAAAGCTGGAGCAAAAAATCCCAAAAACCTTATGCTCGAGAGTTTATACCTAAAGATACTTAATGAATTGGCAAATTTATCTTTTATTGGAAGCATTGCCTTTCATTGCAATAACGAACCGCTTTTGGATGCGCGTTTATCCTCTCGGATAAGAATTGCCAGGGGCCTATTGAAAAACAATTTTTTTTATCTGTATACTAACGGCATTTTGATTAACGCGAATTTAGTGAATGAACTATTCGAATCCGGTTTAAATAGGATTATCATAAATAATTATAATGATCAGCACAAATTGAATCCCTCCATAAGGAAACTGCTAAATAATTCAGCTGTTTTGGGTGGCGAAGTTATAATTAATTATAGGGCTAAAACCGATTACTTCGGCAATCGTGCCGGCCAAAGCCCAAACGCGGGAGTTTTTTTAAAAAATCCGCTAAAGATCCAATGCCTGAGGCCGTTAACCGAAATAGTTATTGGTTATGATGGGACTGTGCCTTTATGCTGCGCGGATGGATTGTGGAAGGTAGTTATGGGGGATGCCAAAGATTCAACTCTTAAGGACATCTGGTTTTCAGATTTTTTTAAAAGCGCCAGGCGATCGCTAGCAAAAGGATCCCGAAGCTGTTCAGAGATTTGTAAAGTTTGCGACGCGTTGAATTTTCCCGCGCCGAAAGGGATCCGTGAATAATTCCGAAGATCTATTATTTTTTGAAACCTCCGGGTTTAGTATGTGGCCGTTTATCCGGCCGAAAGAAAAACTGGTGATTAAAAAATTCCCGGCAGATGATTTAAGAGCCGGGGATATTATTTTATACCGGGTAAATAACCAATTGATTTGTCATCGGCTAGTAAGGAAAAATAAGGATTTTCTCTATACGCGGGGAGACAATTCTCTGTCTGCGCCGGAACCGATAACCCGAGAAATGTTTATCGGTAAAGTGGTTGGTATTATAAAAAATAATAGGATGATCAATCTTACAATTTGGAGAAATAGGTTGATCAATAGCTTTATGGTGGTCATTGTCCCTTTGATTATTAAGTCTTTAAAACCTGTTTATATGAAACTTCGCAAAAGATGAGTAAAGGCGTGTTCCTTATCGAAGACCATGATGCAGCGCTAACCATTTGGCGGCAGAAGGGTTTTAAAAACCTTGATTTGGTGCATATTGACGCCCATATTGATTTTGGGTTTTATCAGGCAAAACCGATAGATAATATAATTCGGGATGCAAAAACTTTGAAGGAATTAAAAAGCGATTTAGAGCATAGTTTAGCTTATCAACAGTATGAAAATGATTTGGATAAGCAGGCAAATATCGGCAATTATATTTATCCGGCAATGCAGGAGGGCATTGTCAGGGATTTTTACTGGGTGGTGCCGGGAGCTGGCAGTATACCGCAAGCCGCTCTGTGCATGCAAAGAAAATTATCAAACAGGCTTTCTGGCAGGAGATTTATTGTCTGCACCTTAAAAAATCTGCCTATTTTTAAGCAGAAGGTTTTGCTTGATATCGATACTGATTTTTTAGTTATAGATAGCCTTGTGAATGCAAACAATACAGTCGATATAGGCAAAAGAAAACCTTGGATTACGCCAGCTCATTTGGTAGAAACGCTTAAGGGAAAGATACGACAGCCGCAAATAATCACTATCGCCTATTCGGTAAACGGCGGTTATACACCAATGGAGTATAAGCATTTAGGTGATGAGCTCGCCTATAATTTTTCTCCCGGAGAATTTAGAAACCGTTTCCGGGCCGCTTTAGCGGCAGCCGAGAATTTTAATCTTTTTAGGTCCACGGGAAGAAAAGAATACTACGAAAAAGCAATCGCCTGTGATCCCGCTTACAGGGTTTCAGATAATAATTATGGGCCGCTTTACTTATCTCTGGGGAAGTTTTCTTTAGCGAGAAAAGAATTTTCAAAAATATTGAAAGTTGATCCCAAAAACCCCGCTTGCTTTCTGGGTTTGGGCCAAATTTTCCTGCAAAGAAATAATTTTAAAAAAGCAAAAACATATTTTTCCTTGGCTTTAAAGCAGGGCAATCAAGGATTGTTTAATAAGCTAGAAGAGCAATACCTCTTGGGAATGGCAGCCGCGGAATTTAAACTCGGCAATATTCATAAAGCCAAGAAATTATTGTTAAGGTATCAATCATTTGAACGTTTAGACGCGCAAAGCCATTATCTTTTAGGCCGGATATATGAAAAACAAAGAAAATTCCCCAAGGCGGCTGTTTTTTATAAAAATTCGTTGATCTTAGGTTTTGACGCGTTGGAAACGACTTTGCGCCTATTAAAGATTGCCTTTTTGTTAAAAGAAAAACATGCTATAATTGATTTGGTTACCGGTAGATATAATGCGTTTAAGGCGGCATTTCTGAAAGAAAGAAAACTAAAAAACAATAGGTCGATAAAAAAGTGGGATAAAACTGAAAAAAAGATGTGGGCGATAGAGAAGATTCTTTCAAGAGGAGGTAAAACCAATGCAAGAAAAGACTGTTTTACGCAAGAATTCCGATATGGTAACTCGGGTGATTGAAGATGAGACCATACTTCTGCCGATTTATAAGACCTCAGATGAGATAAACTGTATCTATACTTTAAATAAAGTTGCTTCAAGGGTTTGGGAATTGCTCGACGGCAAAAGGACGCTGACCGAGCTTAAAAGTAAGCTCCTGAAGGAGTTTGATACCACGCCCGAAGAAGTAGACAAGGAGATGCAGAAATTATTAAAAGACTTAAAAGAGATCAAAGCGGTAAAATAAATTGCTAATCCTGGAAAGGAGAAGTAAGATGCCCAAAAAACCTAAATTTAAGCCGGTGATTACGCGGGTAAAACTCAACCCTGAGCAGGCGGTGTTGTCGTGTAATTGTTACGGTTGGGGGTACCAAACCGCAATCGCTGGACCGTCCTTGAAAGGGTATTCGCACAATAAAGGGGCGGTTTGGGGCTGCATATTCCCTTCAGGATCAGGTCCATTAATTAATTTTACTAGAACCACGACAGGCACTTCATAAGCCATTTTAATTGGGAACACAATATCTAATTAATGATGAACGAGGCTGCGACTGGGTTATTGAGCAGCGCTTCCTCCTGAACCCTTTTTATTTTTTTGGTGATTTACCTAGTTGTTTATTTGAATTCCGGGGGCATAGTACTTAATTACCTTTGAAATTCGTGTGGATTAGCGTTTGAAAGAATGGAAAAAAATAGCCTCGGTCGTTTTATTCGTAAATTAAATAGTAAAAAAGAGCATTATCCCTGGAGCGGCCAGCTTGAATTCACCTATCGTTGTAATCTAAACTGCGTTCATTGCTATTGCAAAAGTTCGGAAGACAGAGAATTGACTGCTGAGGAGTGGAAGAAAATTCTTGATACGCTTCAGCAAGAAGGTTGTCTTTGGCTTACTTTTACCGGCGGAGATCCTTTAGTCAGGGGTGATTTTTTAGAAATCTATTCCTATGCTAAAAGTAAGGGTTTTATTATCACGCTTTTTACCAATGGTTACAGCCTGAGCAAAGAAATTGTCAATTATTTGGCGAAATATCCTCCTTTTTCCATTGAGATAACTCTAAATGGCATAACCCAAGAATCCTATGAATCAATTACCCAAGTTAGCGGTTCTTTTTTTCGGGTAATTAAAAATATTAAGTTATTATCAAAGAACAATACTAAACTTATATTAAAATCCAATTGCCTAAAACAGAACAAAAATGAGATTGCCAAGATAAAAAGATGGACAGAGGAGCTTTTAGGCAAGCCTGCGGACAATAAGTATCGTTTTAAATATGACCCGATGATTTATCCTCGGGTAAATGGCGATAAGGCGCCGTGTAATCACCGGCTTTCTTTTGAAGAGCTGGTGGAGTTAAGAAAACAAGACCCGGATATCTGGGGAGAATATCAAAAGGGGCTCCATAGCGATTTTCCCGATTTAAAACAGGAGAGAAGCCTGCTTTATCATTGCAATTCCTGGATGCAGCAATTTTTTATTAATCCTTATGGACGGCTTAAGTTTTGTATATTTTCAGATCAATTTAGCATAGATTTAAAAACTACACCATTCAAAGAGGGTTTTTATCGTTGGCCTACACAAATATTAAATGAGCGCTTTAAAACCGACTCTAAATGCAAAGATTGCTCTTGGCGGCCAATCTGCTATCATTGCCCGGCAAGGGCGTATTTAGAGACGGGTGACGAAGAAGCGCCAGTGTTATATTATTGCCAATTGGCAGAAGAAACAGCAAAAAAGATGATGGTAAAAGCAAAGGCCGGCAAAAGAATGAAAATTTATCCTGAAAGGAGCATCGTGTCATAATGATAGACTACAAGGTTAATCTTAAAATCGCGGATACGGTTATCTTGATGCAAAGTTGTTTCCCTTTAGAGCAGTTTAGCGCGGAAGGACAGAAGCTGGAAGCTGCTGAACGGTTTGATAATTTCTTCTATAAAGGAAGCCAAAGGCCGGATATTGTAATTGATATCGAAATAGCGGATAAACTTCCCGATGTCTTGAATACAAAACCGGTATTTATTACCTATCATTTTCAGGATAAAAACGAGAACTGGCGCCTGCTTAAAAGAGGCGATATCTATATCTATAAATGCCCGCTTGAGGACAAAAAACAAATTATGCTGGTAAATAAAACTTTTGATAGAGTAAAAGTTTATCTATTGCCTAAGAAGAATAAAGGCAAGGTTTGGAATACCTCGGACATAATCTATGATTTTCTTCAGGTGCTTTTGATAAATTATTTTGCCCAGAGGAATCAGGGTATCTTTACTCATTCTGTGGGAATAAAAGATGTCGGTGGCCGGGGTTTGCTTTTCGCCGGTAAATCCGGGGCAGGCAAAAGCACCACCGCCAGACTCTGGCATAAACACTCAAGGGCGACGGTCTTAAATGATGATCGTATAATTATACGTAAGTTCAACGGTAAATTTTTCATCTACGGCTCTCCCTGGCACGGTGAATTTAGCGATTATCTTGCTTCTAGGATTGAATCAGCGCCGCTTAAAAGAATATTCTTTATCCACCATTGTCCTAAAAACACCATAACACGGATTCCGCCAAAACAAGCATTTAGCCTGCTTTATCCTGCATTATTCCCCACCTTCTGGGATAAAGATTGCTTAGAAAATATAGTTGCATTTTGCGATGATTTAGTAAAGAATGTTTCCTGCTATAGTTTAGGCTTTATGAATAATGAGAAAGTAATTAATTTTGTGAGGAGGTGTAAAGATGGGAAGAAAAACCAAATTTAAACCGGTGATTACGCGGGTAAAACTCAACCCCGAGCAGGCGGTGTTGACGTGTAGTTGTCACTGGGGAGTTATAATTTCATTTGGCGCATATACAAACCTTGGGAGTCAATTTACTGCATGTAGTTCTTTTGGTAGGTCAAGGACTTTTCGAGAATGTAGTGGTAATTTGGGTGGGGATAGTTCTGGTACTTTTCCAATAGGAGGTCCAACTGTTAGCTCGTAATGCTTTGTGATTTTTTTGGCACAATACTTAATTAATGATGTGAGCGAGGCTGCGGCTGGGTTATCGAGCAATGTCTCCTCCGGAGCCTTTTTTGTTTTTTAGGATCCCGGTAATTTCGGGGGCATGGGTAAAAACTTAACTTATGGACATATTCAGTCGATTAGAAAAGATAAATTGTATTGGGATGATTGTTTTATTTTTATGGATATCTTTTTTTGCTCCCTGCGTTAGTGAGCAGTGGCCGTTTAAATTTATTATTTTGCCCTGTGTTTTATTAATGGCGGCGTTCTGGCTTAAAAAAGATATTTATAAGTCAATTTTTAATAAAGTGGAAATACCTTTTTGCGTGTTTTTATTAACAATGATCGGCGGCCTGGTTAGCGTCAAGGATCCCGCGGTTGCTTATCGGTATTTCTGGTTGTTTATCTTTCCGATACCATTTTTATATTTTTTCGCCAAAACCGCTTTTAAAGAAAATTACGGGCGGTTAATCATCAGAAGCCTCTGCCTGATGGCAGTATTAATCTGCGTTTATGGAATTATCGAGTTTTTGACCAAGCAGAATTTTATTTATACCTGTTTCGCCAGAAATATGTATTTTGAAGTTTTTAAAGGACGCAGGATGATGTCCACGCAATTCCATCCCACCCCGTTAGGGACTTATTTTGTAGCTATTTTGCCATTGGCTATCGCGCTAAAATCACTGGAAAAGAAACCATTTTTAAAGTTAATGTCTGTGATTTACGCGGCGATTATATTTATCGGCATAATTTTGACTTTTTCCCGGGGAGCTTTTTTAGGTTTTTTCGCGGCGATGTCGGTGATGGTAACTTTTTTAATTAAGTCCAAGAAGTGGCTTTATCTTTGGGCGTTAGTATTGCTCTGCGCGATAATAATCGGAATTTGTTCTCTATGTTTTCCTTCCGTTCGCTACTCTCTGCAGTCGCTGGCTGCCCCGCATTCTTATTCCGCTAAGCTAGGCCGAATTATGTCCATCGGGCCAATTTTAAAGGACAATCTGTTTTGGGGATTAGGCTTTGGGCATTACCGGGTATTTTTTGACCATTACCTGCCGCGTTTAGCCGATTATTCCAATTATGATGGGAAAGTCGCTGATTGTATGTACATAACGATATTAACCGAAACCGGGATTATCGGCCTTAGCGGATTTTTAGTATTTATTGCTTTTCTTTTTGCGCGGATCAGGGATAGGTTGAGAATATTATTAAAAAACGAAGATAAGCTTTTGTTGGTATCTTTTTTATCCGGATTTATCGGGATGCTCTGTTCTTTTTTAACCTATGACGGGCTTTATTGGGTCGCGCCGAGTTATTTATTTTGGAGTTACGCGGGAAGCTTATCTTTTTTAAGCGGCCCGGCTAAGATTTCTTTACAGATTGATAATTGTATTGACAAAGTGTAAATTATAATATATACTTTTATCATGATAAAACGAGCTATTTCAGAAAAGGTCCTTCACTATGCCCACCGATATCCCGTAGTTACTCTTACGGGGCCCCGCCAATCCGGGAAAACTACTTTATGTAAAGCGTTATTTCCTAAAAAAAAATACTTTTCGCTTGAAAATATCGACACACGCGATTACGCCAGGACCGACCCAAGGTCTTTTTTAAACGAATGCCTTAAAAATGGGGCTGTTATTGATGAAATACAGCGTGTTCCGGAACTGGTGCCGTATATCCAAGAGATAGTGGATACAAAAGATAAACCGGGACTTTTTATTCTGACGGGAAGCCGGAACTTTCATCGCTCGGATACGGTTAGCCAGAGCCTTGCCGGCAGGACAGCCTTAGCCGTTCTTCTGCCATTTTCATATACTGAAATCTACGCTAATAAAGCAGTCTCTATAGACAAAGTCCTTTTCACGGGTTTTTACCCCCGCATCCACGATAAAAAACTTAATCCTAGCGAAGCGCTTTCTTTTTATGTGAGCACATGCCTGGAGCGTGATATCCGCGCGCTAATAAACGTCAAAGATCTCTCAAAATTCGAGAAATTTCTCAAGCTGTGCGCCGGCAGGGCGGCTCAGATTATAAATTTGTCAAACCTCGCCAATGACTGCGGTATTAATCATAACACCGCCAAAAGCTGGCTAGGCGTGCTTGAGGCAAGCTATATCATATTTTTTGTGCGCCCGCATCATGTTAATTTCGGCAAGCGGCTGATCAAAGCTCCGAAGCTTTATTTTACCGATTGCGGCCTGGCCGCGTATCTATTGGACATACAGAACGCTAAGCACATCGCTAACCATCCATTAAAAGGTGCGCTTTTTGAGAATTTTGCTGTTGCCGAACTTCTGAAGGCGCGGACAAACCAAGGTAAAAACAGTAATATTTATTTTTTCCGCGATAATATCGGAAATGAAGTCGATATTCTTCTTGAAAATGGCGTTTCCGTTAAGCCGGTTGAGATAAAGCTCGGAAGCACGATAAACGATGATTATTTTAAAGGTTTGCGGTATTATCAGAAGATTAATAAGAAAAATGCCATCAAGCCGGCATTGATTTACGGTGGCAATGAAGATCAGCATCGCGGAGCAACCGGTATATTTAGCTATAGAAATGCGGAGAAAGTTAACCTTTAATTTAATAAAATAAATGAAAATAAAATCACCCCTTACTCATAAAAAAGAAGTCGCGCCTTTATGCGCGGCAGGCGCGGATGAGTTTTTCTGCGGTATCGAGCCGTATAGCTGGAGGAAAAGGTATGAGGATTTTTCCCTAAATCAGCGTTCAACGGGAGCTAATTTTACTAAATTAGCGGATTTAGAAAAGGCGATTCAGGTCGCGCATCGATATAAAACTAAGGTGCACATAGCAATGAATGCCTTTTTCTATTTAGCAGAGCAGTATAAAGCAGCGCAAACGATTATTAAAGATGTATTGGATATAGGAGCGGATGGAATAATTTTTGCTGATCCGGGATTACTTCGTTCCTGCGGGGCTGGCAAGGATGTGATTGCCGGCTGTGACGCGGCCATTTTTAATTCCGCGGCTGTTAAATTCTATAAAAATTTAGGGGCTACGCGGATTGTTTTCCCGCGGTCAATGGCCATTGAAGAGATAAAGGATGTTGTTGAAGCGGATAATTCCTTAGAATATGAAGTATTTATTATCCATGACCTTTGTTTTTTTGAAGATGGATTTTGCGCCTATTGCAAAGAGCAGGCAGGCAGCGTAAAAAAAGAGGGTAGAGCCAGGGGTAATGCGTATTTTTTTACCGTTTCGCGTTTGCCTTCTCGCGGTTATGGAGGCGGTTGCCGCACATCCTTTAAGCGGCAGAAGATCTCAGTAGCTGATAATAAACAAATAGGAAAAATTAAGCCATTCACATTTTGGATGAAAAAGCATATTGAAGGCTGCGGCGCCTGCGCGATTTACGATTTTAAAAAAATCGGAATAACTAATCTTAAAGTATTAGATCGGAACCTGCCTACGGAAGATAAGATTAAGGCAACCGCGTTTATAAGGAAATCTTTAATCTTTTTAGAGAATAGCAATATTTCTAAAACGGATTATATAGAGAAATGCAAGGAGTTATTTAAAAATACATTTAAGATTAAATGCAATCATTATGACTGTTATTATCCGCCAGGCTGTTAAATGATGGAAAAGGCTATCCACATAACCAATCTTGGAAACCTAAAATATTTCCAGAAAGATAAATATCAACGGCTATATTGGGGGATAGAATTTTGCCAGAATCTTATTCCTTTACTGACAGATACGGAAAAGGTTTTAGGGTTTGCGGAGGATAATAACCTTAGCTTGAGTTTTGTCAGCCCTTTTGTTGCAGAGTGTGGATTAAAAAGATTGAAAGAAATATTCTGCTGGTTTAGGAAGCAAAAAGTTAAGGATCTTGAGATTATAGTAAATGACTGGGGAGTTTTAGAATATCTACGCACTGAATTTAATGGAACATTTGAAATTGCTTTAGGCAGGCTTTTAGCCCGGCAGCAAAGAGATATGGGAATAAAAAAGGTTTTAGAGAAACAGCCGCCTATCGCGGTAAGAGGTAAAGATGGGAAGATAAATATAATTATTCATAAGGTTCCTGATCAACAGTATCAGGATGGGGCAAGGCAATCTTATGTGAATTCTCCTTTTGTTCAAGATCTTTTAACCGAACTTGGCGTCCAGAGGGTGGAGTTGAATAATCTTTTGCAGGGGGTTAATTTAAGAAGAATCCGGCTTAAGAAATCACTATATACGCCATTTGTGAAT
>JAQUQW010000003.1:0-15896 GCA_028716245.1 Candidatus Omnitrophota bacterium | reverse complement strand
TTCTCCTTTTGTTCAAGATCTTTTAACCGAACTTGGCGTCCAGAGGGTGGAGTTGAATAATCTTTTGCAGGGGGTTAATTTAAGAAGAATCCGGCTTAAGAAATCACTATATACGCCATTTGTGAATATCTCCACCAGCCGTTTCTGCCCGATGGAGACAAGATTCCAAAAAATATACCGTATCAATGTTTGTAGAAGAGAGTGCCAGAAATACTATGATCTACTGCGTAAAAAAGCGGTTCCCAAGGTTATCTACAAAAGAGGGAATACCACTTTTTATAAAAATCCTTTAAGTTCCGCAGTTTTAAAAAATTGCGGAGTAGATAGAATAGTTTTTCAACCCGAATTACCTCTTTGACAATGAAATATCAATCCTACAATAATTTCTGGCAACGGCTGCATAGTTCTGCAAAAAATAAGGGTTTTCCTCTACGGGTAATGTTTGAATTGACTTACCGGTGTAATTTCCATTGCCGGCACTGTTATCTGCCGCATAGCTATAGAAAAAAAAGGGAAATAAAGACGAAAGAAGCCCTCCTTATTTTAGATGAGCTTAAAAACATCGGTTGTTTTTATTTAGGTTTTACCGGAGGGGAGGTATTCTTAAGAAAGGATATATTAAATATTTTCTGGTATGCCAAGAAAAAAGGGTTCGAAGTTATTATTTATACCAACGGTTCATTAATAGATAAAACGGTTGCCAAAGAATTAAAGCGGATTAGAGTAAATAAGGTGGATATCACTATTCCCGCGATGAGTAAGCCGGCTTTTGAACGTATCAGCGGAGTATTGGGCTCGCGGGAAAAAGTTTTTGCCGCCATTAATCTTCTGCGTGAAAATAAGGTAAGTTTGGGATTTAAAACTTGTGTGCTGCAAGAAAATGAATCCGAAATAAAAGATATTCAGGATTTTGCGCGTTCATCAGGCGCTTTGCATCGTTTGGATAACCTGCTTTCTCCTCGTTTAAATGGATCAGTGGAGCCGTATAGGCATAGAGGGCGGATAATAGAAGAGAGAAGAGAGAAGAGAGATAAAGAGACAAGTAGAGATTGCTTCACCCCGCCTTCGGCGGGGTTCGCAATGACAGGTGAGGAATCTTTCCGCAATGACGTGAACTTATTCAAATGTGGCGTAGGCATTAGCCAGGCGGCAATTACTCCGCAAGGAGAGCTTAAACCGTGTCTGATGATCGATTCTCCGAAGTTTAGGATATTAGGAGAAAATAAAGTAAAAAAAGCTGATTTTAGAGCGGCATGGGGACAATTAAAAGAATTCATTAGTTCTATTAAGCCGGATGAAAATTATAACTGTGGTAAATGCGAATTGCAAAGCTATTGCAAATGGTGCCCGGCCAGGGGCTGGCTTTATAATAAGACTTTTACTTCCTGCGAGCCGGAAAGCAGAAAAAATGCAAGAAATACAATACAAAACCTTTAGTTTAAAGACGCATAAAAAAAACTGGCATTTAAAAAGGCCGAATGTCTGCCAATTTGAATTGACTTTTAAATGCGGGATTCACTGTAAACACTGTTATACGGATTGTTATAATCGGCCGGGTTCCGCCTGCAACGAGCTCGGCACAAAAGAAGTTAAATTCATTTTAGACAAAATTCATAACGCCGGGGTAATCTGGTTATGTTTTACCGGGGGAGATCCTTTAGCTCGGAAAGACTTTTTGGAAATATATTCTTACGCGAAAAATAAGGGTTTTATCGTTACTATATTTACCAATGCTTGCTCAATGACGAAAGAAATCGCGGGTTATCTCAGAAAAAGCCCCCCATTTGTGATCGAGATTACTTTGAACGCGGTTACTAAAGGGCTGTATGAGAAGATCTCTCGAGTAGAAGGCTCGTTTGAAAAGGCAATGGCGGGTATAAAGTTAATAACCCAAAGAAGATTACCGTTAAAGATAAAAACACAGGTGATTAAGGATAATTTTAAGGAGTTGGGAAAAATAAAGGAATTTGTTGAGAGTTTAGGCCTGGGTTATCTGCCAAGCATATTCCTTCACTCCCGTTTAGACGGAAATCTAACGCCCTCGAGCTTAAGAGTTTCTTCTCAAGAAGTTTTAAGTCTAAATGGTAAGAAAGGGGCGATAGGAGACGATTGCAGATTATTATCGCAACCTTTAGCTTCCAGGCCGGCCAATAATTTATTTCAATGCGCGATTGGCGGAGGAGACGGCGTGCATATCGACCCTTATGGCAATCTATTTCCCTGTATCTGTATTAGAGAACCCAAAATAAATTTATTGAAAGAAAACATTGAACAGGCGCGCGACAGTATCTTAAGTTGGGTAAGGAGCAAAACTTTTACCATTAATTCCAAATGCAGGGTTTGTTCAATCAAAGGTGGTTGCCGCGTATGCCCGGGCAAGGCATTATTAGAAACAGGCAGCTTGGAGAAGCCTGTCGAGTGGTTTTGTGAATTGGCAAAAGCCTATCGATAACTATGCCAAAAATAAATATTTTATATTTAATTACCAAGTTGGAATTAGGGGGGGCCCAGAAGCAGTTGTTAGGTTTAATCAGCGGTTTAGATAAAGAGAGGTTTAGCGTTTTTCTCTTTACAGCTGAAAAAGGGCCAATGCTTCTTGATGCCGGCTCTATTGATGGGCTGATCCTTAAGCGTTCCAAGTGGTTAGGGCGGCCGATAAATCCTTGTAAGGATATTTTGGCCTTTTTCGAGATCTACGCTTTTATTAAAAAAAATAATATCCAGATTGTCCATACTCATAGCTCTAAGGCTGGTGTATTAGGCCGTTTGAGCGCAAGGTTTGCTAAAGTGAAGTTTATTTGTCATACTGTACACGGCTGGAGTTTTAACGATTTTCAGCCATTTTTCCGCCGTAAGCTATTCATTTTTCTGGAAAGGCTGAGCGCGCGTTTTACCGATAAAATAGTCGTTGCTTCTTATTCTGACAAACAAAAAGGTTTGGATAACCATATCGGCGATCCGGATAAGTTCCAACTTATACGCTATGGCATCGACTATTCGGAATTCACCTCAAGCGGTCTGGATATAAGAAAAGAATTAGGCCTAGATATGGAAGATTTAACAGTAGGGATGGTTTCCTGTTTTAAGCCGCAGAAGGCTCCGCAGGATTTTATCCGGCTGGCCTTTTTAGTCAATCAGAGGATGCCTTCCGTGAAATTTATTCTGGTAGGCGACGGAATTTTGCGCGCGAAGATTCAGGCGTCGATTAATAAATTTAACCTGCAGAAAAACGTAATCTTAACCGGCTGGCGCAGAGATATCAATAGGATATTGTCGGCAATAGATGTGTTTGTGCTGACTTCTTTATGGGAAGGCTTGCCTGTTACGGTATTGGAAGCCATAGTTTCATCTATCCCGGTTATCGCCACAAATACCGGGGGGATTGAGGAGATAATCATTGACGGTAAAACAGGATTTTTAGTTTTACCTCAGGATACGCGGGGCATGTCTGAAAAATTAGTTCTTTTATTAAAAGATGCCGATCTGCGCAGGCAGGTTGCCCGAAACGCGAGGAATAATTTAAATGGAGATTTCGCGGTTACGAATATGATAAAAAATTACCAGGATTTATATAATAAAGAATGAGGCAGGGTGTGCTCCCCGTTTATTTTTTCTTAATATTGTACGGATTTTTAGCGGGATTAATCCTTATCCATATGCTTAAGAAATTCAGCTTGAAGTATAACTTATTGATACCCAAAGGAATACCTCTTGTGGGTGGGATAGGGATGGGGTTGTCTTTTATTTTTGTTGTGTTGCTGTTTTTCCTTATTAACCAAGGACTGTCCAAAGAGATCGTTGGTATGATCGTCTCTTCAAGCGTGATGCTTGCTTTCGGGGTATTCGATGACTGGCGGGAGTTATCCATTGGCTCTAAATTTTTAATGCAAATCATCGCTGCCAGCATATTAATTTTATTTGGAATCAGAACGCAGATTGTCTATATCGGGAATATTTTAAATATAGTGGTTACTTTTATTTGGGTTTTGGGCATTAGCAATGCTTTTAATCATTTGGATATAATGGATGGTTTGGCCAGCGGAGTCGCGATTATCGTAAGCGCCGCTTTTTTGGCGATTTCAATTTTAAATGCCGATATTCGCAGCGCGACTTTATGTTTGGTTTTAATCGGGGCCGTTTTGAGTTTTTTCTTATATAACCGCCCTCCAGCCAAGATCTATATGGGTAATGCCGGCAGTCATTGGCTAGGGTTTATTTTAGCCGCGATTGCTTTAATCATAAGTTACGCGCCGCTGGATAGGAAAGCCGCCCTTTTAAGCCCGCTGCTTATCTTGGGCCTTCCGATATTTGATACTACGTTCCTGGTTTTGATCCGTTTAATTAATAAAAGCATACCTTTTAAGAAAAGCAACGATCACCTTGTTTTAAGATTCTCAGCTTTGGGTTACTCGAAGAAAAAGGTTTTGTTGATTATGTTCAGCCTCTGTTTGTTTTTTTGCTTATGCGGAATAGCGGCCAGCCGGGTTCCTAATTATTTAGGTGTGGGTATCATTACCTTCGCGGCCCTGGTAAGTTTGATTATCGGAATTAAGATGGGCAAAAAATATGATTGCCATAATTAAAGAAATATTAACCAGGAAGAATTTAATCGGTGAGCTGGTTTTAAAAGACCTTAAACTGCGTTATGGCCGGCCGATTTTGGGGCCATTTTGGGCGTTTTTATTACCTTTAACCACGGTTTTTATTTTTTATTTGGTATTTTCGGTTTTTTTGAAAGCTAAAACCGAAGAGGTGCCTTATGTTTTATATTTGATGTCCGCTATATTCCCCTGGCGTTTTTTTAATGATTCGATTACCTGTTCCGCCACTTGTTTAGTCGATAATAAAAATTTAATCCGGGAATCTAATTTTCCGTATTATTTTTTGCCGCTCTCGATTGTTTTGGCGAATTTGATTAATTTTTTGCCTTCTTTGGCAGTATTGATATTTACCGCTTTTTTCCTGTTAAAAGGATTACCGTTATTGATAATTTTATTGCCCTTGTTATTGTTAGTCCAGTTGTTAATGACTATTGGCTTGTCGATTATTTTTTCCCTGCTCTATGTAAAATACAGAGATCTCAAATATATTTTAGAAATAACGCTGACGGTTTCTTTCTATTTAACACCGGTATTTTATTCTCTTTATTTAGTAAAAAATTCTTTGGCGCCGGTTTTATTTAAAGCCTATCTTTATAATCCATTAACCGGGATATTGATTTTTTATCGATCCGTAATTCTAAAAGGTTTTTATCTTTTTATCGCTAAAGACCTGGGTTGGTTGTTTAGTATATCCCTAGTGGCTTGTTTTTCATTGGGAGTATTATTTTTAGGGTTTTATTGTTATCTGAGGTTTAAAGATAAAGTACATGACTACCTTTCCTGTTAAAATTTCTGAAAAAGATAATCCTGCTGAATTGACGAAGGCCCTAGAGTTAATTTCTGTGGGCAAAAAATACGCCCTTCAGGCGGGGCAAGTAAACAAAAAGGCAGTTGGTGAAGATTTTTGGGCCTTAAAAGATGTGTCTTTAAATGTATCCCCGGGTAAGATTTTAGGTATCCTGGGTAGAAATGGAGCAGGCAAAACCACGCTTTTAAATATTATTTCCGGAGTTTTCGCGCCCACGGAAGGAAAAATTATTTCCAAGGGCAGGGTTTTGGGATTATTCAATCTCGGGGTTGGTTTTCAGGATGAGTTTACCGGCAGAGAAAACATTTTTTTAAACGGAGCTGTCCTGGGCGCTTCCCGCAAAGAACTTAATGCCAAGTTAAATAAAATAATCGAGTTTTCGGAATTAGGTTCATTCGTTGATATGCCTTTAGGTACCTATTCTCAGGGGATGCGCCTGCGCTTAGCGTTTAGCATTATCGCGAATTTAGATTTCGATATTTTGGTTATTGATGAGGTTCTGACGGTAGGAGACGCGCTTTTTCAAAATAAATGCTTTGCGTGTTTAGTGGATTTCAGACGGCAGGGTAAAACCCTGGTGATCACAACCCAGAATTTGGATTTAATTGAAAGATTTTGCGATTATGCCGTTCTTCTTGAGCACGGCAGGCCATTATTTTATGGAAATCCGCTCGAAGGAATCAATAAATACAAGTCTGTTCTGAATACGGATAAATTTTTCGTTGGTCTTTTACCTAAGGCTAGGGTTTTAGCCGATAATACCAAGAAATGGGCTGATGATGTATCTATTTGGGGGCAGAAGCTTGGGGCAAAAGAAGTTGCCATTGAGTCGGCAGTGTTCTTGAATAAGTTCGGAATAAAATGTGAAGCTATAAAAAGCGGTGATCCTTTAACGATTAAAGTAAATTTTTACGCGCAAGAAACTATTCAGCAGCCGCATTTTGGAGTGGCGATATTTAGAAATGATGGAGTCTATTGTTATGGGCCAAATACCGAATTTGACGGTTACCAGATACCAAGGTTAAAGCCGGGCCGCGGCTGGTTTAAGCTGAGTTACCAGAAATTACTCTTGGCGCCCGGTGAATACAGGGTTTCTGTTGCAATCTGGGATAAGCGTGAAACGGTAGCTTTTGATTACCATAATGGTTATTATAAATTAATCGTTGGCGCGGGTAACCAAACAGGCGAGCTTTTAAGAATTCCATTTAAAACCTCAAGTAACCGATTTTTCAATTGGTTAAATAGAAATAGTTTAGCTGTGCCTTTGGCCGGCATATTGGGTGCTTCTGCCAATGCGTCTTTTCAAAATGAAGATATAGCCATTAACTCTGTAAAATTGTTAAATAAAAAAAACCAGGAGCAGCAGGTTTTCCAAACAAATGAAGCTGTGCGTTTAAATATAGGGATAAGCGCCAAAGGTAATGTTTATGGCAGGAGAATTTTATGGCTGGGAATCTTTAGGGATGATGGGGTTTATTGCCAGGGCCTAACTTTTCCTTTAGCCAATAAAAATATTTTTGAAGTGGATTTTCCGGAGTTATCCTTGTTACCCGGAGGATATAAAATTTATTGCGGGATTTGGGACAAAACCATGAAAAAGTTTTTAGTTTTTTCCAAAGACGCAATTTTCTTCCGTATGGTATTTGATAAACAAGATCACGGGACAGTTTATTTGAAACATATCTGGGCTTGGGACATGCCTTAATATGGACAAAAAATATCCTTTAGTCAGCATAATTACAGTTAATTATAACGGCAAGCATTTCTTGGCGGATTGTTTTGATTCGTTCCTTGCCTTAAATTACCCCAATGATAAGCTGGAGATTATTCTGGTTGACAATTGTTCCACGGATGGTTCAGTTGATTTCGTTCAAGAACGATATCCCCAGGTAACCTTATTGCAAAATGATGTAAATAATTATGCCCGGGCGAACAATTTAGGTATAAAAACAGCCAAGGGCGAATTTATCGCTTTAACTAATAACGATGTCAGGGTAGATAAGGATTGGCTTAGCGCATTGATAAGAACTGCCCAAAGCGACGAGTCCGTAGGAGCAGTTGGCAGCAAGATATTATTCATGGATGGTTCTATCCAAAGCGTAGGGCATCAAGAGTATCCTAATTTTTATTGGGGCGATATCGGATTTAGGGATAAAGATAACGGGCAATATAACGTAATAAAGCAAGTGTGCAGTATTTGTGGGTGTGCCGTGTTATACAGAAAGCAATGCCTGAAAGACGTTGGTTTTCTGGATGAAGATTTTAATCTATTTTTGGAAGATGTGGATATGAGCGTTAGATGCACAAAGACAGGGTGGAAACTTTTAAATTGCCCCCAGAGCGTTATTTATCATAAATTTCACGGTACGGTCGGCAATGAAGATAATGCCAGGCATTGGCAGGAGATAAACCGGCTTCTCTTAATTACCAAGCATTGGCCGGAAAAACTCGCGGAGGCTTTGTCCGGGAGGGATTATTTTACAGTAAAGAATGGTTATAATAGCGACCGTGACATAAGTTCTGTTTTAGGCAAGGTGTTTGGAAAGTTAATCAAAGAGCACGGATTGGAATTTACTAATAAATTGAGCGGTGATTTATTTAATGCTGTGCGTAGAATTTATAATTTTGAAAAAGACTACTTAATGCAAGTAACCAAGGATCAAAATCTGTTAATTGCTCTTAAGGATCAAGCAATTGCCGCCAAAAACCAGGAATTGGCATCTAGGGAGCGGGATTTAATATCTTGGCAGCGGCAGATAATAGAGCTGAAGCAGGATACGGAATTGCTCAGGCAACAGAAGGATCAAGCAATTGCCGCCAAAAACCAGGAATTGGCATCTAGGGAGCGGGATTTAATATCTTGGCAGCGGCAGATAATAGAGCTGAAGCAGGATACGGAATTGCTCAGGCAACAGAAGGATCAAGCAATTGCCGCCAAAAACCAGGAATTGGCATCTAGGGAGCGGGATTTAATATCTTGGCAGCGGCAGATAATAGAGCTGAAGCAGGATACGGAATTGCTCAGGCAGCAGAAAGATTTAGAATTAAATAGTAATAAGTTGCTGTTACAGGAAATAAGGAAAGAGCTGGATGGTATTTATGCATCTACCGGATATAAATATCTTTTGCGTCCTTTATGGGGTTTTTTATGGCCGATCAAGAGTATCTGTAAAAAACTGAGAACATTCCTGTCTAAAAAAATAAATATTATACTTGATGTGAAAGGAAAAGTTAAAAGTAATTTATTGTTTATGAAATTCCATCATTCCAATAATTTATTGAGCGTATTTTTGCGAAACATTTATAAGAAACAGAATGTTTGGCGGGTTGCGTATTATAACCATATTAAGAAGGGGACATTCGCGCCTCAGCCAGATACAGCTATTCTAATGATAACCAAAAGGTGCAATTTAACCTGTCAATTTTGTGATTTAAAAAATGGCTTCGAAGAAATGAAAACTGAAAATGCTTTTCAAATTATCGACAATTTAAATAAAATTGGCATCAAAGGAGTAGTCTTAACCGGAGGAGAACCATTCCTGCATAAAGGTTTGTTTGACATTATAGCGTATGCAAAGAAAAAAGAGATAAAGATTTCAGTTACTACTAATGGAAGTTTATTGCGCGGTTATATCCAGCAAATAATCAATTCAAAAATTGATGCAATTAATATCTCTTTGGATGGTTTTGAAGCAACTCATGATAGTTTGAGGAGGAAAAAAGGTTTGTATGAAGTGGTGAAGAATAACATCATTGAGCTCAAGGATAAACAACAGAATATCTCTATTAATTATGTTGTAACAAGAGATAATCTTAATGAACTGGAGGCTTTCTATAATTGGGCGCAAGGGCAGGTGATCCCTATGGATTTCTGGCCGGTTAATCACAGCAAAGCATTATTTATTAACCCCGATAATGAATATGATACGTTTCTAAGATTTGTGAAAAAGCTAACGAATAATAACCAAATACCCAGGCATAGATATATCTATTATCTTAGTGCTAAAAAATATTTAAACAGCAAGAATATGCTAAGAGTCAGGTGTCTTGGGCTTGCTCAGAGCTTAGGGATTTATGTGAATGGTGATATTCGTATTTGTTGTGTATGGGGGCAAACGCATCCATATATTGGCAATGCAATAAAAGATGATTTGGAAATACTGTGGCATTCTAAAGAATATCAGGAATTGAGAAGGGGTATATATAATAAAGGATGTTGTAATGGATGTTATAATTCAGCCCTAAGCGAATTCCTTAGGATTACTGGTAATGATTTTATTCTTGATAAGTAAGATAAAAGTTATTATTTATGTTTTTTGAGGAGATAATTAGTGGAAAATAAAATGTCCATTCAAATGGCTTTAACGGAAAGATGCAATTTAAAATGCAAACAATGTGATTTATGGGGAAGTAAGAATAAGAGGCAGGAATTGGATACTCAACAATGGAAAGATATTTTTATAAAAATTAAAGATTGGCTAGGGAGCTCCTATCAATTGAATTTTGGCGGGGGGGAACCTTTTATGCGCGAAGATATGGTTGAGCTTATTGAATTCTGCGCGGTAAATGATATAACAACTACTTTGGTTACAAATACTACTTTATTAAACAAAAATATAATAAAGCGCATATCAGGGATTAAAACCCTGACTGTTCTTGTATCGTTAGACGGTTTTAATAAAGAAATTCATAATAACCTGCGCGGAAAAGGTGTTTATGAAAATGTTATAGATACGCTGCATTTCTTTAAAGCTTGCAACAGGGAATGCCAAGTTGTTTTAGCCACAGTGATAATGAATGATAATTTTAAAGAAATTATCCCCATATTAAATGACTTGGTAGTCGATAAGCAATTGGCTGATTTTCAAATTGTGCAAGCATTATGGATTTCCGATTCCGCTAATCTATATGAAAATGGGTGGTATAAGAAAAACGCATTGTGGCCCCGGGAAGATAAAGTCGGCAGTTTATTATTGACTATAGATGAGTTGGTTGAACTTAAGAAAAAAAATGCCCCTATTTTAAATCCTCTCGGACAATTGCAGTTTTTTAAACTATATTTTACGCGATTAGAAAAATGTATCCCTGTTTTTCCTTGTGATATTGGTAAGAGGAATTTTTTGATTAATCCTTCCGGAGAGATTTTATTATGTTGGAATTTAAATCCCATAGGAAATATTTTAAAAGATTCCCCGGAGCGAATTTGGAATTCTGAAATTGCTGAACAGAGAAGAAAACAGATCTTGGCGTGTAAGCGGGTTTGCCGGATATTAAATTGTAATTTTAATTTTGACAATCCTCTTGCTATCGACATCACAAATTAAGACTCCTGATGAGTAATTTAAGAATAGCTTTGTTGCTTTGTCCTTGTTGGACAAATCTTTCTCCTCCCATAGGAATTTCATACCTAGCTTCTTCCTTGAAACAAAAAGGGTATTTTGTAAAATGCTTTGATTTCAATATTGATATTTATGATTTATTAAAAGAACAGAAAGTAGATTATTGGGGATTTAGTGAATACTATAAGTGGTTGGATCCCTTTTTTACGAATGAAGTTTTGCCTTTGATTAAAGAACATCTAGATAAGAAAATCGAAGAATTGTTATCATTTTCTCCGCATATAGTCGGGCTCACTCTTTTTTATACCAATGAGTTAACGAGTTTGTATGTGGCGGAACGGATTAAGAGCCGAAATAAAAATATTAAAATTGTATTTGGCGGCCCAAGGTGTTATGACGAGTTAAAAAATCCATATCTTCTGAAAGGCAATTCCGCAGATGCAATTGTCATTGGCGAAGGGGAAGGAACGTTGAATGAATTGGCGGATATTTTTTCAGTTGACAATGAATTCAGGGATACCAGAGGGGCTTTTATTAAAAAGGACGGTTCGGTGAATAAATTTGTATTCAGGAACGAGGTTGAACCGTTAGATAAGTTGCCTTTTCCGTATTTTGGGGATTTTGAACTGAAGAAATATAAACAATTTGCGTTGCCTTTATTGACATCTCGGGGATGCGTTGCCAAATGTGCGTTTTGCGGAGAAACAAGGTATTGGAATAAGTTTAGATCTAGGACCGCGAGTAATGTTTTTCAGGAAATAAAACACGATATTGATTGTTATAAGGTGAAAAATTTATTCTTCAATGATTCACTTATAAATGGTAATTTATCTGAATTATCCGAGCTAGCTAATTTAATAATTAAAGATAGCTTAAAAATAAATTGGGGCGGGTATGCGCGAGTAAATAAAATGATGGTTCCGGATTTATTTTTAAAATTAAAAACTGCAGGATGTAATTTTTTGTCTTATGGTATAGAAAGCGGTTCTCAGAACGTATTAAATTCAATGAATAAGCATATTTTACTAAGAGATGCGGAAAGCAACCTAGCCGATACTAAAAAATCCGGCATAGAAACACACATAAATTGGATTGTAGGATTTCCAACGGAGTCAGAGGTTGATTTTCTAAGATCTTTGATTTTTATTTATAAAAACCGTAGAAATATCTCTTATTTTAACCCCGGTCAATTATCCTGCGGGATTCCGTCCGATTCTAGTTTAGCGAACAATCCGGATAGATTTGGGATTGCAAAAAAAACTTTTTTGAATAGCTGGCGTACTAAATATTTTACCAACACTATTCTGCATAGAAAACTAAGATTAAAGATATTGAGGTTTTGGCTTTCTGTGTTGAGAATTAACCATTCATAACCTCCGTTTCAATATAGGGTTTGACAATGAAGAAGCTGCAACTACTCGTAACTGACACCGCACCATTATATCCGCCTCTTTGGGGAGGCCCCAAGAGGATTTGGAACCTTTACAGTAATTTTTCTGAAGAGTTGTTGGATATTACTTACACAGGTGTAAATTTTGGCTTGGGTAAAGATATAGAATATAGCTTTAAAAAAATTAAAAATAATTTCAAAGAAATTTTGTGTGCTTTACCGCCGCATTATTGCCTTTGGTATATTTTTAAGAAGTTAATTTTTAAAGACA
This sequence comes from Candidatus Omnitrophota bacterium, assembly GCA_028716245.1. Taxonomy (NCBI): domain Bacteria; kingdom Pseudomonadati; phylum Candidatus Omnitrophota; species Candidatus Omnitrophota bacterium. The sequence continues at coordinate 3,487 of JAQUQW010000003.1, read as the reverse complement.
ATTCACTCGATTTATTCCCCTACCTGTGGATGCATACGGATTGGCAATTCAAGCATATTCTTAATTCCCAAAACGCGGATATCGTAGTTTGTTCGCATCCCTGGTCGGTATTAAGTTTAGATAAAAATAACCGGCAATTCTTCATTTATGACGCGCACAATTGCGAATATTTGCTTATGGGCCAGATTTTGGGAAAACATTTTCTAAAAAGTTTGGTGTTAGGGCAAGTATATAAGATTGAAAAAGAAGCGTGCGAAAGAAGTGATTTAATCCTGGCTTGTTCTGAAAATGAAAAAAATGATTTGGTTAAATTATATAAATTAAACCCCGATAAAATCGTTATTGTTACCAATGGGACAACGATAAGGGGAGGGATAGGGTCTCAGGAGAAACAATCGTATAAAGAAACGCTGAAAATTCAGGCAGATGAGAAGGTTGTGGTTTTTATCGGGGCTTATTATAAGCCAAATATTGACGCGCTTAAATTTATAATCAATAAGATCCTTCCTTTAGCCAAAGATATGAAATTCCTCATTCTGGGTTCAGTTTGTGATTTTTTGAAAGATCAACCGTTGCCGCAAAATGTAGTTTTATTAGGAAGGGTCTCAGAGGAGCAATTAGACGCCGTGTTAAAAGCTTCCGATATAGCGGTTAATCCTATGTTTAGTGGCTCAGGAATAAATATAAAGATGCTTGATTATATGGCATATGGCCTGCCGATTGTTAGTACTGAATGCGGCGCGCGCGGCATAGAGGCTGATGGCAAGCAGCCGATGATCGTATCATCGGCGGAAAATTTCGCCGAGAATTTAAAAATATTAAGCAACAATAGCCGGTTATGTGAACGTTTATCAGAAGATGGCAGAAGCTTAGCCGCCAAGCATTATGATTGGAAAATCATTAGCCATAAACTACAGGGGACCATAGTGGAGAGAATGAGAGATAAACAATGGGCAATAAACTAAAAATTCTCTTATTTTCTCCGTATTTGCCTTCCAGCGATACTGTTGGTTGCGCCCGTAAAATTTATGACTTCATCCTGCTGGCAAACCAAAGAGGGCATTCTGTTTATCTTTTATCTTTTTGCAGCCAGGAAGATAAAAAACGGGTCGCCGCGATTAGTCCATATTGCACTAATATTTATTTAGAATATTTAAAAGATTACCGGCGCTACCCGAATAAATCATTTTATTTTCAAAAAACTATAGAGGAATTTTCCAGGAATAGGACTGTTGATATTTTACAGTGCGAGAATTCATATCTAAGGCGTTATTTTCCCCCGGGGACAAAGATGCCTTCGGTTTTAGTCGAGCACGAAATTTTATCTGGTTCATTTTGGGAGCGGGCCGGGTTTGAGGGTAATCTGATTAAGAAGTTAATTTTATATGCCCGGGCAGTTAAAAAATCATTTGAAGAAAAAAACTGGTATCGCCAATTTAACCGGATTATCGTATTTTCCGAAGTTGATAAGAATATCATATTTTTGCGGCATAAAAGAAAAAATATAGATGTCATTGCTTTGGGCATAAATTCAAAAGAATATGCATTATCTCAAGAAAGCGAAAAATTATATGATCTTATCTTTGTGGGGAATTTTTCCCACTTCCCGAATGTCGACGCGGTATTATATTTTTGTAAAGAAATTCTGCCTTTAATCAAAAAAATCTTACCAAATGTATCTTTTTTAATTGCCGGGGCAAATCCGCCTTTATTGATAAAGAATCTACCCAAATTTGATAAGAATATTATGGTTACAGGATATATTGAGAATCTAAAAGATAGCTATGCTAAGAGCAAGATATTTGTTGCCCCTATTCGTTACGGGACAGGGATGCGTTTTAAGATCCTGGAAGCCTTAGCTTCAGGAATGGCGGTGGTAGCTACTTCTATTGGTGCCAGAGGGATAAATTCAAAAGATATTATTAAAATTGCGGATGGGAAATGGGAATTTGCCGCTGCGGTTATGGAATTGTTTGGTGCTTCGGATAAGCGGCGGGAGTTGGCAATAAGGGGCAGGACATCTGTGGAAAAATATTACGATTGGAGCAAGCTCTTGGATAAATATGAGAATATTTATCATAATCTGCTTCACCTGCGTCCAAATTAAAAGACGGATTTTTTATTCTTTTATTCTTGTTTTATTTATTTTTTTTGTTATACTGTTATACCTAAATAAATCGTTTACCCGTTTTATTCATGCATGACACACGCCTCTTAAAAAATATTCTCAAATATTTTGAGGAACAGGAAGATTCGGCTTCTTGCAAGATCAAGAAGGCCCATTTTGCTATTTCCGAATTTGGCAGTTTTAATAAAGAGCATTTCCTTGAGCATTATCAACAGGCAGTTTGCGGCACAAGGTTTGCGGGCCTGGAAATCGCCATCAATACCATACCTTTCGGCCCGGAGCTGGAGATTACCGGATTAGAGTTTGCAGGAGAAACGGAGGATAGAAAAAAGTGAAATATGCAAGTTTAAAGAAAACAAATCTTAATGATTGGTTGGAACATCTAAAGAAAAAGGCTAAGCTTTATGCCCCGCGTAAAAAAGAGAACCTTTTTGTCTTCCGTCCGGTAAAAGAGGTAGAGGAGGTTTGCCTGGAGTATATACCCACCATCTTGCCGCCGAAAAAATATTATTTTCCGCAGAAAGAAAAACTGTTTAAATTCAGCGCGCAGCCGTTTAAAACAGCCAAGGCCATCGATAAATTCGAGGATTTTATTCTTTTCGGGGTGCACACCTGCGATATCGCCGGAATCCAGTGTATGGACGTAGTCTTTAGGGACGCGCCGGAGGATCCCAATTACCTTAACCGCAAAGACAGGATGGCTATTATCGGTATAGAGTGTTTAAAATACTGCGATAAATACGCCAACTGCACTTCGATGGGCAACCATGTCCCGCGCGGAGGTTACGATTTGATGATGGTGGATTTGGGTGAAAAATTTATCATCCATATTAATTCCGAGAAAGGCGAAAAACTGGTTAGCGGGTTAGATTACATTAAAGAAGCTACGGAAACCGAGATGAACCTCCTTGAGCGCGCCAGGGAAGCTAAAAAGAAAATATTTAAGGAAGAATTTACCGGCCCGCTTCCGAAGGTTTACGATGCTTTTGATAAATTTTTTGCTTCAGCTGTTTGGAAAGATGTGGGCAAAAGGTGCGTTGCCTGCGGTAATTGCACTGCCGTATGCCCGACCTGTTATTGTTTTGATACCCAGGATGACCTGGAGCTATCTTTAAATGAAGGGGTGAGGTACCGTATCTGGAACTCCTGCCAGATGGATGATTTTGCCAAAGTTGCCGGAGGCGAAGATTTCCGGAAGGGGCGGGATGGCCGCCAGAGGCACAGGTATTATCGTAAATTCAAATATCCGGTTGATAAGTTTAACCGTTATTTTTGTACCGGCTGCGGAAGGTGCACGCGGACCTGTATGGCGGATATCAGCCTGATTGAAACTGTAAATTCCCTGCTTAGTGAAGAGGG
>JAQUQW010000002.1:300000-487646 GCA_028716245.1 Candidatus Omnitrophota bacterium | reverse complement strand
GTCCGGCCTTCTCTTTATGCGCAATCTGCACTAAATATTTAGCGATTAACGGCCTGCCCAACGCCGTAGCCAAAAGGTATTTACCCTCATAAACAGCATTGGCCTTTAAAGCGGGAATAATGAAATCACTGATAAATTCCTCCTGAAGATCACGGATATAAACTTTGGATGCCCCGGCGGCAAGCGCCCGCTTTTCGATTGCTTCAAAGTTTTCTCCTTGGCCAAGCCCCTGGCCAAGATCCGCCACAAAACAGACCACATCATGACCTCTTTCCTTTAACCACCTGACTATACAAGAGGTATCCAATCCGCCTGAATAAGCCAACACTACTTTTTTCATCCAGAGTCTCCTTAAATTTCAAATGTTAGCGGGTTTGGCGAGTCTTGTTCTCGCATCACCGCTTGCTGTCCCCAGCGTGGACAGCTGCGCTTCAGTAAAATTCTCGCTCTGCCGGAACATCTATCGCGGGCAACCGTGCCCGCTCGAATTTTAAGATGTTGCTCGAATCAAGCCTCGCCACCCGCTAAGCTTGACTCTTAAGCAACTTAATCAAAATTGCTTTTTGAACATGCATCCTGTTTTCCGCCTGATCAAAAACAATTGAATTTTTACTGTCCATAACCTCATCGGTTATCTCTTCGCCCCTGTGCGCGGGTAAACAGTGCATAACCAGGACTCCCGGCGCGGCATTGGCCAAAAACCTGGCATTGATCTGAAAATCCTTAAAGATAATTTTTCGCTTGGCGATCTCCTCTTCCTGTCCCATACTGGCCCAAACATCAGTATAAACAACCTGCGCCCCTTTTACCGCGCTAACCGGATCTTCGGTAATTTTTATCCTACTGCCCGTGTCTTTGGCGATCTCCTGCGCGTGCTTAACTACCTGCTCATCTGGAAAATACCCCTTAGGGCTAGCCACGGTAATATTCATCCCGGTTTTAGCTGCCGCGAAAAGCAAAGAGTTACAGACATTATTGCCGTCCCCAACATAAGCTAAGGTGGCATTTTTCAGGTCTTTCAATTTCTCTTTAATCGTAAAAATATCGGCCAGCCCCTGGCAAGGATGCGAGAAATCCGACAAACCGTTGATAACCGGAACGGTTGCGGCAGCGGCCATATCCAAACAGTTTTTATGCTCAAATGTCCTTAAAACAATCCCGTCGACATAGCGGGAAATAGTTTTAGCCACATCCCTTACGCTCTCTCTTACGCCGATATTAATCTCAGCTGGCGACAGATACAGGGAATTCCCTCCTAACTGGTACATCCCAACCTCAAAAGAAACCCGTGTCCTATTCGACGGTTTCTGAAAAATCAAAACCAAAGTTTTACCGGATAATACCTTGTTAAATTTCCTTTTATTCTTCTTAAGCCCGGATGAAAGTTTAAAAATAGAATTAATCTCTTCTAAAGTTAAATCCCTGATTGAAAGCAGATCCTTTTTCATTATGCGCGCTCCTTTAAGACATTCTCTAAGATCTTTACGGCTTTATCGATTTCATTTTTAGTAATGTTTAACGCCGGCATCAATCTTAAAACCTTATCATGCGTGCAATTGATCAACAAACCCTGGAGCATACATTTCTCTACGATTGGCTTTCCTTCAATAGCCAATTCCACTCCCAGCATCAACCCTATACCCCTTATTTCCTTGATCACCGGAAAAGCATCTTTTAAAAGCTTTAATTTTTCCAAAAGGTACTCCCCCATGTTCTGACAATTCTTTAATATTTTTTCTTTCTGCATCGCCTTAAAAACCCCTAAAGCCGCCCGGCAAATTACCGGGCCGCCGCCAAAAGTAGAGGCATGCATACCCGGAGCAAAAAGATCGCTCAGTTCTCTTTTGGCAATCATCACACCGATGGGCAGGCCTCCGCCTAAAGCCTTAGCCAAAGTCATAATATCGGGAGTTATGCCATAATGCTGATAACCAAACATCTTAGCTGTCCTGCCGATACCGGTCTGCACTTCATCAATGATTAAAAGTAAATTCTTCTCATCGCATAATTTTCTAAGCGCCAAAATAAAATCTTTATCAGCGACATTTACTCCGCCTTCTCCCTGAATAAGTTCAAGCATGATCGCAACCGTCTTATCCGTAACCGCCTGCTTGACCGCTTTTATATCGTTAAACTTAACCTGCTTAAAACCCTCCGGCATCGGCTCAAAACCAGCCTGGTATTTCTTCTGGCCGGTAGCGGCCAAGGCGGCTAAGGTCCTGCCGTGGAAGGCATTTTCAAAAGTAATTATCTCATACCTGCCTTTACCAAACTTCCGCGCCAGCTTAATCGCCCCTTCATTGGCTTCTGCTCCGGAGTTGGCAAAAAAGACCTTACCCGGAAAACTTAAGTAAATCAACTCTTTGGCCAACTTTGCCTGAAAAGGATGATAATAATTATTCGGCACAAAGATTAGTTTACTGATTTGATCCCGCACACCCTGCATTACTTTAGGATGACAATGCCCCAGATTGCCCACACCCCAACCCGGGAAAAAATCCAGATAGGCCCTTCCATTAATATCCCAAAGCCGCGAACCCTTGCCTTTAACAAATACCAGCGGCACCTTGCTATAGGTGGGCATTATGTTTTCTTGGTAAACCTGAAAAATCTCTTCTAGTTTCATTTTATAATTTCTGTCCCGATACCATGATCAGTAAAAATCTCAAGGAGCAGGCCATGGGGAGTGCGCGCATCAATAATATGTGTTTTCTTTACTCCGCCGTTTAACGCTTCCACGCAAGCCATAACCTTGGGGATCATCCCCTGTTGAATAATCTTATTTTCAATCAATCCGCTTACTTCAGCAACTGTCAAAGTAGAAATAAAGGAATACGGATCATCAGCATGACGCAGAATCCCTTTGACATTGGTCAACAAGACCAGCTTCTCCGCCTGGATATTTGCGGCAATACTGGCCGCTACTTCATCGGCATTTACATTATAAGCCTTCCCATCTTTTCCTATCCCCATAGGCAGGATTACCGCTACTTTATCTTTTCCCAGTTCCTTATTCAATAACTGCGTATTAATACCCTTAATCTGGCCCACCAAGCCAATGTCAACTTCAGTCTTTTTCTTCTCAACCTGAATCAGATCGTCATCCTTACCGTTTAAGCTAAAAGCCTTTGCTCCCAATACATCCAGTTCTTTAACGATCAATTCATTCAACACCAATAATTCTTCTTCCACCAATTTTAAGGTCTCTTCATCGGTAACCCGCATTCCTTCCACAAACTCCGTCTTCTTACCAGAGGCGCGCATACGCTCACTGATATTCGGGCCGCCCCCATGTACAACGATCGGCCGTAATCCCATAAAATTCAAAAAGACGATGTCCTCTAAAACACCGCTGCGGATTTTTTCATCCCCCAAGATGCTTCCGCCGTATTTAATCACAATTACCTTTTTATGAAACTTCTTTATATAAGGCAATGCTTCAATTAAAACATCTGCTTTCCTGATCGCGTCTTTCATTGGCTCTCTCCCTAGTTGTAAGTGGCGTTGATCTTTATATATTCCGGAGTAAGATCGGAAGTAAAAACCGCGCACTTGGCTTTACCCCGGGATAAACTCACCCACAGTTTAACCTGTTTTGCCTTTAATGAACCGAGCTTTATTTTTAACTGGCTCTCTTTAATATCAAAACCACTCGCGCCAACCGCGGCGGCCACCCTGCCAAAGTTTCGATTCTCTCCAAAAACAGCGGTCTTAAAAAGCGCTGAGTTGGCGATATTTAAAGCTACTTTTTTTGCTTCATGCCAATCCTTTGCCCGGCAAACTTCAATCTGGATAAATTTAGTAGCCCCCTCAGCATCCAAAACTATCATCTTAGCCAGCTCCAGGCAAATAAACTCCAAAGCTTTGGAAAAATTCCGCAGATCTTTTCCAGAGGAAATAGTTTTATTTCCCGACTTAGCGTTAGCTAAAACTAATACCGTATCATTTGTGCTCATGCAACCATCTACGGAAATACAGTTAAAAGTTTTATCTACGGCAACTGCCAGTGTTTTATCTAAAGCCTCTTTGGTGATCGAGGCATCGGTCATAACAAAACAAAGCATCGTTGCCATATCCGGAGCAATCATCCCTGCGCCTTTGGCGATGCCGCAAATATGCACCGGCTTGCCGGCAATCCTTATACTTAAGCTGATTTCTTTAGCAAAGGTATCCGTGGTCATAATCGCTTTTTTTGCCTTATGAATACCGGAAGTAGATAACCCGCTGGCTAATTCCTGAATACCTCGCTTAATTTTTTCAATATCCAGTTTCTTTCCGATAATCCCCGTAGAATTAACTAAAACGCTGCTCTTGGCGATTTTTAATCTATCGGCCACATATCCGGCAGAAACTTGGGCATCTTTAATCCCGGCTTTGCCGGTAAAACAATTGGCATTGCCGCTATTAATCAAAACAGCCTGAAATCTCTTGGCAGATTTTAAGTGCATTTTAGACACTACCAGCGGCGCGGCAATAATACTGTTGGTGGTGAATTTCGCGCTGGCTATGGCCGGATACTCGGAATAAAGCAACGCCAAATCCAACTTACCGGACTTCTTTAATCCGCAAGCTATGCCGTTTGCCTTAAATCCCGCAGGTAAAATTGCTTTTAAAACCTTCTTCATAATAATCCCGCTGTCTCAGGCAGCTTATACATAATATTCATATTCTGTACTGCTTGAGCTGATGCTCCTTTTAATAAATTATCGATGGCGCAAATGACAATAATTGTTTTACCAAAATCCTTGACCCCAATGTCGCAAAAATTAGTCTTAACCACATCCTTGATCCGGGGAAAAACACCATCCGGTTTGATCCGGATAAACGGCTCATTCTTATAGAATTTTTTATATAATTCTACTACGCTGTTTACTTTAAGTTTTGCTCCCGGAGACTTCTTAAGATAAATCGTCGAAAGTATGCCCCTTTCAATGGGTAAAAGATGCGGCACAAATACCACCTCAATCTTTTTTCCGGATAGCTTAGAGAGACTCTGGTTTATTTCCGGCGAATGTTGATGCACGTTAACTTTGTAAGCCCGAAAATCTCCCTGTATCTCAGAAAATAAATATTCCTTTTCCAGTTTTTTCCCCGCCCCGCTTACTCCGGATTTAGCGTCGATAATAATCGAATCCGTATCCACTAAATTTACCGCCAGCAATGGGGCAAGCGCAAGAATCGCCGAAGTCGGATAACATCCGGGATTGGCCAAGAGTTTTGCGGTTTTAATCTTTGCTCTATTTAATTCCGGCAACCCGTAAACTGCTTGTTTTAAATTGGCCTTATCCAGATGGCTTATCTTATAAAATTTTTCATAAAGCGCCTGATTTTTAATCCTATAGTCGGCACTTAAGTCAATGACCCTCTTGCCTAAACTCAAAAGTTTAGGCGCGAATTTCATCGATATGGTATGCGGCAGGGCCAAAAAAATCAGGTCACAATCTTTTTTAATTTGGGCCCAATCCGGTTTTGTGCAAACCAGGTCCAGTCTCTTCTTAAATTTTGGAAAAATATCGGAAATAACGCAAGCCCCTTGGCTACTTTTTCCGCTATTGTAAAGGCGGGTAATCTTAACATTGGGATGGCTAAGCAAAAGTTCAATAAGAACCTCTCCAGTATGACCGGTGGCTCCGATTATTCCAACATTGATAATCATTGGACTCTCCTTGCCCGCAAGGGCACACCCGCGCAATTCCCTAATTTAAACATCTTAGAATAAAATCAATCTTCCGTCAAGGATTTTTCTCGACGGGACATAAAATTCAGCGGCTCAAATCTTAACGCGGGTGGCAAGCCTTGGACTCGAGTGAGCATCTCAAAAATTCGAGCGGGCAGGGTTGCCCGCAATAAATCTCCCGGCAGAGCGAGAATTTTTGCCGAAGCGAAGATTTTCCACGCTGGGGAAAATCGAGCGGTGCTGCGAGAGACAAGGCCTGACAGGACCCGCGTAGAGCTTAATGCTGTACAAACAAAAAATCCCGCTTCATCAGCGGGACTTTTTACAAACTTATATTTTAAATTTATTTATCGCTTACCTCTTTGTCCACTGGAAGCGTTTGCGCGCGCCCTTCTGGCCGTATTTCTTACGCTCCTTCATTCGCGGATCACGCGTTAAATACCCATTCTTACGGAATATCGCCTTAAAATTTTCATCCGCGTTTAAAAGCGCGCGGGCAATACCCAGGCGCAGAGCGCCGGCCTGGCCGGTTAATCCACCACCAGCGAGCCTGGCAGCGATATTAAACTTACCTGCGCTTTCCGTAAGCGCCAAAGGCTGTAAAACAATAATCCGGTCTGTTTCACGCAGGAAATATTTCTCAAAAGGACGGCCATTGATAGTAATCAAGCCGCTGCCCGGTTCCATACGCACCCTGGCAGTTGATTCCTTACGCCTACCCAATGCTATATATTTAGTTGACTCACTCATTATTTCTTGGCCTCCAAAACAATCGGTTTTATACCGGTTAAATCATGTTTATCATCGGCAAAAACCCTTAACTTTTTAATTAAATCCCTTCCTAACGGGCCTGAAGGCAGCATCCTCTGCACGGCTAAATGCATAACTGTCGCCGGCTTTTTAGCTAAAAGCACCTCTAATTTTATTTCGCGTAAGCCTCCCGGATACCCGGAATATCGGCGATAAACCTTTTGCTTGAGTTTACGCCCGGTAACCTTAATCTGGCTGGCATTAATCACGATTACCCCGTCACCAGTATCCAGATGCGGAGTAAAAATCGGCTTATGCTTGCCTCTTAAGATAGTGGCAATCCTGGCTGCCAGCCTTCCCAAGGTCTGGCCTTTGGCATCAGCGATATACCACTTCATTTTAATGTCTTCCGGCTTAGCTGTATATGTCTTTTTCATAGAAAAATAATTATAACAGAATTATAAATTAAGTCAAATAAAATTTTTGCTTTTTAACTTATATGTACCCTATTTCCCGATTAGATTCGAAACTGTTTCGACTCTGTTTATTAATATTTTACCTTAACTAAGCATAATCCTTTTGCCGGCAAAGTCGGCCCGGCAAGCGAACGGTCGCCTGATTTAAGGATCTTACGCATACTCCCTTTTGGAAACCTTCCCCTGCCAATCTCTAGCAAGGTTCCGGCGATATTTCTGACCATATTATACAAAAAACTGTCTGCTTCAATGTCAAAATACAAAAAATCTTTATCCTTGATGATCCTGATACGCTTAATGGTACGCACAGGATTCCTCTGCCTGTCTTCAGCAGCCTGAAAAGCTTTAAAATTATGCCGGCCAAGAAGAAATTTGGCCTCACTGCACATTAATCTTGCATCCAGAGGATGATGAAAAAAATATACCCTGCCTGCCGACAGAGGCGAAGAATATTTTCGATTTAAAATCGTATAACGATAAATCTTAGATTTGGCGCAAAACCGGCTGTTAAAATCTAAACCCACCTTTTGAATCCGCGTTACCTTTATATCTTCAGGCAGAAGGCAATTTATCGCCCAGCGCAATCTTGCCAGAGGCATTTTTGAATAACTTTTAAAATTAGCAACCTGGGAAAGAGCGTGCACTCCTGAATCCGTGCGTCCGGCAACGGTGAGCTTAATCTCTTCCTGGAGGATTTTCTTAAGGACCTGCTCTAAAACATGCTGGATGGTTTTGTTTGCCCGGTAACTTACCTTTTTACCATTCTGCACCTGCCAACCGTAATAATGCGTGCCGTCATACTCTATTTGGAGCTTGAAATTAGGCATTCAGCGATTTGCACGGCATTTGTGGCAGCGCCTTTACGCAAATTATCCGCCACTACCCACAGCCACAATCCCTTTTTATTAAAGGCATCCTGGCGGATGCGGCCGACAAAAGTTTCATCCTTACCCTCGACATCCTTAGGCATGGGATATAAATTATTCTTAGGATCATCCATCAGCACAACGCCCGGAGCCTTGGCTAAAATTTTCCTGGCTCCTTCGGCAGTTAAGGGCTTAGTAGTTTCAATATAAACAGATTCGGAATGCCCGGTCCTGACCGGAACACGCACGGTAGTTGCCGAAATTTTAATCTTTGGCGCGTGCATAATTTTGTGTGTTTCCTTGACCAGCTTCCACTCTTCATTTGTATAATCACCCTCAACAAAACTGCCGATATGCGGAAAACAATTGTAAGCCAACTGTTGCGGCATAGCTTTGTTTAAAACGCTGACTTGAATATTTTCAAATCCACCCTGGGCAATTAAGCTTGATTCTTCTTTTAATTGCTCAACCGCTCCTTTCCCTGCCCCGCTGGAAGCCTGCAGAGTGGTAACGATAATTTTCTTGATTCCTACCTTCTTATGGATAGGATTCAAAGCTACCACCATCTGGATGGTCGAACAATTAGGATTGGCGATAATTCCTTTATGTTTTTTAACATCATTGGGATTAACTTCCGGAACAACTAAAGGCACCTTGGGATCCATGCGAAAATCCGCGCCGTTATCAATAACCACAGCGCCTCGCTTTACCGCCTCAGGCGCGTAACTAACCGCAGCCCCCTTCTCACCTTCGGTACCGGCAAATAATGCGATATCGATTCCGTTAAAACCGTCCGGAGTAATCGGCTCAACTGAATAAACCTGCCCATCGATATTTATATCGCGGGCTGAACGGGCAAAAACTTTTAAGGTATTCACGGGAAAATTCCGCTGCTTTAAAACCCGCAACATCTCAATCCCCACAACTCCCGCCCCGATTACCGCCACATTATATTTCTTCATCTTTTATAACCTTTCTTTATTACTTAGAGGATCCTGCCGAGACTTGTTCTCGCCGCACCGCTTGCTCGCCCCAGCGTGGCTCGCTGCGCTTCGGTAAAATTCTCGCTCTGCCGAAACATTTATTGCGGGCAACCGTGCCCGCTCGAATTTTAAGATGCCGCTCGAATCAAGTCTCGCCACCCGCTAGAAATTATAGATTCTTAACTACGAGATCGCCTATTTCTGTTGTCGAATAACCCATTTTACCGGCAGCAAGTGATTTCAGTTTCTTACTTACTAGTTCAATAACCGCGTTCTCGATTGCCTTCCCAGCTTCAGTTTCTCCTAAACTCTCAAGCATCATCCCTACCGCGCAAATCGCGGCCAAAGGGTTAATCACGTTTTTACCGGTATATTTTGGCGCGCTTCCGCCGATAGGCTCAAACATCGAAACTCCCTGCGGATTAATATTTCCCCCGGCAGCTATTCCCATACCACCCTGGATCATCGCGCCTAAATCCGTGATAATATCGCCAAACATATTGTCCGTAACAATGACATCGAACCATTCGGGATTTTTTACAAACCACATTGTCGTGGCGTCAACGTGGGCGTAATCCGTGGTTACATCGGGGTATTCTTTGGCTACTTCATTAAATGTGCGCTGCCAAAGGTCCCAGGCATAGGTCAAAACATTGGTTTTACCGCAAAGGGTCAGCTTCTTCCTTTTATTGCGCTTACGCGTGTACTCAAAAGCGTAACGGATACAGCGCTCCACCCCTTTACGGGTATTATAGGAAATCTGGATAGCCACTTCATCAGCCGTCCCCTTGTCTTTAAACTCCCCCATACCTTTATATAAGCCTTCGGAGTTCTCGCGCACGACCACAAAATCGATGTCCTCCGGTTTTTTATCCTTAAGCGGGCAAAAATTGGAATTATAAAGCTTGACCGGGCGCAGGTTGATATATTGATCCAAAGCAAACCTTAATTTAAGCAGCACCCCTGTCTCAATAATTCCGGGTTTTACATTCGGGTCCCCCACCGCGCCAAGATAAATTACATTATATTTTTTTAATTCGGCGATATCGTTATCATCAACCAATTTTCCGGTTTTTAAATACCTCTGTCCGCTGAAATCAAAAGACTTTGTTTCATACTGAAAATTAAACTTCTTGGAAGCTGCCTGTAAAACTTTCAAGCCCTCGTTAACTACCTCCGGGCCGGTTCCGTCACCGGGGATTACCGCAATTTTATACATTGGACACCTTCTTTTTAATATAATTAATCAGGCCGCCGCTCTCAACAATCTGCTGTAAGAACTTCGGAAAGGCCTGCGTTTTATAATTTTTATCCTGTGTTATATTTTTAATTACGCCGGAATCCAGGTCGATTTCAATAATATCTCCGTTATTAATTTTATCCACATCCGCTGATTCTAAGAAAGGCAAACCGATGTTTATGGCGTTTCGAAAAAATATGGCCGCGAAACTTTTAGCAATCACCGCGGCGATCCCGCACCCTTTAATCGCCAAAGGCGCGTGCTCCCGGCTTGAACCACAGCCAAAATTATCCCCGGCAACGATTATATCCCCGGGGCTGACCTTTTGCGAAAAATCCGGGCTGATGGTTTCCATACAGTGCCTGCCTAATTCTTGCGCGTCAGTAGAAACCAGATATTTGGCCGCGATGATATCATCGGTATTTATATCATCGTTAAATTTATGGACTTTGCCTTTAATAATCATTTTAACGCTCCCGGATGCGTAATTTTACCGGTTACTGCCGATGCCGCGGCCACTGCCGGATTAGACAGATACACAAAAGATTTAGGGCTGCCCATCCTGCCTAAAAAGTTCCGGTTGGTGGTAGCAATGGCTACCTCGCCGTCGGTTAAAATACCCATATGTCCGCCCAGGCATGGGCCGCAAGTCGGGGTTGAAAAAACTCCCCCGGCCTTAACAAAGATCTCAGCCAGCCCTTCTTTTACCGCTTGCAGGTAAATTTTTTGCGTTGCCGGAAAAACGATTAATTTCACTCCCTTGGCTGCTTTTTTACCTTTAATTAAAGATGCCGCGATCCGTAAATCCGAAATCCGGCCGTTAGTGCATGAACCAATAACTACCTGGTCAACTTTAACATTTTTTAGTTCGCCTGCCGGCTTAACATTGCTCGGTAAATGCGGGCAGGCAACCATTGGTTCTAATTTAGTAACATCCCATTCATATGTTTTTTCATAGACCGCGTCAGGATCTGAATGGTAAAATTTAGATTTGCGTTTAAAGCCGGCTACGAATTTTTTAGTAGCCGCGTCCGGGGCGATTATTCCCGCCCTTGCCCCGGCTTCAATCGCCATATTAGACATTGAAAAACGGTCATCCATCCCCAATTTTTCAATCACCGGGCCGCAAAATTCCATTACCTTATACAAAGCCCCATCAACACCGATCTGGCCGATGGTATAAAGAATCAAATCTTTGCCGCCCACCCACTTATTCAACTTACCTTTATATATAAACTTATGCGTTGCCGGAACCTTTAGCCAGCATTTGCCGTCGATATAGGCCCGGGCTAAATCCGTTGAACCCATCCCGGTGGCATAGGCGCCCAAAGCCCCGTAAGTGCAGGTATGCGAGTCCGCACCGACTACCAGATCTCCGGGTAAGACAATTCCTTTTTCCGGCAAAAGGGCATGCTCAATCCCCATATTCCCGATTTCAAAATAATTCTTAATCCCCTGCTCTTTAGCAAAATTAGCTAAAATTTTGCATTGATTGGCGCTTTTTAAATCTTTGGCCGGGGCAAAATGGTCCGGAACTAAAACAACTTTATTTTTATTAAATACCTGCTTAAAACCGGATTTTTTAAATTCAGCGATGGCAAGAGGAGCGGTAATATCGTTGGCCAAAGCAACATCAACGCTGGCTTCGATAAACTCTCCCGGCGCAATCGACTTTTGAGCGCAATGCTTCAATAATATTTTTTCCGCAATCGTATAGCCCATTTTTTTAAATAGGTGCTTATTTAAACTTTTTGACAATCAGAGAGGCGTTATGTCCGCCAAACCCTAAAGAATTGGACATGCAGGCTGTTACTTTTACTTTACGCGCGGTATTGGGCACGTAATCCAAGTCGCATTCCGGATCAGGATGCTCATAATTGATGGTAGGGGGAACAACTCCGTCTTTGATTGCCAGGCAACAAGCCACAAACTCTACTCCACCGGCGGCGCCCAAAAGATGGCCGGTCATCGACTTAGTCGAAGAGACCATTACCTTCTTGCTGTGCTGGCCAAATGCTTTTTTCATGGATAGAGTTTCAATTTTATCGTTGAGCTTAGTGGAAGTGCCGTGCGCGTTAATATAATCTATCTGGCTGGGATTCATCTGCGCGTCTTTGAGCGCGACAATCATCGCTGAAGCAGCACCCTCTCCGCCGGGATCAGGAGCGGTTATATGATAAGCATCGCAAGTCATGCCAAAACCGACAATCTCGGCGATTATATTGGCATTTCTCTTTTGAGCGTGCTCTAAACTTTCTAAGACTACTAAACCGCTTCCTTCGGCCATAACAAAACCATCACGATCCCGTTCAAAAGGACGGCTGGCTTTCTCCGGTTCATTATTCCTGGTCGAAAGGGCTTTTAAAGCGCAAAAACCGCCTAACGCGGTAGGCACAATACAACTCTCCGTGCCTCCGGTAATCATTGCGTCGGCATCACCATAAAGAATAGTGCGGTAGGCTTCTCCTATGGCATGAGAACCTGAAGCGCAAGCAGTAGCCACGCAGGAATTTGGCCCCTTTAATCCGTGGATAATCGCCACCAGACCGCTTGCTTCGTTAACGATAAGCATCGGGATAAGGAATGGGGATAATCTGGAGGGGCCCTTACTAAGAAAAACTTTATGCTCTTCCTCAATTGTATGCAAACTGCCGATGCCGGAACCAATAATTACGCCGATACGATTCCTGTCTTCTTTATCTAATTCAAGGCCCGAAGACTCAACCGCCTGCTTGGCCGAGGCTACGGCAAATTGCACGAATCTTGCCGTCCTTTTAATATCTTTAAGGGAAATTCCATACTGGGTGGGGTCAAAATTCTTTACTTCCGCCGCAATCCGGGAATCAAAATCCTTGGCATCAAAGCTGGTAATCGGCCCTATTCCGCTTTTGCCGGCTTTCAAAGATCCCCAAAAGCTGGAAATGTCATTACCTACGGGGCTAATTACCCCTAAACCTGTTATTACCACTCTTTTTTTTGTATGCATACTAATATAAATTTACCCCGCTGGATTAAAAAATGCGGGGTAAATTATTTATTTGCTGTTAATTGGATATATTATTTGGCGCTTTTCTCATCAATATACTTGATGGCATCGCCAACAGTGGTGATCTTTTCCGCGTCCTCATCAGGAATCTCAATACCAAATTCCTCTTCTAAAGCCATAACTAACTCCACGGTATCCAGGGAATCCGCGCCCAAATCATCAACAAATGATGCTTCAGGAGTTACTTCCTCCGGTTTTACGCCTAACTGTTCCGCTATGATTGATTTTACTTTCTCTTGTGATGCCATTCTTTTTCCTCCTTGTGTAGAGAGACACGTCATATGCTTTACGCCATGACCATCCCGCCATCAATGGTAATTGTCTGCCCGGTTATATAACTTGACTCATCAGAAGCCAAAAATAAGCAGACATTTGCTACATCTTCCGGTGTGCCTAATTTCGCTAAAGGAATTGCCTCCAGCATTTTCTTTTTTAAATCCTCAGGAAGCTTAGCCGTCATCTCCGTCTGAATAAACCCCGGAGCTACCGCGTTAGCGTTAATATTACGGCTGGCTAACTCCTTAGCTACTGTCTTGGTAAGAGCGATGATCCCGGCTTTGGAAGCGGCATAATTTGCCTGACCCGGGTTACCCATCAAACCGATAATCGAAGCAATGCTGATAATCCGGCCGCTTCTTTGTTTAATCATCGGCCGGGATACGGCTTTAATACAGTTAAATGTGCCTTTTAAATTAACATTGATTACCGCATCCCAATCCGCCGGGGACATTCTAAGCAAAAGATTATCCTTAGTAATTCCGGCGTTGTTAACTAATATATCAACCTTTCCCATTTTGTCAAGAATTTTGTTTATGCCTTCTTCGACCTTATCATAGTTGGTTACATCCATCTCCAAAGCCAGCGCTTTAACGCCTAAACCTTCGATTTCCAGGGCGGTTTTCTGGGCTACTTCCAGGTTAACATCCGCTACCACAATACCGGCGCCTTCTTTGGCAAAAGCCAGGGCAATCGCCCGGCCAATGCCCCTGGCTCCACCAGTTACTAAAGCTACCTTATCTTTTAGACGCATAAGACCTCCCATGATGATTTCTCTATGACGGGGTCCTGCCTGCCAATCCACCTCGCCGTGCTCACTTTCGTTGCGCGCGGCAAGGGCTTCGTCTTGGCAGTCACCCGCGCACTCATAAATACCCCTACTTACTGCAACGCTAGAATATCTTCTTTCTTCTCTATATTCACAACTTGCGCATTGCTATCAATACGGCGCATTAATCCTTTTAATACCTTACCCGGCCCAAACTCAATGAAATTAGTTATCCCTTGCGATAAGATATACTTCATTGATTCTTCCCATCTTACGGATTTATAGATCTGGTAAACTAAATTTTCTTTTATCTGCGTAACCTGGTACTGCGCAGAAGCGGTATAATTACTAATTACGGGTATGGTGGGCGGGGATATGGGCGTTAAATCTAATCTTTTTTTTAATTCTCCTGAAGCTTCAAACATCAACGAAGAGTGGAAGCCTCCACTGACCTCTAATTCAATTACTCTTTTTGCCCCGGCCTCAACACATAAATCTTTGGCCTTATCCACCGCGTCTTTTTTTCCGGAAATAACAATCTGCCCGGGAGCATTAATATTGGCAACCTCAGCTCCGCTTTTTAAACAAATATCTTTCACTTTATCAAAAGGCAATTCCAAAACCGCTGCCATTTTACCGGGATGTTTGAACGTAGCTTCTTCCATTATCTCCGCTCTTCTACGCACTAACTTTAATCCATCCTCAAAAGTAAAAACTCCCCCGGCAATTAAAGCGGAATATTCACCTAAGCTTAAACCGGCCATAAAAGATGGTTTTGTTTTTACTCTGGCTTTAAACGCTTCATACGCGGCCATACTTACCGTAAGTATGGCTGGTTGAGAAAAAATAGTCTGCTTTAAAGTCTCCGGCTGGCCGGCAAAACAAACCTTGGATATAGAAAATCCTAACGCCTTATCTGCCCGCTCAAAAATCGCTTTGCTTTCGGGAAATGCTTCGTATAAATCTTTTCCCATCCCCGCGTATTGGCTGCCCTGGCCGGCAAAAAGATAGCCTACCATTCAATAATGCAGGCGCCCCAAACCAAACCCGCTCCGAACGCGTCTAAGAGGATGATATCACCCTTCTTAACTTTTCCTTCCTGCACTGCTTCACAAAGCGCGGTAACTGTGGAAGCGCTGGACATATTACCGCATCTTTCGATATTAAGATAGACCCTGTCTTCAGGAATACCCAATTTTTTGGCTACCGCCATAATGATGCGCGCGTTGGCCTGGTGCGGAATGATTAAATCCACATCCGCGAAAGTCATCCCCGCTTGTTTTAAAACAATCTCGGCGGCCCGGGTCATCGTGTTAACCGCGATCTTGAATAATTCATTTCCCTGCATCTTCAGGAAATGCTGGCGGTTCCTTACGGTTTCGCTAGTTGCCGGATTGCGCGAGCCGCCGGCAGGCAGATTCAATATGCCGGCCTTTGATCCGTCGCAGCCTAAATATGTCGAAATAATCCCGCCTTTTTTTACTTCCGATAATACTGCCGCCCCTGCCCCATCGCCGAACAATACGCAGGTATTACGGTCCTGCCAGTCGGTAATCGTAGATAAGGCTTCGGCGCCAATTACTAACGCGTTTTTATAAACGGAACAAGCAATGAATTTTTCAGCTACGGAAATCCCATATAAGAAACCGGCGCAGGCAGCGGAGATATCAAAGCAGGCCGCGTTTTTTGCACCAAGCTTTTCCTGAACAAGCGCGGCCACCGAAGGAAAAGGCATATCGCCGGTAATTGTGGCCACGACGATCAAATCTAAATCTTCGGCCTTGAGTTTGGCATTTTCCAACGCCCGGTGAGCCGCGTTAAAAGCTAAATCCGAAGTAGCCTGGCCTTCGGCAACCAGATGCCTTTCTTTTATTCCGGTGCGCGTGGTAATCCACTCATCGGATGTATCGACCATTTTTTCAAGGTCGGCGTTGGTGAGAATTCTTTCCGGCAGGTATTCGCCTACCCCGATAATCCCTACTTTTTTCAAATCTTTACCTTCCTATTTTAGCGCTTCCATAATCTTAGTATTAACCTGGCGTTCAACCTCTTCCTTGGCGACCCGGATCGCGTTCTTAATCGCCCTCATATTCGAACGGCCATGGCCGATAATCACTACGCCATTTACCCCCAGCAATAACGCTCCGCCGTATTCGGCGTAATCCAGCTCTTTCTTAAAACGCTTGAGGCTGGGCATCATAAAAATCAACCCGATCTTGCCCCAAATATTACTGAGCAGATGACGCTTTAAAAATGTCTGCATAGCTTCGGCGGCGCTTTCGGAAACCTTCAAAGCCACATTGCCCACAAAACCATCGCAGACGATAATATCGCATTTACCTTTAAAAAGGTCTTTACCCTCGACATTGCCGATAAAATTTAATTTGCTCGTTTCCAAGAGCCCATAAGCCTCGCGGATAAACTCCGTGCCCTTTTTCTCTTCTTCTCCGATATTCAACAACGCCACGCTAGGATTAGGTTTATTTAAAATATTTTTGCAATAAGCATCGGCCATAATCCCATATTGCAATAATTGCGTGGGCTTAGGATCGATATTGGCGCCGACATCAATGATCAAAGACACCCCTTTTAAAGTGGGTGTAACAATGCCGATCCCCGGCCGCTCGATTCCCGGCAATAACCTTAATTCTAAAGTAGCGGCGCAGACAACCGCTCCGGTATTGCCCGCGCTAAAGAAAGCATCCGCCTTGCCTTCTTTGACCAAATTTAAGCCCAGGACAATCGAGGAATTCCGCTTACGCCGCACGCTGGTTGCCGCGGACTCGCTCATCTCAATTACTTCCGTGGCATGCTGCACGCTAATCCTGTTGCCGGTATATCTAGCTTTCTTCAAAAGAGCCTCAATTTTTGGCTGGTCTCCAACCAAAATGACCTCCACATCATACTCTTTCACCGCGGCCAAACTGCCATCAATAACTACGCCGGGGGCAAAATCTCCGCCCATAGCATCAACGACTATTTTCATCAGAGGCTTTCCTCTCCCTTCGCCAAGCTTCGGGGGATTTCGCTGGATAAAAACTTTAAGGTGCTCATCTTAATAATTAACGGGACTTTTTCTTCTTCTCTTTGACCTTAATTTCCATCACTTGGCGGCCGTCATAATAGCCGCAGGCCAGACAAGCCCGGTGCGCCAGCTTAAGCTGTTTGCATTGCGGACAGGAAATTAAACTGGTTGATTTGACCTTCCAATGCGTACGGCGTTTGCGGCCGCGCGCTGCTGAATGCTTTCGTTTAGGTAATGGCACAGTTGCATCCTCCTTCGTTTTTGTTTTTACCGCATTTTACACAAAGTCCTTTGCAAGTTATTTTACATAAAGGCTTTATGGGGTAATCTAAAATTACCTCTTCTCTTATACTGGGATTTAAATCAATAAAAGTGGTATCAGTGTCTAAAGGGAAACTCAACTGCACATCTTTATTAAATTCCCATCCAAATTCTTCAAGGCAGCGAGAACAATCCGCGTAAAGAAACGCCCGGATATTTAACTCTACGGTCAAGGCATTGGTAATCCGGTAAACCTGCGCCTTTATTTTCAAATCAGAACGGGGCTTGATTAAATCTGTTTCCAGGTCCAGTTCCGCCGGATTAATCTCTTCTTCTAAATACAGGCCCTCTGCGGGAACCTGATTAACAATTATTTTCACTATTTTTTGCGTAGCGCGTATTTTTTCCGCAAAGCCGAACCGACAAAATCCGGGACAAAACTTGACAGATCCGCCCCTAAAATAGCCGCTTCTTTAATCAGTTTAGCCGATAAATAACTGTAGGATTCATGCGGCATAAGAAAAATTGTTTCAATATCGCTGGAAAGTTTGCGGTTAGTCAAAGCCATCTGAAACTCGTATTCAAAATCGGAAAGCATGCGTACCCCGCGCACCAGCACTTTTGCCTTCATTTTATGCGCGAAATCCACCACCAAACCGTCAAAATGCGTAACCGTTACTCCGTCCATGCCTTCAGTAGCTTTTTTAAGCATCGAAACTCTTTCGGCAACGCTAAAAATCGGCTTCTTGTGTGGATTATGCGCCACCGCCACAATGACATCATGGAAAATTTCATGCGCCCGGCAAATTAAATCAATATGGCCGTTAGTTACCGGATCGAATGTCCCTGGATAAATCGCGGTCTGGCACATTTTACTCTTTCTTCCTGAAAATTGAAAGCCAGGTATCTCCATACTTGGCTTCTTTGATTAAGCTGAAATTCAGGCTCTCTTTTGGCAACAATTCCGCCTTAAAATGCTGTATAACTATCAGGCCATGAGGCGATAATATATCATAAGCCTCCAGGGTTTGCAAGATTTTTTTTGCCATATCCTTGTGGTAAGGCGGGTCAATAAATATGATATCGAAGCTCTTTTTATCCAAGGACAGCAGCTTAATCGCTTTATCCGCTTCCAAATGGTAGAGATTACAGTCCGGGGCTTTCAGCAGCTCAATATTCTTCTTAATGGCGAGGATGGAATCCCGGTTACTCTCAACTATGGTCAGCTCACGGACGCCCCGGGAGAGCGCCTCAAGCCCAACTGCCCCTGAACCGGCAAAAATCTCTAAAAATGTTAATCCGCTGATATCCCCCAGTATATCAAAAACCGCCTTGCGCACTTTATCCTGGGTCGGCCGGATACCCTTAGGCATATATATTTTACGGTTGCGGTATTTTCCCGTAGTTATTCTCATCTTAACCCACCAACATTATCGTTTTATACTCCGGAAACCTCTGTAAAAGTTTTTCTTTTAATAATTGATGCGCGCGGTCTTCCAGCCGGCTATCTTGCTTAATCAAGGCAATGGCTTCTTCTCTGGCAGCCTTGAGTAGCTGCATTTGAGTTAAGGGATTGGCAATTTTTAGCTCGGCTAAACCGTGCTGGCGGTTGCCGAAAAATTCACCTGGCCCCCTAATCTTTAAATCCTCCTCTGAGATCCGGAAACCATCAGTTGAAGCCACCATCGCTGCCAGGCGCGCCTTGGCCTCCTCGGTTTGGCCATCCGAGATCAGAATACAAAAAGACTGCAGATTGCTCCTGCCGATCCTGCCGCGTAACTGATGCAGCTGGCTTAGGCCAAAACGCTCAGCAAAAGCAATAATCATACAGGTAGCATTGGGAATGTCAATACCTACTTCCAGAATCGAAGTGGAAACCAAAAGATCCAACTCGCGGTTTTTAAATTTAAGCATTGCCGCTTCCTGCGTTTTAGTTTTTAACTGGCCATGGATTAAGCCCAGCCTAAAATCCTTAAACTCCCCTGTTTTAAGCTCAGTGAACATTTTTTTAGCTCCGGCAATGTCTAAAGCGTAAGACTCCTCGATTACCGGATAAATAATATAGGCCTGGCGCCGGTAATTAAGTTCTTCTTTAGCAATGGCGTATGCTTTTTTACAGTTCTCTTGATTAAAAAGCAGGGTCTTGATCGGAAGACGGCCGGCGGGCAGCTCATTAATTACCGAAATATCCAGGTCTCCGTAAAGAGTGATTGCCAGAGTGCGGGGAATCGGGGTGGCGGTCATAATCAAGACATCCGGATTATTGCCTTTCTTTGGCAGAAGCGCCCTTTGCCCAACGCCAAATTTGTGCTGTTCATCGATGACAATAAAGCCCAAATTCTTAAAACTTAACTCTTCCTGAAGCAGGGCGTGCGTGCCGATAATCAGATCGATTTTGCCCTCTTCTAGATCAAGATATGTATTTTCCTTTTCTTTATCCTGTCCGACCAATAAACCTACGCGTAATTTACGGCCGGCAAAAGCTAACCCGACCAGCTGAGCGGATATTTTTTCATAATGCTGCCGGGCAAGGATTTCAGTCGGGGCCATAAATGCCGCCTGATATCCGCCCTGAATGGCAACTAAACAAGCTAAAGTCGCCACTACGGTTTTTCCTGATCCAACATCCCCTTGCAAAAGCCGCTGCATGGCTACAGGAGCGGCCATATCCTTTTTTATCTCCGTCAAAACCTTTTCTTGGGCTGCGGTTAATTTAAAAGATAACTTGGAAATAAAATCATCGACTAACTTGCCTTCGACCGAATGCTGGATTCCTTTTTTTTCTTTACGGCTAAGCTTTCTTAAAACCAGCGGCAGTTGAAAAATAAAAAACTCCTCAAAACTTAAACGCCGGTGCGCCTGTTTTTGTAAATCCAAATCCTGCGGAAAATGGATATTTAACAGGCTCTGCGCCAAATTCAACAGGTTATTGCGGGTGCGCAGGTCATAGGTCAGCGGGTCATTAATTTTGGGTAAATATCCGTCCAGGGTATTCTTGATTAGCGAGCGCATACTCCGCTGACTAAAGCCTTTTGGCAAAGTATAAACCGGCACGATCCTGCCGATATTTAAAGAGTCTTCATCCTGGCTGTCCAGAATCTCAAACTCCGGATTACTCATCTGCAGCCGACCGTTATATCGCTCAACTTTCCCGTAAAGAATCAGGGATACGCCGACTTTAAGATATTCCTTAAGATACGGCTGGTTAAACCAAACACAGGAAATTTTACCGGTACCATCCTCCAGGGCTGCCTCGGTAATGCTAAAGCTGCGCCTGCGCCAAGAGTTACGCTGGCCTCCGGCTAAAACCTGGGCTTTAATGGTATAAACCTGCCCCTCTTTAAGGACGGAGATGCTGGCAAAATTGGTGCGGTCTTCGTAGCGGCGCGGAAAATAATACAACAGGTCTTCAATGGTCTTGACACCCCTGGCCTCAAAGCTCATTGAGCGCTTTGGTCCGATACCCTTAAGATATTGAATAGCTGTGCTTTGCATTCTGGGATTATTATACTATAAAATTTATTTTAGGGGGACTTGAAATTTGGATATTTATGTGGCATACTTACGTTAGAGAGGTGAGAGAAGTTAACGTAACAGGAGGCTGGAAACGATAGCGAAGGCTATTAGGCCTATCACCTACAAAAAACCCCGGTAACATTCGGGGTTTTTTTGTTTATAGTTAGACACAGTATCTTTGCAATAATTTTGGGCTATTTAAGAGATTTGAACATCCATAGTGATAGCAATAGCGCAAATATAAACCCAATATGCTAAACCAAATTGGCAGAGTAAAACCCGCTATTATTACTTCAGACTTCAGGATTACTCTTAATAAATGCATAATTGCCACTAAGAGGAAAATAACTCCCGCAACCTTTAGGGCTTTATTTTTAATTTATTCCTCCTTTTCTTGATTTTACTATTTCCATTTCAAAATAATTTATGTCTGCAATCATTACAGTTTCATTCTCTTCAACCAATCCATTTATTTCTCCTTATTATAGACTAATGAGTCTTCATACTGTATGGTTGACGGATGAGAAGGAAGAATCTTAAGGTTATTACTCAATACCTTTTGCACATAATCAATAAGCAATATCAACTTAAGGGAAGTCTTTTTTCTGTTATAGTTTGTATAATGACCGTGCAATATGGCATGTCTACTAAACTTTGAACTCGTTATCTGACCCCACTCAAACTTTTCACTAATATACTGCTCAATAATTCTATAACCGGAACTCTTAATAGTGAAAATAAAGTCAACTTCTGACGCCTTAAGCTTATCCTGAAATGAGTCCTTTATCTCCTTGTATCGAACGTTTCCTTTAAGTTCTAACCCTTCAACCATAATACCCTCTAACTGCGGTAATAATGCTGGCACTGACAATGTATACTTGCCTTGATTGTGTGCCCAAATTGCATCCTTAAGTATATGTATTCTTGATTTTAATAAATGACTTTGCTTCCACTCTTTTAACATTTTATTTAGTTTTTTGTTATCAAAGAAAGTCATAATCTGTTTTTCAATTTGCTTCTCTTTCCCTTCTCTATATAGTAAAACTACATTAAAAATATCTGTCGGAGTCCATTCTGGCAGAATCCACCATCCCATATTAATTAAAATAATATCTGCTGCTTTCGCTGTCTTATTGGCATAATCAACCAGAATCTTTCCAATCTGAGCCAGTGAATCTATGAATAATTTAAAACCCTCGGAATTTATGATTTTTCGGAATGTTTTATCAAGAGATTCAACAAAATCAACAAGGCCATCCAAGAACCCTTTAGGCTTGAATTGCCCTAATTCTAATGGTGAGGAGGTTTGATTTATTTGTTCCTGTTCCATGTATATTGTACTATCTATGTCTCTTTAACAACCAGACCTATATCTTGAATAGACAACCCAAAGTTTAAACTAAAAATCATATCTCATTACTTCAGCAACCTTTTTGAATGACATCTCTCCGGAGAGAAGCTGCTTAATGTAGGTATCAAAATCTGATACTGAAGGAATACCGCTTATTTCGATTGCTGCGTTAAAACCAATTTCTTTACCAATATTGACTAATGCTTTATTGAGACTATGTAAGATAGTTTCCCTAATAATCGCTTTTGTTTTCTCAAATTTTAAATGTCTATATAATTCATAAATCTCTGAAGCGCAATCATTCATTAAGCTCCTAGCAGGCCACCCTAAATGCTGAGTAATTCTAGCTAAAAATATATCCTTGTTTCTACGATAAACTGTAAAATCATAACTTGTTTGTTGCTCTCTTTTTTCCATATCATCTCTTGCGAATTCAGGCATTACGCTACTTTTACTCAACCAAGCAAGATTATAGATTAATTTTCGTTGATTATTTGAACCGCCTATCGTATCTGGGAATCTTATCTTTATAATGCTCTTTCTAGGTAGCCAAATAAATCTTTTGTCTCCCTCCACATACTCTAATGCAGCACCTGGAACATACTGCCAATATAATCCAAAAGTATCTTTTATAGTATTATTGATGATATGTCGTAGTTCAAATCGTATTGGTTTACTAGGAACCTTGTAATAATATACAGTTTCATAATAAGCCACACCACCATATCCTAATAATCCAGCAGCTTCATCAATAAAATCGCAAACGGCCTCTTTCAAATCCTGAGGTTCACCATAATGCGTCGGTAAGCTATCCTTTATCAAATTCTCTACTTCTGCATTCTGTGGCTTAAGCGTTATCTTAAAAAGATTGTTCTTGGTTCTACCACCAATAGGCATTATACCTAAATGAATATCTTCAGTCAGCATATGACCGTAAAAAGAAGCAAACAAATCTCTTTCTTTCCCAGGCTCTGGATTAGAATAATATATAGATTTACCAGAACTTAGCTCGTTTTCGCTTATTTCTTTATGCCTTATCTTCATTGTGGAGAGCTTCTTCCTCTTCTAAATGTTTAATAAAATCACGATTATCAACAAAATCATTGATTCCATGTTGTTTTACAAAATAAACAAGAAGGAAAATTTCCGAGGCTGTAATAAATGGCTCATACCTACCCCTACATAGAGTTCGAATAAAAGGACTTTTATGTATTTGCTTCCCCTCTAGCCCTTTCCAATAATCATCTCCTCTAAATCTACTGTTAATCAAATTATTTTCTCGTAATTTATTATTAAGCTCCATTTGCCAATTTGTTTTCCATATGTCACGCGCAAATAAACCAAATTGAGCCCGTTTATATTGATAACTTGTAATGATATATTTTATTGTTTCATCTTTTTTCACCTGATTACTTAAATAATTATCCCAACTCTTCTGACATGTCTGCCATAGATTTGGAGAAGAGAATAATTCAGAATATATTTTGGCATAACCACTTAACTCAATAAGGTCTGATAGTGGCTGAAAGGAAATTAATATTTGCGTTCTGGCATCACGGTCTTTATATGAAACTCTAAGCAAGTCGTGGGCTTGAAGCGCACTTATAAATAAAGAAGGAAATACAATGGAGAATTTTTCATCTTTATTATTTGATAAGGATTCAAAACATTCCTGACAAATTCTATGATATGTTTCTCCGAAAAGGTCTGGCTCGTTTTCTGTTTTATTTATGAGAGATAGCATTGGGAGACATTTGGCCTCTTGCTGGATAAGGGAATCGTTATTCTTGTCTATCCTCTTCTCAATAGTATCCCAATCCCACTTTGGCCAAGGCAATTCCTTTTCTATATTAAATTTATCGAAACCTTCTATTAGTTTTTTAATGCTCGAAAGATGAACTTGTATTTTCGAAAACGCTTCAAGCCCTCTTCTAGTCCTATATGTTGTTAAAACAATAAGTTTTTTATCTAATAGAATATTAGAACTATCAACATAGAATTTCTGTAATGAATCTACTACCGATTCAAAACACTCATTTATCACATGACCAATTTTAATACCGACTAACTGCCTCCTATACCAAACAGGACTAATAAACTTTCCTTCCACCTTTTGTTCAAATTCAAGACGCTTTTGAAGGAATTCTAGTCTTTCTAATGTAATAGACATAACAGAACTTCGATATATGGCTCCCTTATCTTCCCATAAAATTGAATCCACGCTTTGCATAAATGAAGATAGTTTGAATTCGCGACTAAATTTATTAAATCCTATAACACAAGATAGTAGAAGCATATTATATCTATCAAATAATGCAAAATTTATGTCACCCGTTCCTTTACATTTATCTTCAGAAAGACCTAAAAAATAAGGTTCCATCACTGTCTCTATATTTTTTAGCATTCCGCAGCATTTCTTTCCTTCTAGCTTTTCTCCTAACTCTTCAAAATATTTATTAATTCCATCGAGAATATCTGCTGCAATAGCAATATTATGGCTATCTAACATAACCTTGAGCATATTCGTAAGTATTTTAAATACCTCATCTTCAAACCAATAATTATCAGTTATAACTTCTGGCTGTATAGAAGTTTGTGTTTGTAATGCTATTTGCAATACTGAACCGTCCACAAGAAAAGTATCCTTATATTTTGGTACACGAGAAAACCAATAGCTATCAGTGGGTATTAAAGCCTTCTGAATTTGATAATCTTTTAAAAAATAACATACCCGCCATGATAACAATGGAACAGACTTTTTGTATAAGTTAGGATTTTTCAAACATATTTCTACTAAATTATTCAGGGTATTTATGTTCTTTGCTGCAAGCTTATGATAATGGGATTGGAGGCTAGAATCAGACCATTTTAGCCCGTTAACACTTGCCAATTTTATATTAGCATACAAATCACTAAAGATAGTATCTGCCAATATGGTAGGGTCAAAAAAGGAAAAGGCCCTAATTCCTAACATCACAAATGCGAATATGCTAATACAACTAAAAATGAGCATTAAAACGATTGGCAATATACCCGGATAATAATTGAATATTCTGTAACCAAACATTATAATTGAGACTGCCAAAAGAATGGCTAATATTTTTATATATGTATTCCCAATTTTCTCTCTCAAATACAATTCTCTAACATCGCTTGGTACAGTTGTAAATACAGAACTAGCTACTATACTAACTGCCGTGAAGTAAAGACCCAAAAATACTCCCAATACCGAAGCAATTGTCATAAGAAAATTCTCTAAAGAGTAAGGATTCCCCGTAATTAAGGAGTGTGTTTTAGCTAGAAAGATTGTTTTATCTACAGGAAGGAGTTTTAATATTACTTTTTCGAGTAATTCAAGAAATATTACAATAAAAATAGAGAAAAGAATTGTCTTGGAGGAAAGCCATGCTAGCTGAGTAGTAATTGATAACTCTTCCTTAACTTCTTTTATTCTTAGATTACCTTTAAAAAATAGACTATTTATTTTAAACTTAAGAAATAAAATTAAACTTCTTACTTTCCAATAAAAACGATAATTTTGAAATTTAAATAAATTAAACATCTGTTGGTAAAATTAGATACTGTTTCTATTTTTCACAAATTAGAGATGGCCAATAAAAAAGCAGCCCCCTATTTTTTAGAGAGTTGCCTTTAGATTTTGATATCCAAACTCCATATAACGCCCCTTTGTACTAGGGCTATATTTTACCCCTCTACCCCTCCTTTTACAACCAAAATCTATGCTGGAATATTAATGAAATCTACCTCATTTACTCAAACTCTCCACCGCCTTTACCGCCAGCTCCACGGCAGCGTCTAAATCTTCAATATTAAAAACTCCGGTTGGCGAATGAATATAACGAGTAGGTATGCTTAATACTCCCGTGGGAACCCCTTCCCTGTTCATATGGATAATCGCTCCGTCAGTCATCCCGCCCTCGATTACATCGATCTGATATTTAATTTTATTCTTCTTGGCAACATCAATGAGCAGGTCCTTTATCTTTTCATTGACGATCAACCCTCTTCCGGATGCCTCAATAATGGTGATGGCCACCCCTGAGCCCAGCTTTAAAGAAGATTCGCGTTCGGTTATCTGAGGAGTATCGCCGGCGGCATTAGTGTCGATGGCTAGAGCATAATCCGGATCAACCTTAAATGCCGAAGTGCGCGCGCCTTTTAAACCGACCTCTTCCTGAGTTGTGGCAACCGCGTAAACTTCCGCTTCAGTTTTTAATTTCTCCATTATTTTAATCAGCGCGAAACACCCAATCCTGTCGTCAATGGCCTTGCCGTAATATAGCTTGCCGTTTAATACCCCGGAATTAGGCTCAAAAATTACCACATCCCCCACCTCTACCTTTTTCTCCGCCTCTTCTTTGCTCTTACAGCCGATATCGATAAACATATCTTCATATTTAAGGGGCTTTTTCTTATCCTCTTCTCTCTGCAGGTGCGGCGGCTTGGCGCCGATTATTCCCAGGCAGTCGCCTTTTTTAGCCTTGACGATTACCCGCTGGGCAGGAAGAATCCGGTCATCGATTCCGCCTACTTTTATAAAATACAAAAACCCCTCCTTAGTGATGTGCTTGACCATCAGGCCAATTTCATCCATATGCGCGGCAAGCATAATCTTCTTTTTGCCTTTGCCTTTTTTGGCAATGACATTACCGAAATTATCGATTTGCACGTCGTCGCAAACCTTTTTGAGTTCATCATGCATAATTTTGGCGATTTGAGTTTCATACCCCGGAATGCCGGGTGCCTCAATAATTTTTTTTAACAATGCGTCCACTTTACCTCCTTAAGTAATTCGCCCTGTCGGGCGCGCGAAATAAAAATGGCTGAATGGTTAGATCCAGCCCTTTTTTCGCTTTATTCATCTCAACAAAACCTATTGTTATATATTTTATCACAGAGGGTTAGGAAATCAAGGGATGGTTATTGAAAATTCCTGTTATTTACGGGATATAAAATCTTGAGGGTGCAGCCAATTAAACCTAATCTATCTGCTCACTAGATGTGCTTTTTGTTTACGAATTTCATCTTCTACCTCAGGATGCTCCTTAATTTCTTTATATACTCTCTCGCGAATCCATCTCCTCATTAAGGATTGATACTTATCTCCTTTAATTTTAGCGATGATTTTTGTAAGATAAATCTGGCTGGGCTCCATTCTGAGGGTTAAAGCGCTCTTTTTCTCTCTATGTTCTTCGGCCGCTTTCTTAAGTAATCCCATAGTAAATTCAAATGGCGCCTTTTCTTCTTTAAATTCATCCAAAAACTCAATCGGGCTATGCTTACTCCAGAATCTTGCTTCTTCCTTCTCGTTCTTAAATTCAGGTATCTTTTTTTTCATTTTTTCTTTACCTTCTCTTGTTATAAAGATTCTTTTCCGTATTGGTCATATTTCTTGCCGTAATAACTCTTATCAACCCTGTATCCTTAACTACAAAAACAATGAATAGATATCTGCCTCCATTACTAATGCCAAAGGCGCAATATTTGTTTTCCTTTCTTCTATAATAAATTGGCTCATCGAACAATAAGACATCTTCGACTTCATAATCCTTAACAAAGTGGTTATGTATATGCTCTAAATTTTGCTCATCCCAATCGAAATTGCTTATTTGTATCATATTTTCACTTACGGTTAAATTTTAACATAATGTATGTACATTGTCAATATAAAACATTTCCCCCTTACAATATCACTCTTATCTAATTGCAATAGACGTTTAAATTATTGATTTCTAACATAATATTTAAGCAAAAAACCTTCGCCATTTCTAGCGAAGGTTTAATTTTTTTAGGGGGGGTTACAGTGACAGATTAATTATCTCTGCCCCAACCCCTCACTAATAATTTTTACCACTTCCTCTTTGGTTTTAACCCGCGAAGACCTTTCTCTTAACTGGCGCACTTTGCGTAATCCTTTGGTATACCAGGTGTAAAACTTCCGGAAGATGACCACCCCGTTTCGCTCGCCATAAAAATCGATGCAAGCGTCTAAATGTTCGAGCATAACTTTAGCAATTTCCTTTTCCACGGGCCGGCTGACAATCTTGCCGCTCTCTAAATATTCCTTGATCTCTTTAAATATCCAGGGGTTGCCCAAAGATCCCCGGGCAATCGCCAGGCCGGCGCATCCGGTTTCATCCAGCATTTTCTTCGCCAGTAAACCGGAAAAAACATCTCCGCTGGCAATCAAAGGTATATTGAGGGCTTTCCTGACTTCGCTAATGATCTTATAGTCTACCTGCCCGCTGTAGCCCTGGGTTTTGGTCCGGCCATGGATAAACAAAGCATTTACCCCGCAATCTTGAGCCAGCAGAGCAATCTGGCGGGCATTAACTGAATCTTTATCCCAGCCTAAACGGATCTTTACGCTTACCGGAAGCCATGACTCTTTGACCACTAATTTCAATAATTTGGCAAATTTTTTCGGCTCTCTCAATAATCCTGAACCTTCCCCCCGGCGAACCACTTTTTTTGCCGGGCAAGCCGCGTTAAAATCTAAAATATCAAATTTATAATTTTTTAAAACCTCCAAAGATTTTAAGATATATTGCTCTTCGCATCCTAATATCTGAACGCCTAAAGGTTTATCCTTGGGCAGAGTTAAAAGCATTTGCTTGGTTCTCCTGCTTTTAAAGCTAACCGAACGACAATTAATCATCTCCACAAAAGCCAACTCCGCCCCAAACCTCCGGCAGAGCATACGATAGGGCAAATCCGTAATTCCGGCCATCGGCGCCAGAATTAAATTAGATTCGAGTTTTAATTTTCCAATTTTTAGCATAAGGGTAAAAAGGGACCGTTTCTATTTTTCTTAGTTTTAGAGAATGAAAAATAGAAACGGTCCCTTTTTTCAAAGTATATATTCAGGATTTTTAATTAGAGGCTTATTCTTGATTTCTTCGGCGACTGACGGCGGAATTCCGGGTTTGCCTAATTTATAGTACATATAGTTCTTGTATCCTTCTACTCCCGGCTGATCAAAGGCATTTACCTTAAGCAACTCCCCTTCAAAGGCGGTGGCTAACTCAAAGAAAAATAATAAAGCACCCCAGTTATAGGCGTTAACTTCAGGCATAATAATGGTGCAATTCGGCCGGCTGCGGCTGACTAAAGCCCACTCCGTAGCTTCTTGAGCTAAACGCATAAGCTCGCTAAAACTTTTACCGGATAAGAAATCATGCTTAGCGGGTATTTTTAACTCGGTTTTGAATTTTTCCACCCGGATAAATGTCACTACTTTATTATTTTCTCCTTCGACATTATTTTGTTGGATGGAATGCAGGTCATTGGTGCCGGCCGCCGATATCGGCGTGCGGCCCTGATTATTCTTGCCTAAGCTTTCCGCTAAAAGCTGGACGTACCAATCGGCGGTGGATTTAAGAGTTTGTGAAAACGGCATTAAAATCGCCAGCGATTTTGCCTTTTTGCGATAAAGTATGGTGTGCAACAAAGCGTACAGATAAGCGGGATTTTTTAAAATATCCTCCTGGCTGCATCTGGCAAACATTTCCTTGGCCCCGGCCAAAACTGGCGCTATATCCACACCGGCTATTGCCAAATGGAGCAGGCCCATATTAAACTCCGAAAACCTGCCGCCAACACCTTTTAAAAGCGGCAAGGATTGAAAACTCAAAGCATCTTTTTTCTGTTCAACCTCAACCCTTTTGCGTAAAGACCCTGACTCAGGATCGGTAATTGCCAAAATCTGCCTGCCGTATTTTGCCCCTGCTCCTTTTTTAAGCCAAGCCTCGACTAAGATAAAAGCTACTTTGGTTTCGGTAGTCTCGCCGGACTTGGAAATAACCACCACAAATGTTTTTTTGGGATTAAGGTTTTTCAATAACGCGGTTAAAGTATCCGGATCCAGGTTATTGCCTTCTAAATAAATCCGCGGTAATTTTTTGCGCAAAGATTTAAATTCGTTATAATAAGGAACACACAGCGCGTCTTGCGCCGCTTTTAAACCCAGGTATGAACCGCCGATTCCTAAGAAAAGTACATTTTCATATTTCCTGGAAATCTGACGGGCAAGACTCTTGATTTTAGTAATATTCTCTTTATCCTGTTCGGGTAATTTTACCCATTCCAAACTCAATTTGACCCTTGCGGCAGGATCAGCAATGATCTTTCTTAGGTACGCGTCTGCCTTCTGCGCTTCAGGTAAAATTTCATTAATATCCTGCTGGCTTACCCCGTGCTCTTGCACGCTAAAATCGAACAGATTGTTAAAATCAAATTTTAAACCCATCGAATCTCCTATCTGATTATTGCTGAATAATCTTTACGGTAGTGTGCTGGCCGTCTTTCCAGGGCCAGAGCATCGCGAAAATACTGTCTTTTCCCGAATCTTTATAATAGAGCATCTGGCCGGGCATAATCCCGCCAAAGCCATCCACTGTTGTGCGCACTTTGTGCGCCAGCCTGTTTTTCGACGGATAAACCGGCTCCCCAAGCAAACTTTTCAATTGCAAATTAAGCTTCTCCAGTTCCTGCTGGAGAATCACCCCTTCGAAAAGATTATCGCAATCAGTACGCGTCTCAAAACTAAACAACTTCATACCTTTTCTAACCGCGCCAAAATCCATAGCCGCTCCTTTTGGGATATTATAACATACCGGGGAAAATATTTAAACCAAGTTTCAAATCAAATAATTTTTAAAAGATTAAGCCCGGTTTTAGGATCGATATCTTTGCCGGCCTTTACCCCTTTTAACTCGATGATTATCGCTTCGATAACCAGAAATACCTTGGATTTGCCGCGCACGCATCCGGTCAAAACTTTATTCTTCTTGCCCATACTGGCGTGAATGTGTAATTGCGGGCCTTTGGAATTGGTAAAAATTGTGCCAATCCCCATTACCTCCCAACCATCTTTAAAGGTGAGTTTATTGGGCTGTGGCGGAATCACCGGTTTCTTGGGTCCGGTAACTATATCCCCCTGCTTAAGCGCGCCGATAAAAATCAGGGTTGCCGCTTTAATCCCTTCCTTTTTAGCCAGTTGGCTTAAGTTATCGATTAAAACATCATCATTTTCAAATTTTACCAGAAAAACCCTGCCGATCGTTCCTTTAGTATATTTCATATTTTTTCCTTGAATGAAAATGGAGTTATGAACGCATGATTAATATGATAAAACTCAATAAAATCAGGATTGTTACGGTTATCGCGATTACTTTTGGTTTAGAGTATTTCAGGCTGCTGATAAAACCTTTACCGCGTCCGAGACTTTCCCCGCAATAAAGGCACAATAGGGCATCGTCATCAAAGATTGGATTTTTGCAATGCGGACAAATATATTCGGACATAAAACCAGTTTTCTACTTTAAAGCGTAGATAATTGGTAATAAGTGCTTATCGTTTTTAATGATTTCAGGGAAACTATGACTAACAGGTACGTTAAAACCAAAATTACCGCGGTGATAATTATTTTGGCTTTTTTATTTAGTTGAGGATTTATCCAGACCAGCGGAAGCATAAACGGGCCGACACAAAGAAAAGATATGACCAGCGACCAACTTTTAAAATACCACTTTGGCTTATTTTCATTCTCCATATCTATTTTCTCCGGTTGGCTTTAGATCTCTTAATTTTAGATTTATGCACAACACACAACACTTTAGCGATTGGGGCGATTTTTTTGCCTTCGTAGGGGAATTCCTTGCAGGTTACCGGTTTAACGGCGTAATCAACCTTATGGATCCGGCATAGGCCATCGGCATCCAAAAAGACGCACTGCTCATCTTCATAGCTGGTGCCGACTTTATATCCGGAAGGAAAAGATTTGTCTTTTTCTAAATGAAAAAAGTCGCCTTTTATGCCCAGCGCTAATATTTTCTTGGCCTCATCTAAGTCAATCCAGGCCCCAAACCGGCAGCAATCCGCCTGATTCTTGCATTTAAGGCAGTCGATAATTAGTTTTTTGGTGTTTCTTTTAACTTTCATAGCCTACATTATACAATCTTTTACGCTAAATCAACAAGAAAAATCAGGCGATATGCACATTGACCGCGCGCGGGCCTTTATCGGATTTTTCAATATCATAGGTTACTACCTGTTCTTCGTTTAAAGCGTCAAATTTTACTTCAACCAAGCTATTCTGGTGAAAAAACACTTCCCTGCCGTCGGTATCGCTGATAAAACCAAACCCGCGATCGCGGACCAGCTTTTTGATTTTTCCCGTATTCATTCTGACTCCTTTTTTAAAAAATAGCCTGGCCTCCAGTTATAGAAGCCAGGCTATTTTGTTTTTTTAGCTTTAGAGCTTGACTACATTAGTAGCCTGTTCGCCCTTAGGTCCTTTTTCGATGTTAAACTCAACATCCTGGCCCTCGGCTAAAGATTTATAACCTTCACCCTGGATCGCGCTGTGATGAACGAATACATCGCTACCGGATTCAGGTGTGATAAACCCAAAACCTTTTTGGTCTGAAAACCACTTTACTTTTCCCTTTGCCATTATTTACTACCCCCTCTCCTCTAAAATTTTAGCAAATAACGGCAGAATGCAGCCACCCAATAACTTCTCGGCGGAATCCCAACGCCAGAAGCGTTGGGAACAAAAAACCGCGAAGGTTAGTTTTCTAAACCTCGCGGTCTACAAACCTCTTATCCTTTATTCACTACGTTGATAAGTCTAACACATTTTTGGGATTTGTCCAGTAAAAAGTTATTTATTTTTGGAATAAGACCCTGTTTCCCGATTGGCTAGGAAACAGGGTCTTATTCTGGGATAAAAGGCGTCTTGGCAAGATCCGTCAGGAATTTGGCTTTAAGCAGGCCTTCGCTCCATTCTCCGTCAGGGGTGGAGTCCCAAACTATCCCCCCGCCAATACCCATCTCCCCCTGATTGCCTTGGATTAAAAGCGTGCGGATGGGAATATTAAAAAACATATCCCTATCAGGAGTGATATAGCCGATGGCTCCGGTATAGATCTTGCGCTCTTCTCTTTCCAGCTCATTGATTATCTGCATAGCGCGGATTTTGGGAGCTCCGGTAACTGATCCGGAAGGAAAAATCGAAGAAAGCAGTTTATAAACAGGTAGATTCTTGTCGATCTTGGCAGTTACGGTGGAGGTCATCTGGCAAAGAGTTTTATACCTGGCTACCTCAAAAAGAGTTGGCGCCTTAATATTGACCCCCATCCTCCCCAAGTCATTCCTTAAAAGATCGGCAATCATCACGTTTTCCGCCCGGTTTTTACGGTCGTACTTAAGGCGCAGCGGCGCGATTAAATCCGAAAGCATTCCATTACCTCGCGACCAGGTGCCTTTCATCGGCTTGGTGACCAAATGTGCCGATTTTTTCTTAATAAACAACTCCGGGGATAAAGAAAGGATATGGAAGTTGTCGGTTTGGATATAGGCCGGATACGGCACAGGCTGCTCTTTCAACAGCTGATTATAAAGGGAGAGCGCTTGACCATTAAATCTAAAAAATAATTTAATGCAGTAAGTAATCTGGTAGACGTCGCCTTTGGCGATATAATCGCGAATCGCTTCTATATCCAAAGAATATTGTTGGCGGGTGATATTTAAAAAGAAATTTTCCGGATAATCCGAAGGGGCTAATTTAGGAAATTCAGTTTTGTTTTGCTCAGGCTTTTTATACGCGCCCAGATAGATTAGCGGAAATTCATACTGTTTGTCCTTACGTAATTTTTCTTCAAAACAATATCCGGCTTCGTAAGATAAAAACCCGGCTAAATAATATCCCTTACCAAGCGCTTCTTCGATATTTTCAAAAGCTGCCGTAAATAAAGCGGGATCGGTGCAGGATATAATAAATTCCGGATCCTGAAATAAAAACGATTTTCTTTCAAACTGAGTTAATACCTTCATGGTTATTTTAAATAGGGACAGCGACCATTTATTTTAAAATAAATGGTCGCTGTCCCTATTTTACTCGTATCTTAATGCTTCGATAGGGTCAAGGGAAGCTGCTTTTTTCGCAGGCCAGAGGCCGAAGATTATCCCGATGACTAAAGAAAATATGGTTGAAAGAAGCACAGAGAACAATGAAACCTTTACGCTCCATCCGGCAAAAATTGTAATCAATGTAGCGATGCCCCATCCAAAAGCCACGCCAAATAATCCGCCGAGAAACGACATCAGCATTGCTTCAATGAGAAACTGCACCATGATATCTTTATTGGTTGCCCCGATTGCCTTGCGTAGGCCAATCTCACGCGTTCTTTCAGTTACCGAAACAAGCATAATATTCATAATCCCAATGCCGCCGACAAGAAGCGATATTGCCGCGATCGCCCCTAATAGCATTGACATCGTTTTAGTGGTGGTCTCAAGCGTATTCTTGATATCTGCTGTGTTACGGATCTGGAATGAATCATCCGCGTCCTTAGGATTAATCCGGTGCTGTTTTATGATTAAATCGGATACCGCGGTTTGGGCCGCGTCAATGGTATCCGGAGTTTTTGCTTCCACATAAATAGTATCAACATATTCCTTGCCAAAAACCCGGAACATAGCCGTGGTAATTGGAATAATCGCCATATCATCCTGATCTTGAAAAGCATTGGCTCCTTTAACCGGCAGAATACCGATCACTTTAAAATTAAGCAGGTTTATCTTTATTGTCTGGCCGATAGGATCGGTTTCTCCAAATAATTCTTTCACTACGGTTGTGCCCAGTAAAACAACTTTATCCCGCATCTTTAATTCCGTCTCACTAAAAAATCTTCCTACCGGCGGAGATGCCGCGCGGATAGACTCATATTCAACCCCCACCCCTTCAACCTGCGTATTCCAGTTATTATTTCCATAGACCATCTGGCCTCTTCCTCTTACCGAGGGGCTGGCGCTCTTAACCACGTCAGTTAGCTTACCAATGGCAGCTACGTCTGCCAGGGTAAAACGCGTAACCGTACCTGTCTGCATTGCTACTCCGTGCAGCCTTGAAGAACCAGGCCTGACTACCAGGAGATTAGACCCTAAAGATGCCAGTTGTTTCTCAATGGACTCCTTAGCCCCCTGGCCCAATGCCAACATAGCAATAACCGCGGCCACTCCGATTAATATGCCCAGAATAGACAGGACTGAACGCATCTTATGGGAAAACATAGCCGATACCGCCTGACGCAGATAATCGAGAAATTTAGTTTCTCCGGAAATTTTCCGGGGTTTTGAAAGAACGTTGTTTACCAGGCTGTTTTCTATAGAAACTACTTCGGTTACTTTTGTTTCTTCCTGAGTACGCTTATCGGAAATAATCACTCCGTCGCGCATCTGGATAACCCTGCGGCAGAAAGAGGCGATCTCCGGTTCATGCGTAACTATAACCACGGTTTTCCCTTTTTGGTTAAGCCTTTGCAGTATGGTAACTATCTCGGTCTTGCTTTTTGAGTCCAGGTTACCCGTAGGTTCATCCGCGAGTATAATTAAAGGTTCATTAACCAAGGAACGCGCAATGGCTACCCTCTGCTGCTGGCCTCCGGACATTTCATTGGGCCGGTGGAGCATCCTGTCTTTTAAACCTACCTCCTCAAGCTCCTGTTTGGCCTTATCTTTTAGATGCCTTTTACCGGCATAAATTAAAGGCAGCTCCGCATTTTCAAGAGCGGTCATGCGCGGTAATAAATGAAACTGCTGAAAAACAAAACCGATGGTCCTGTTGCGTAAAGCGGCCAATTCTTCATCGGAAAGCCTGGTAATCTCCTTGCCGCCCAAATAATAAGAACCCGAATCCGGACGGTCAAGCAAACCTAAAATATGCATAAGCGTGGATTTGCCGGATCCGGAAGCCCCCATAATGGCGACAAGCTCTCCCGAAGAGATTTTTAAGGATACGTCATTTAAAGCCTTAACCTCGGTTTGCCCCATTTGATAGGTTTTAAATATATTTTTTATTTCGATCATTTTAAAATTATTTTTCAGGCGCTTCTTTTTTCCGGCCAAACGGTATAAACGGGCTGCTTCCCATATCGCTTTTTGGAAGGACAAATTTCTTGTTTTTCAATATTAAGGTGTCTTGCTCGGTAACCCCGGAAATAACCTCGGCATTTTTATCATCGGTTATACCCAATTTAACTGTTTGAATAACCGGTTCAGCCTGGCCTTCTTTTTTGATCAAAACAAACCTTTTCTCTTTATCATTATACACGGCCCCCGCCGGGATAAGCAAGGCATCTTCTTTGCTTTTCTCTACAAAATTTATGGTCGCATTCATCCCGGAGCGGAAGAAATCCGGAACCTCCTCGGGAAGAAGATCAACCGGATATATAGTTACATTGTTTACGGTTTGTGATTCATAATATATATGTTCAACCGCAGCCTTAATCTTAGTATCCGGATAGGCATCGAGGATGATTACGGCCCTCTGTCCAAGCTTTACTTTTCCGATATCTGTTTCATCGACCTGGGCCCGGGCGATAAGCTTGTCCGATAAAACAACCACCGCATCAGCGGTAGTCACGGTTTGCCCGGGTTGAGTCGTAGCCACAATAACCTCCGCGTCAATAGGAGCCAGCAAGGCTATCGGCTTATAAGCCTCCTGCCAATATTTTAATTTTTCTTCCCCTTGGCCGCGGGCAGCATCAAGCAGGGCCGCCCTTTCAGTTGAGCTCATCCAGGCAACTATTTCTCCTGCCTTAACCTTCTGGCCCTCCTTGACCAGAATACTTTCTATCCGGCCGCCAACCGGAGGTTTAATCTCCAGCCGGTTTTTGGGCAAAACTGTTCCGGTGGTCGATATAATCGCTTGGATTGAACCGTGAGCGGGGTTTATCTCTTTAACAATATTATCCGTATCCGCCTTGGGCTTAAACTTCATCACCATAAAGACGATAGCGATTAAAACTCCTGCGGCGATTAAACCTATTTTTAATTTTTTAGTCATATTCTAAAGTTTCTCCTTTCGCCTGAATCCATTTTGCTTCGGCTAATAGCGCGGCCGCCTGGGCATCTAAATAATTACTTTTGGCTTTTACCAGGTTATCCTCAATGATCGTCCAGTTATCAAAGCTAACTAATCCGATTGAATATTGCGCCTGGGCAATTTTGGAACGCTCTTGCGCGGCAATTAATACTTTATACTGCACATTAACATTCTCCAGCGTATCCTGTAAAGTTGCCCAGGTTTGCTGTAATGTCAAAATAACACCGTCTAGAGTGCTTCTTTCATTTTCCTGCAGTTGCTTGACTAAAGCGCTGGCTTGGGATACCTGGGCGATTCTTAATCCGCCTTCAAATAAAGGCAGAGATAGAGCAAGCCCTAAATTGTACTGGTCTCCTGTGGGAGTCCAATGGGCCCCGGTCCTATTGGCGCCGGCGCTGCCGGTAAGCTGCGGGAAAAAATTAGCGTAAGCGGATTTTAAACTAAATTCGGCTGAACGTTTTTGGGCGATAAGCTGCTGTAAAGAAGGATTATTTTTTGCTAAAGCCGGAAAATCAGGTTTTTCTAAAGCGCTGTCTTTTACCCGGAAATCCCCCTGAGCATACATTGCTGTCGGTTGCTTCCTGCCCATCTCTTTGACCATTTCCCTCTGGGCAACCTCAACCTCTCTTTTGGTTTGGGAGATCCCGTATTTTGCCTGCGCTAAATCCGCCTCCGCGGTTAATAAAGCGCCTTTATGTTCAAGCCCGGACCCGTAACGCAAAGTAATCAACTCTAAATTATCCCTCCTGATATTATAAATCTCTTCGGTAATCCGCAGCATCTCTTGGGCTTTCAGGAGATCGATGAATGCCGAACGCAGCCTGAATCTGACCGTAGTGGAAGTAAATTTAAATCCCTGCTTTGCCGCGGATATAGTTTCTGAAGCCGCTCTCACATTATTAATTGTCTTAAGCCCGTCGAAGATAAGCTGTGTTCCGGTTACTCCATAACTATACGTATCGGCAGTTTTGCTGCCTAAACTGCCTGCGGTTTTAGCGGTAGCTCCGCTGGCATCCGCGGTTATTTGAGGAAATAAACCGCTGGCGGTTTGCTGCTTAGAAGCCCGGGATTGTTTGACGCTTTCCTGGGCGGCGATTAAATCCGGGTGGTTCTTGGCTGCCTCCTTGATACAATCACCCCAAGTAAGCACCTCTTCTGCTTCTGCTCTGCCGGAAGAAACCAAACAAAATAAAAATAAAATTAAGAATAGCTTAAAACATCTACACATATTAATGCGCCCCCAAAACTACTTTAGTATTTTTAGCCCCTTTTAGCAATAAAACAACCGGAATAACACAGAGCAGTATGATCGTTGAAACATAAAATGCGTCATTAAAAGAAAAAAGATTTGCCTGCCGGATTAACTGCCGATAAATAATCCCCTGGGCAGCTGAATTATTTACGGCTGCTCCGGTTGCTCCTAAAACAGCTTTAGCCTGATGCATACCGATCTGGTAATGATAATCCAGAGGATTAAGCTGTTCGGTAAGCCTAAACTGGTGGAATTGCATCCTTCTGGCAATAAGCGTAGTCATAACCGCTACTCCAAAACTCCCTGAGATATTCCGCAACAAGTTAAAAATACTGGTGGCATTACCCATGTGCTCTTTATTTATGGTGCTAAAGGCCATACTTGTCAACGGAACAAAAATCAACCCCAGCCCAATCCCCATAATAATCCTGGATAAACCTATAGTATCAAAATCAATGTAGAAGTTGAAACCGGACATAATAAAAACAGAATACGCGGTGATAAAAAGCCCTGAAACTAAAACTGCCTTGGGATTGAACTTGATAATCAATCTAGCTGCCAAAGGCATAGAAAAAAGCGTAGCGATGCCTCCGGGAGCAAGCGCTAAGCCCGAAAGAAACGCGTTATAACCCATCAACTGCTGCAGAAACATCGGCAATAATAAAATAGTTGCAAAGAGCACAAAAAAGGAAACACACTGAATAATATTGGCGCTGGTAAAAGAAAGGTCCTTAAATTGCCTTAAATTCAATACCGGCTCGCGCACTTTCTGCTCAACAATAATAAATAAAATTAAAGCAACAACGGATATAATCGATAACCTGATGATAAAGGCGGATGAAAACCAATCCTCCCGCTGGCCTTTATCCAATATGACCTGTAAACAACCGATACCAATAACAATCAAAGCCAGGCCCCAATAATCAATCTTTTCTTTTACTCTCTTTAAATAATCAGGATCCCGGATGAATAACATAATAATGATTACTGAAATAATACCGATAGGAATGTTAATATAAAAAATCCAGTGCCAGGACCAATTATCGGTGATCCAACCGCCTAGAACCGGGCCGACAATCGGCCCGACCATCACACCAATACCAAACAAAGCCATAGCCATGCCATATTCAGCCGGCGGGAATGCTTCAAACAATATTGCCTGGGAGAGCGGCTGTAAAGCGCCTCCTCCTAATCCCTGAATAACCCTAAAAAAAACCAAGGCAGACAGGGTTGTGGCGCTTCCGCACATAAAAGAACTGGCGGTAAATAACATCATCGAAAATATAAGATAGCGCTTCCTGCCAAAAACCCGGCTTAGCCAACCGGTTAAAGGAATAATTATGGCGTTGGAGACCAGATAAGCGGTAATTGTCCAAGTGGCCTCGTCAATTCCGGCGGATAAGCTGCCGCGGATATGGTCAAGCGAAACATTCACCACCGAAATATCAATAACTTCCAGCAGCGTGGGAAGCACAACCGCTAAAGCAATAATCCATTTATTTGCTTTGATCATCTTTGGTTATAATCGTCGGAACGCAGGACATCCCAATCCGTAATATATGGCTGCTATCGGTATTTTTGTCAAAAATGATCTTTACCGGTACTCTCTGGACAACCTTCACGTAATTGCCCAAGGCATTCTCAGGAGGGAACAGCGAAAACGCCGCGCCGGTTCCGGCCATAATACTATCGACTTTACCGCTAAAAATCTTACCCGGATAAGTATCCACCTTTATCTCTGCTCTTTGGCCGCTTCTTACATTCTTTAACTGCGTTTCCTTATAATTAGCAATTACCCATAGATCATCAAGGGAAATAACCGCCATCAGCGGCTGGCCAGGCTGTATCTGGTTTCCTGTTTCAACTGCTTTCTTGGTTATATAGCCGTCAGCAGGAGCATATATTTTTG
Source organism: Candidatus Omnitrophota bacterium (assembly GCA_028716245.1). NCBI lineage: Bacteria > Pseudomonadati > Candidatus Omnitrophota > Candidatus Omnitrophota bacterium. The sequence continues at coordinate 447,338 of JAQUQW010000002.1, read as the reverse complement.
TATACTCCAAATTACGCAAGGCGATTTTAAGCTGCGCCTGGGCTACCTGCTCCTGGGCTTTTGCCAAATTATAAGCGGTCAAAATATTCTCATATTTCTCTTTTGGAAGGACCTCTTGTTTACAGAGAACCTGCGCTCGCCTTATGTCGCGCCCGGCCTGTTCAAATGAAGCTTGGCGTAAATGAAGTGTTGCCTGCGCCTCATTTACCTTCAACTGGTAATCCGCCGGATCGATCTCAACAAGTAAACTGCCCTCTTTAACGCTCTGGTTATCTTCAACAGACACCTTCATTACCGTTCCGCTGATTTTAGAGGCAATACTGTGGATTCTTCCTTCCGTATAAGCGTCATCGGTAGTAATCCGGTTAAAACTATTAATCAAGAATAAGGTTAATAAAATCAGCCCCAAAACCAACGGCACAACCAATAAATAAATTAATTTTTGTTTTTTATTATTTTGTGGCCCCATTTTTCTCACTCTCCATTCTTTCATAAATTAATCCCAGATCAATCCCTATAGAATACATAAGTTTGGCGTAACTGCGTTTTAATTCGTAATCATCGCTGTAATAATTAGTCTGGGCTTTTGTCTGCATGGTTATAGCATCAAGCACCTCTGTCGGAGTCGCGCTTCCGGCTTGATATTTGACCCGATAAAAACGCACGTTCTCCTCCGCCTGGACAAGCGCTTCGGTTGCCACAGCTACTTTTTCACAGGCATTCTTTAAACTGAAGTAACTGTCCTCGATCTCAAACTTGATGTCTTCAATAATTTTGCTCTTCTGCTCATTAAGCTTGGTCTGCAGGGATCTTTCCTTACGTAACCCGGCTTGAGTTGCGCCTCCGTCATAAAGATTCATCTTGGCCCCCAGTTGGATCGAAGCATTGTCTTCATGGGTTAAGAATTGATTCTGGGTATGCGCGTATCCCAAATCAACAAAAAGCGCGGGAAAATTCTCAACTGCTTTTGCCCTTTGGCTAAAAAATGAAGAATTTATCTGGTCGCTGTAGAAAGCAACTTCCGGCCTTTGCACCTGCGCCATATTCCAGGCATCCTGCATTTCCGGAAACTTGGGAGGCTGCATTTTGATATCCTGAACCATAATTTTTTCTCTCAACGGTAAACCAAGAATGTTGTTCAATCTAGAGGCGGCAATCTCCCGGTCATTGACTGCAGCAATCAGCTTCTGTTTTATGTCCGCCAACCTGACTTTAGCCGGCAACAGATCGTTTTTGACCACAACCCCCTGCTCATAAAGATGCTCGATATCGCCAAGATAGGCGGTCAGGCTGTCGGCTTCTTTTTGGAAGACCGCGATCATCCGGTCGGCTTCCAATAAATTAAAATAGGCGATGATAAATTCCAGCGTCGCCACCCTGATTACGCTCTGGGTATGCGCTTTTTGGGCTTTGAACAATTTATTCGAAGCCCGCCAGTTGGCAAGACTTTTGCCGAAATCAAAAAGGGTCTGATAAACATCAAAACCGTAAGCCAAGGCGTCTTTATCCGCAGTCTTCACGCTGCTAGAGTTGAATTTCATTGCCGGTTGATATTGATTAAATGTCTGGATCAGGTTTGCGTTTAGCTGCGGCAGGAGCGCCGAACGGGCAATCAAGGAATCCTGATAAGCCATCTCATTATCCGGCAGCGCTATTTTTATCAAGCGACTATCCTTAAGCACCATCCGGATTCCCTGGGAAATAGTAATCAGCCTGCCCCCTTCTCCGGCACAGGCAGCCCGGCAGAAACAAGCTATAAAAATAAATAGGAAGATTTTAGTGAGTTTACACTGCATTTATTTTCCGGCCCCGTTAAAAAACATATCCAAAATAAAAGCCGACATCTGTTTCACGTTTTTTGACCCGTCCCGGAACCAATCAAAAACTACGGCCATAAACATCGAAGTGAAAATATCGGCAATCTGGGTAAAATGAAAATCGCTCCTGATTATTCTCTGGCCTTGGCCGGTTTTGATTAATTCATTAACCAGCTCCCGATGCTGGGTGATCACCGAAGATTTGGAATACTTGCTGGCTTTCATTGCCTGGAACTTGCTGCTCTCTGAAATAAAGATGCGGAAGAAATCCTGGTTTCTTTCAAAAAAAGAAAGTTTTTCCAACACAAAAATTTCAAGTTTGCTCTTGGCATCGCTAGCCTTAGCCGTTTCTTCTTTTAGCATAAGTAACAAATCTTTAAACTTCTGCTCAAATAAAGAAAAATAAAGCGCGTCCTTATCCTTAAAATATAAATAAACCGTGCCGGTGCCATACTCGGCCTCTTTGGCAATATCCTGCATGGTTGCTTCATGATATCCCTTTAAGGCAAAAACATGCTCTGCCGCCCTCAAGATATCTGCCTGCCGTAACAACCTGTCCCTATCCCTGCGGTTTAAGGATTGGTGCTGTTTTTCCATAATGAATTTATCTTCAATTAATGAATTTACGTTCATAATTAAAATATACGGCTTTTTTAATATTTTGCAAGGGATATTTTAAGAAAATTCAAGAAAATCGCCTGCGGGGATAACTTTAAGCGATTTTCGCAGTAGTACAGGAAAGTGTTTTATACTTTCCTGTACTATAAAATTTGCCTCGGGCGGGAATTTTATATTTGTTGCTGCTGCCCCTTATGCTCTTGTTTCATTTCCTGGCGATGCTCTTTATGCTCTTGGCGTAAATGTTCAATCTTTTCACGATCAGCTTTTATTTTTTCACGTAGAGAACGCAATTGTTCCCTTAACGGCTTCGCCTGAGCTTGGAGCTGTTGAAGCTGCGCGCGTATCTGTTCGGCTTGTAGATGTAATGATTGAATTTCTTGCCTCAATTGAGCACCCTCACCTTGCCCCTCTCCTTTGCCGGTTGCTGTTAGCTGTTCGGCATTGGCTGTCAATATTAAAGCACCCGCAAAACATAAGCTAAAAACCGCAATCCACAATTTCCGCTTCATGCCTTCCTCCTTTTACTAAGCGATACACTTAGTACTTCATCGTTGAAAAATTAGAAACCCTTTAAACCCGTAAAGCTATTTCTTAAGACAACTGCATTCATCGCTTTTTTTACCGCAGCCCTCGCATACCCCTTTTACTATTTTCTTTCCGCACTTGCAGGGTGAACAACCGCAGGTTTTACACATCTTGGCCTCCTTGTCTACGAAGACAACACCCGCGCAATTCCGCTAAGCGCGGGGTGTCTTACCTAATTGTTTTTCTTTTTCTGCCGCTTCTCTCAACGCGCTTAAAACTTCTCCTTCGGAAGTTTGACCAAAATTTTCGTAGAACTGCCCAATTGATCCCAAAAACTCCGGCACTCTTAACACTATCAGTTCATCGGCATAATTAGCCAACAAAACAATGGATTCTTTAGCAGCCACCGGAACCGCGGCAATAACTTTTTTCGCCTTTTGGCGGCCGGCAGCTAAAAGCGCTGCTTGCATTGTCGCGCCGGTTGCTATCCCATCATCAATAACAATAACTGTTTGCCCTTCTAAAGAAACTTTGGGCTTAATCTGCCGGCACTTTTTGATCCGATTTTTAATCTCGGCTAACTGCCGTATTTTTTCTGATTCGATATAATTCTTATCCGCGCCTACCCGGGAAACCAGGCCATCATTAAGAAAAAGTTTTCCATTTTCACCAACCGAGCCGATCGCCAGTTCAGGATTGCCCGGAGCCCCTATCTTACGGGAAAGCACGATATCTAATTTAGCCTGCAGCAGGCGGGCAACTTCGGCGGCTATAATAATACCTCCCCGCGGGATACCTAATACGACAACGTCTTTTCCGGACAGATATTTTAATTCATTAGCCAAAAGTTCCCCTGCTTCTTGACGGTCTTTAAATGATTCATCACTATGAGAAATGATGCGTATGATATAACCACCCCCATCATTTAAGGATGACTACTTAATTTGCATGTCTTTAGCGCTCTGCCATAATCCGTGTATATTACAATAACTGGAGGCATAAACTGTTCCGGGCTTTTCGGTCTTAAAATTTAATCCTACTTCCGGATGCGTATATACCGTGCTTGTATCCGGGCCTTTGGCAGATTCTCCGTGGGCGCTAAATTCAGCCTTGGCGATTTGGTAAGGGAATTTTTCTCCTTCGGGTAAAAAATACACCGCTATCCAGCGGATGTGGTGCTCGGCCTTATTCGGATGGGTAATTTCTTTACCAACCGTCACGGTAATCCTGAAGAACTCGCCCTTTTTTACGGCATCAGGCATCTCAATTACCGGAACATGTTTTTCGGTTTTCCAGTCCGCGGTTTGCAGCAAATCCTTAAAGTCCGCCATCTTTATCCCTCCTTTCTATCCTTAGCTTAATCTTTACTTCCATTTGTTATATTTTACCATAAATAATAAGTTTTTTAGCAATTTATAAAGAACTCTTAGCTCAATATCTTTTGCAATAAATTAAATAAATAACCTGTAAATATGATGCCTAACGTTGTTATGCCAAAAAAGATAAAGATCAGTTTTGGCTTCATTGCTCTTCTAAGCATGATTGCCTCAGGCAAACTTAAGGCGGCTACTGCCATCATAAACGCTAAAGCAGTGCCTAAGGGGAAACCCTTCTGGAACAAAACAACCGCGATAGGGACAATGGCCGCGCAACTGCCATACATCGGCACGCCAATAACAGTCGCTAAAGGCACGGAAAAAAATCCTGTTTTATTTACGATCACCTGGACCGCTGATTGAGGGACATAATTGTGGATAAGCGCGCCCAGGCCCACGCCTGCAAGGACCCAAGCCCATATTTTATTTATAACGCATACCGCCTCATTCATTCCAAAGATGATCCTCTGTTTTATCCCTTTGGTCTTGATTTCACAGGTATCTCCGAGACTGGCGGTAAAAATATCTTTCTCAAGGTACTTTTCCAATTCCATTTTGCCTAAAATTATCCCGGTGACAATCCCGATAGTCATCCCGCTGATCACATACGCCAATGTGATCTTCCAACCGAAAAAGCCGATCATCAATACAACCAGGTACTCATTAATAAGCGGCGAGGTGACCAGGAAAGAAAAAGTTACGCCCAGGGGAATTCCGGCGGCCAAAAAGCTCATAAACAGCGGGATCGAAGAGCAGGAGCAAAATGGCGTTATCGCGCCGAATAAGGAGGCAAAGAAATTGCCCCATCCTTTAGTCCCCGTAATCCAGGCTTTGATTTTTTGCTGCGATAAAAAACTCCGTAAAAATCCTATTGCGGAAATCATCACGAATAAAAGTAAAATTATCTTTACGGAATCATAAATAAAAAAATTAATAGCCGCATTTATCCTGGAATTAGCGTCCAGCTTAAAAACAGAATACATCAACCAATCGACGATCAGCTGCAGCATAAATTGTCCTCCATTAAGAAAATCAAGTAAGTTTTTTCCTGAACCTCAAGGTACTTAAGGTAATGACGACCAGCCCAAAGATAACCAGCGGGATAAGCTGGTCCAAAAGCACCTCTATCCCTGTGCCTTTTAAGAATATCCCCCTGATAACCACTAAAAAATAACGCATCGGGTTGAGCAAGGTAAACCAGCGGATAACCTCCGGCATATTCGCGATGGGATAAGCAAACCCGGACAACAGTATTGTCGGCATATAAAACAGGAAAACCGACATCATTGCCTCCTGCTGGGTTGAGGCTATGGTTGAAATAAACAGGCCTGCCCCCAAACTAGTAAATAAGTATATTATTGTAGCCAGCGTCAATAAAAGCAGGCTTCCTCTAAACGGTATATGGAACCAGAATACGCCCAGGGAAGCAATAAACGTAAATTGCATAAGCGCGATTACGCCAAAAGGCAGGAGCTTTCCTAAAATAAGCTCAATGGGCTTTAAGGGACTGACGATCAACTGCTCCATGGTGCCGATCTCTTTTTCTCTGACGATAGCCATGGCCGTCAGTAAAAGCGACATTATCGTCACGATCGAGGCGATGACTCCCGGCAGGTAATAATTTCTCGATATAAGATTATCGTTAAACCAGGCCCGCTCCCTAAGGTCAACACCGGGCCACTGCGCGGTTAACCCTTTTGCCGCAGCTTCATCCTTGAACAGGTCATACTGATATTTACTGACAATCGTATTGGCATAACCCATAATGATCATCGCTGTATTTGAATCCGATCCGTCCAGGATTAATTGGATATTGGCCGGTTTATCGGCATTAAGATTACGGCTAAAACCCCGGTCAATGCAGATAACCGCATTTACCAGCCCCTTATCGATTAGCCCATCCTGTTGGCTTTGGTCATCGATGTAATATTTAGGGACAAAGTACCCGGAGTAAGTAAATTTATGCAGGAGGTTACGGCTCTCCTTGGTATTATCCTGATCGTAAATAGCGGTGGGGATATAATTGATATCTTTATTGGCGGCATAGCCAAAGATGATTATCTGAATAAGCGGAGAGATAAAAATAACCGTCTTCATCCTTGGGTCGCGCAGGACCTGCTTAAATTCTTTGATCAAAACAGCTTTGATCCGCTCAAACATAAATCAGGCCACCTTCTTCTTGAATTTATTTATCGCCAACCCAAACATCAAAAAAGCAAATAACGCCAAAAAAAGAGCCTCATTCCACATTACCTCCATCCCGTTACCTTTTAAGAATAATCCCCGCAAGATGACGATGTAATAACGGGCGGGGATAAGATAGGTAATCGCTTGGACCAGCGGCGGCATATTGAAGATCGGATAGATAAAACCGGATAAAAGCATCGTCGGTATAAAGGTAGAAAGCATTGCCAGCTGGCTGGCTAATAATTGCGTCCGGCCAACGGTAGAAATCAAAATACCCTGGGATAAGGCGCCGGTTAAAAAGAGCGCGCTTAAAACAATGAGTGTAAAATAACTTCCCTGAAAAGGGACGCCAAAAAGGAACCTGGCCATAACTACCGCTATAAAAAGATCAAAGAAACCAATGATAAAATAAGGCAGGAATTTTCCGATGATCAGCTCCCGGGGTTTTACGGGAGTAGAAACCAATTGCTCCATTGTGCCTCTTTCCCATTCGCGGGCTATACAGATTGAGGTAAGCAACGCGGCAATAATCATAATAATCATCGCGATTACTCCCGGCACGATAAACCAGCGGCTATTTAAACCCATATTAAACCATACTCTCGGACGCAGCTCGGCTGATTTCCGGGGAACTAAACCCTGCTGACGGAACGTCTCAACGAGTAAATCCAGGTTATATTTGGCAACCACAGCCCGCACATAGCCCATGGCGACAGTTGCGGTATTGGAATCGCTGCCGTCCACCAATAGTTGTAGCGGCGCAGCTTTTCCCGACTCGATATAATGCGAAAAATCTTTGGGGATAACCAGGGCCATCATTGCCTGGCCGTTATCAATCAGGTGTTCGATATCCCGGTAATTATCGGTATACCTGATTATTTTAAAATATTTCGAGTATTTGAAATTGAGCAGGAAATTACGCGTAAGCTGGGAAGAGGCATCCTGGTTCCAAATGACGGTAGGCACCTTATCGATATCCAATGAAAGCCCGTACCCAAAAATTAATAAAAGCACTACCGGTATTACCAGGGCCAGCCCCAGGGAACGGGGGTCGCGTTTAATCTGGATAAATTCCTTATTTGCTATGGCGCCGATCCTTTTTAAATTCATTTTTCTTTATGCTGCGCGTCATAATTCTCGATCAAAGAAACAAAAACATCTTCAAGGGAGGCCTTGATCTTTTTTACGGAATATCCGCTGACTTTTCCCTGCTCAAGAAGGCTGGTTATCTCCTGGGCTGCTTTTTGCGCCTGGGTAACTACCGCGTGGATGTTGACCCCAAAAAGCGCGCTTTCCTTGACCGACTCCAGTTGCGAAATTTTTTCCAGCCAGTTTTCCGCCTGCGGCATGATCACCTCAAGAATATCATTTTTCATAATCCTGATTTTCATTTCTTCGGGGCTGCCCATGGCAATCATCGTCCCATGATAAATCATCACCAGGCGGTTGCAGTTTTCTGCCTCCTCCATATAGTGGGTAGTCACAAAAACTGTCTTCCCTTCTTTGGCCATCCCCTTGATAATATTCCAGAAATTATTGCGGGTTATCGGATCCACCCCGGAAGTCGGCTCATCCAGAAAAATAATTTTCGGCTGGTGGATGATCGCGCACCCCAGCGCCAGGCGCTGCTTCCATCCCCCGGAAAGGGTGCTGGTGAGGTTCTTGCGGAACCCTTCGATGCCGGCTAACCTTATCGTCTCCTCTTTGCGTTTTTCCCTCTCTGCCGCGGGGATATTGTAAATACGGCTGTAAAAATCGATATTCTCCTCGACAGTCAGGTCATCGTAAAGGGAAAATTTCTGTGACATGTAACCGATATGCTCCTTGATCTTATCCTGCTCTTTGACTATATCATAACCGCCTACCGTGCCTCTTCCGGATGTCGGCGAATAAATACCACAGAGCATCCTGATGGTCGTGGATTTTCCCGCCCCGTTTGGGCCAAGAAAGCCGAAGATCTCCCCCTGCTTGACCTCAAAGTTAATTTGGTTGACGGCGGTAAAGCTGCCGAACTTTTTTTCAAGGTCCTCCACCTTTACCGCGATATTATTACTATCGTTACCGGGATTCATAATCATTAATGATCTTGATAAAAGCCTGCTCCAGTGTCGCAACATTACATTCTTTTTTAATATTATCCGGGGTATCGCATTTAAGCAGGCGGCCTTTATTGATCAAACCGACCCTGCGGCAGCGTTCAGCCTCATCAAGGTAAGAGGTGGAATAAAGAATAGTTACCTTTTCTTTCAGCAAATCATAAAGTATTTTCCAGAAATCCCGGCGGGAAACCGGGTCAACCCCGTTGGTCGGCTCATCCAGGAATAAAACTTTCGGGGTATGGATCAAGGCGCAGGAAAGCCCCAGTTTCTGCTTCATGCCGCCGGATAATTTCCCGGCAAGCCTCTGTTTAAACGGAGTAAGCCCGGAAAAACCAAGCAGCCTTTCAATTACCGCTTCTCTTTCCTTCTTCGGAATGCAAAACACATCGGCATAAAAATTAATGTTCTCCAGGACAGTCAATTCCTCATACAGCCCGAAACGCTGAGACATATAAGCAATGTTTTCTTTCAGCGCCTCGGATTCCTTGACTATGTGCTTATTATAAACCCAGCCTTCCCCGGAAGTCGGATCAAGTATGCCGGTTAAAAGCCGCATAGTCGTTGTCTTTCCGGCCCCGTCCGGCCCGACCAGCCCGAAGATCTCACCCTCCTCAATTTCAAGGTTCAGGCTGTTCACCGCGGTATTGTCACCGAATTTCCTGGTAAGAGCGCTTGCTTTTATGGTAATCATTTTATTCGATTATATAGGCGTCTGCCGGCATCCCGGGTTTAAGCTCCAAGCTTGAATTATCCACGTCAACTTTTATTCTATAAACAAGTTTTACCCTTTCTTCCGTGGTCTGAATGGTTTTCGGCGTGAACTCCGCCTCATTTGAAATAAAAGAAACTCTTCCTTTGTATTTTTTCCCGGGATAGGTATCGGCAACAACTTCGGCTTCCTGATTAAGTTTTACTTTGCCTAAATCCGTCTCATTGATATAAGCGGTAACCCAGAGGCTGTTTAAATCAATTACGGTAAATACCGGAGCCCCAATTTGCACCACCTCGCCGGTTAAAGCGCTTTTGACCAGCACAAAACCATTAAGCGGAGAAACCAATTCCGCAAAACCTAATCTGGTTTCAGCTAATTCAAAAGAAGCGCGCAGCGCCTGCATATTCGCTTTATCCGCGGAGGCCAAAGTCTTGGCGGCATCCCTTTGTTGCATCGATATTGCTCCGGCCTTATATAAATTTTCAGCCCGTTCATAATCAAGCTTGTCCAGCGAATACTGGTATTGCGCCGCTTTCAGCGCGCCTTCGGCATTATCGCGGATTTTAGTCAGCTCATCAGTATTTAACCTGGCTACCGGCTGGCCTATTTTAACTACTTGGCCTTCATCGCTAAGCAGATCCAGAATCTGGCCCTGTACGCGAAAGGAAAGCCGGACATCATCCCCTTCGATATTGCCTGAAACTTTAATTCTTCCGCGGCTGTAATGACGCACCTGCCAAAAATAGGCAACGATACTTCCCGCGGCAAGAATAAGAATTAAAACAAATACTGCCGGTTTAATTTTTATTTTCATTACCTGCCTCCTTTGCCCACAAGGGCACACCCGCGCAATTCCTTATAAGCGCGGGGTGTTACTGAATAAAACTTAAACCCAAGACCCTGTCAAGTTCTGCTTTTGCCATAAGATAATCGTAAATTCCCTGTGAAAGATTTGTTTCCACCTGGCCCAATGAGACCTGCGCATCGAGCACATCAAGGTTCTTTGCCTCTCCGTTATCATAACTGACATTGGCAATTCTTAAGGCCTCTCTTGCTTTTCCCACATTATCCTTTTGCGAATTAATGATTGCTTCGGCCTGCTTTAAATCCAGGCAGGCCTGCCGGACACTAACGGCAATCTGATCCACCAGGTTTTCTTTAGTCAGGAGCGCCTGGCTATAGCGGGCCCGGGCAGCATCTACTTTTGCTTTTGTGGAAAAACCGTCAAATAGCGGCATGGATAAGGAAATTCCGGTATTCCAATTATTATGCCGGCGATTAAACATATTTCCTATATCATTTGAACGATAATCATAGCCTAAACTGGCGTTTACCTGCGGCAGCCATCCGGATTTTGCTATTTGTATCGACCACCGGCTGATATCTATGCCCAGGGACTTTAAAATCATTTCCGGCTTGTTCAGATAAGCCTGTTTTAAGAAATCATCCTCCTGGATTTTAAGTAAAGAATAATGCAGCTGTTTATCCGCCACCTCTAGTTCCTCTTGTTGTTTAAAAGCTAAAAGTTTTTTCAGCTCCGCTTTAATCAAATCCACCGCATTCCGGGCTTTTACCAGTTCCGGGATAAGCAAAGATGCCTGGACATCCGACTGCAGCAGGTCAAATTTCGAAGATGTCCCCTGCCCATATCTATTTTTAACATCCGTATAGTGATCCTTGGCATTATCTACCAACTCCTGAGCAATCCTCTCTGTTTCATAAGCCAGCAGCAAACCGTAATAAAGCCGCTTTGCCTCAAATTCGATATCCAGTTTTTTAGCCCGCAGGGTTTCTTTCTGGACATTCAAAGCGACTTTTGCCTGGTTAAGATTAGCGGTATTAAAACCGCCGTTATAAATTATCTGGCTTAAACTTGCTCCCAAAGAATTATCGTTCTTATATCCGGTAAATATCCCGGGATCTTTCTTACCCTGGGCCGTAGAAACGGCAACCGCTCCATTGCGCGTATAGGCGGCATCAATATCCAGATGCGGCAGGAAATTACTGGAAGCTCCCAGTATACCGGCTCCGGCGGCGGCGATCTCCTGCTCTTGTATCCGGATATCCTTGTTGTTTTTGTAGGCGATCTCTATTACCTGGCTTAAGGTAAGCGGATTTTCTGCGGCATATAAAAACGGGACAGAGAATAAGAATATAATCAAAAATATTTTAACCGATTTATCGATGATGCTCTTTAGCTCATTATAGATATAATAATTTTTGTTAATCCTGAAAAATCTTGCATTGGCCTTATATTCGCTTAAAAGCAAACCGTCCTTATAGAGATTGTTCAAAGTCCTTTGGAATACCCCGGGCTTCTTCCCCAAGAGCCGGCCGATCTGCTGAATGTAAAACTGGCTTTCGGGGTGCTTATAAAAAAGCTTGAGCAGTTTGATCGTATTCTTGTTCAGTATCTTCATATATGCTTCCTATATACTTTCTGAATACAATTATATGTAATTAGATATTATTATATACAATTTGCATATATTGTCAACAAAAAAATATAAGCCGGCCGCTACATTTTTGGCTTATATTTATTCATCAATAAGGAATTCGACACCACAGACACCGAACTAAAGGCCATCGCCGCCCCGGCCACCATCGGATTAAGCAGCAGGCCGTTAAATGGATAGAGTATTCCTGCGGCAATAGGGATCCCGATTATATTATAAAAGAATGCCCAGAAAAGATTCTGCCTTATCTTTCTCATTGCATAGCCCGATAGATCTATAGCCATTGCTACATCACGCAGGTCGTCTTTAATTAAAATAATATCTCCTGATTCAATGGCTACATCTGTACCGCTTCCGATAGCTATACCCAAATTAGCTTGAGATAAGGCCGGGGCATCATTGATTCCGTCTCCCACAAAAGCAACTTTAAAACCCTCGTTCTGTAATTTCTTAATTTCATCTAATTTGTCTTTTGGCAAAACTTCCGCTAGAACCTTTTCAATACCTATCTCTTTGGCAATTGCCACGGCAGTCCGTTTATTGTCGCCAGTGATCATAATCACATCCTTACCCATTCTCTTCAGTTTATCAATTAAGGTTTTAGAAAACTCCTTTAAAGTGTCCCTTACTGCCACTAAGCCGATAAGCCTATCATTTTTGGCAACCAAGGTTATGGTCTTTCCCTGCTTCTCTAATCTATCTAAATCCCCTGCTGCGATTTTTATATCAATTGCCCTCTCTTGCATAAGCCGGCGGTTACCCGCCAGGATCGTTTGGCCCTCTTCAATTTTACCCACCACCCCTTCGCCGGATATGGTTTCAAACTGCTGCAGCTGCGTTAAAGAGATGCCTTTTTCTTTGGCAGCGCCAACGATAGCATCGGAAAGGACATGGCCGGATGGTTTCTCCAAGGACGCGGCAAGCATTAACACCTCATCTTTATTCCCGATATAACTTACGATATCTGTAAGCTTAGGCTTACCCTCAGTAAGGGTTCCGGTTTTATCAAAAATAATTTTGTCGATTTCTGCAGCTATCTGTAAAGAGGCCGCGTTCTTGATAATTATTCCATTTTCTGCCGCTTTTCCGGTTCCCACCATAACCGCGGTGGGAGTAGCCAGACCCAGAGAACAGGGACAGGCAATAATTAACACCGCGATAAAAGTAGTTAAACCGAAAATAAAACCTTTACCTAAGAAAATCCAAATAAAGAAGGAAGCAAAAGCGATGATTAATACCATAGGCACAAAAATGGCGGCAACCTTATCCGCTAATTCCTGTATGGGGGCTTTTGACCCTTGAGCCTCTTCAACTAATTTTATGATCTGGGCCAAGGCAGTGTCTTTGCCTACCTTTGTGGCTTTGAACTTAAAAGTCCCGTATTTGTTTATCGAGCCGCCGATAACCTTGTCATTTAGTGTCTTCTCTAGGGGGATACTCTCTCCGGTGATCATCGATTCATCAATACTGGAATACCCTTCGGTAATCTTGCCGTCAACCGGGATCCTCTGCCCGGGCTTCACTACCACCGTATCTCCAACCAGCAATTCTTCAACGGGAATTTCCACTTCTTGCCCCTGACGCATCACTATCGCAGTCTTGGGGCGTAAATTCCATAAGCGCTTGATGCTTTGCGAAGTTTTCCTCTTGGTAATCGCCTCTAAATACTTGCCCAATAGAACAAAGGTAAGCAGGAATGCAGCCACCTCATAATAAAGATTTCTCATCCCAAAGGATTTATTGCCCAGCCAGATGTTAATACTGACAAATAAACTATACAGATAGGCGCTGCCTACGCCTAAAGCTACCAGTGTATCCATATTCGCCCGATGAATCCTTACCAGCGAAAAGATCCCGCGCGCAAAAAACTGATACCCGCAGATTAAGACCCCGCTTGCCAATAAGAATTGAATAAGGGCCATATTATCCATGATAGTTTTATGGATACCTAATCCTATACATGGCCCCATGGCAATATACATCAATATGCTGGATAAGGTTATCGAAAGTATAAATTTTATTTTTAGGCTCCTTACTTCCCTCTCCCTTATTTCTTTTTCTCTATCCGGGGATAGTCCGGGTAAAGAGGCCTTATATCCCGATTTTTCAACCGTTCTGATTAAATCCGCTAGCTTTAATTTTCGAGGTTCGAATTCAATATAGGCCTTCTCTGTAGCAAAATTAACCCGGGCGCTAAAAACCCCGGGAAACCTTTTTAAGGCAGCTTCGATATTACTTGCGCACGAGGCACAGTGCATACCGGTAATATTAAGAGTAATTTTTTCCATTTTTATTTTGATAAGATCTTAGTCGCTTAGTTCTGCTTCGATTCTCAGCGTACTTTCGGGATAAAGAGGGTCGTTGCTGCTGATAAAGACATCCCGGATTACCTTTCCGTTACTTATTGACGGATGGGCTAAATCAAGGATGACCTCTAATTCGCCGCCTTTATCCGCGCCAATAACCATCTGCCAGCCGGCTGGCGCTCCCTGGCTGCCGAAATAAGGGCTTTTATCTTTGCCCACGGTTAATGCGGCGGTTACGCAGCTGCAGGAAACTTTTATATTTTCAATAGCCAGATCCGAATTGCCCCGGTTAAACAACTTGATATTTTTAGTAAGTTTTCCCTGCTTTTTGCTTACTTTACCGAAATTAAAAGAAGAGTCCTCTAAAACTATCTGCGGCCGTTTTTCACCAGTCTCCTTAACCAGCCTTTTCTCTACAACCTGCCTGATCTGTTCATCCAGTATCGTATTCAGAGTAAATTTTTTTGCCACTCTGTAAAAAATTTCATCCTTACTTATGCCTGTCTCTATAAGCGCATCGATATAGGCCTTCATTTCCCTGGCATCAGGACAATCGCATTGAGCAAGGGTCATCGTCGGGCAGCGCTTATCCCTGAGTTTAGGATAAATTTCCGCCTTTAAATCGGTGGCGCTCTGGGCCAATCCTATATGCGAAAAAAATGTTAAACAAAAAAATAAAAAAATAACCAAATATCTTCTAGGATAAATCTGCATCTAAAACTCCCTTCTTATGATTTAAATTTTCAATGCTGATGGCCTTGATGCATTCCCTGTAATTCCTGCTCTACTTTTTTGATGTATTTCTGCGGATCTTTTTTGAAATCCTCGATACAGGCGGCACAACAGAAATTATAAATTTTCCCTTTATATTCATAGGTTGCTGATTGCATTCCTCCCTGGCTAACCTTTTCTCCGGAAACCGGGCAAATTTTATTACCCACATTGACAGCCTCCTGAGGCAGGTCTTGAGCTGAAACCTCCTGCTTGGCCATCGTTTCATGATTATGCTCGCTGCTACTTGTCTGAGCAACCTGCATATGTTCGCTATGCTCTCCACAGTTCATCGCCAAAGATAATCTACTCATTCCAAAAACAAACGTCCCCATAATCAAAAACAAAAATATTGCCTTAACCATTTTAGCTCTCCTTTCACTTTTGTTAATACCTATACCGCCATTAAAAAAACTTTAAGTGTAATTTAAGTAAAATACCTAGATAACTTACGGCAAGCGCCGCCAAACCCTGCGGAAGCGCTAATTTTAACCACCTCCCCCAGCCGACTTTAATCTCATTTTTTTCTAAAGAAGAATACGCCACCACATTTGCCGAGGCGCCTATGGGGGTAAGATTGCCTCCTAAATCCACACCCAGGCTGGTTGCCCAAACCATAATACCGGCCCCCGGGATTATTTTTGCAGCCACGCTCTGTTTTATTATATAAGTCATGGCCATGGCCAAAGGCACATTATCCACAAACGCCGAAATTATCGCTGAACCCCAAAAGGTCGAACTTATAAAACCCAGGGGAGTTTTAAATATTTCGCCAAGAAAGTTTGCCGCCATCTGGATAATGAATCTTTTCTCTAAAGCGCCGATAATGATAAACAAACCAATAAAAAACATAATGGTTTCAGCATCAATCCGGCGCATAAAATGGTGTTTATAAATCCTTTTTCCGCCAAAGGTAAGAATGAGGAATGCCGGAAGCAGCGAAGAAGTCGAAACATACATCGGAATACCGAATTTTTCAAATAAGGGCCTGCCGATAAGAAAAATCAATGCCACGGCCATTCCGATCAAGCCGATTTTAAGCAGAAACTTATCTTTTATCTGGGAACGCGGCTGGATATTTTTTATTCCCTCTAAATCTGCCTCGGGGTGCAACTGTGAAAATGCTTTTTTATTCATCAAAAAACTCACGCCTATGGCAACCAGGGCAGAAAGTACAGCTATGGGCCCGTTGTGAACGAGAAAATCATTGAAATTAAAACCGAGCACTGTCCCTAAGATGACATTCGGAGGATCTCCGACCAGGGTAGCCGCCCCGCCGATATTGGCCAACACTACCTCGCTTATTACTACCGGCACAGGATCGAATTTAAGCAATCTGCTCAACTCAAAAGTAACTACCGTCAAAAAAACCATGACGGTTATGGAATTAATAAACGCGGATAATCCAAAGGACAATAGAGGAAAAAATATGAGTATTTTAATCGGCTGGTAATTGAGCTTTCCGGCCAGAACCAATGCTACCCAACGGAAAAAACCCGCTTCAACAAGTATCTCTACAAGCAGGAACATCCCCAGCAAAAAACCGATCGTTTCCCAACTTACCGTGTTTATGGCTTCCTTGACATCAAAAACGCCCAAAGCAACAACCAGGACTGCCCCGCATAGCGCCAGGTACATTCGGGGGATTTTTTCCCAAATTATCAGGCCGAATATGAAAATAAAGGTCAAGAAGGTAAGGAAGCATACAAAATTCATCGCATGCATGCCATTTTGCGTGTGCACCATTATCATTTAGCCTGCTCCCCTTTTTCTAATGTCTGCGTAATTCCGGTATCGGTAATTTACTTACGTCTACCGTGCCATATTTCATTTCAAAGCGCCATTTCCAAATCAAATAAATCGGAGGGTAGACTAATAATTCAAGAATAAAACTTGTAAATACCCCTCCGATCATCGGCGCGGCAATGCGTTTCATCATATCGCTGCCGGTACCCATAGAATACATTATCGGAATTAAACCCATGAACATCGCCATCACGGTCATCATCTTCGGCCGGATACGCTTTACCGCGCCATGGATAATTGCCTCTTTTAAATCTTCAAAAGTTTTCATTCTTCCCTGCCTGACCATATCGTAGTAAGAAAGATCCAAGAACAACAGCATAAACACCCCGGTTTCCGCGTCTAAACCCATCAAGGCGATCATCCCGACCCAGACGGCAATGGAAATATTGTATTTTAGAATATAGAGAAACCATACCGCTCCGATCAATGAAAACGGAACGGCTAACATAACAATGCCCGCTTTTACCGGCGATTTTGTGTTCATATAAAGCAAGACAAAGATTATGAATATAGTAATGGGTATTACCAGCTTTAATCTTTCCCTGACTCTGAGCATATTTTCGTACTGCCCGCTCCAGACAATCGAATACCCCGTAGGTATTTGCAGTTCTTTTTGCACTATCTTTTTTGCCTCAGTTACATAACTGCCAACATCCCGCCCGGCGATATCCACATACACGTAACCGGAGAGCATCCCGTTTTCATCCCTGATCATTGCCGGCCCTAATGCCAGATGGATATCGGCTAACTCTTCCAACGGAATCTGCGCCCCGGACATTGTGGATACCAATACCCTGCGCAGTTTCGGCAAGTCATCCCGAAGTTCCCGGGCATAGCGCACATTCACCGTATACCTTTCTCTGCCTTCTACGGTGGTAGTAACCGGTTCACCGCCGATAGCCGACATGATCACCATCTCCACTTCTTTTATACTCAAGCCGTAGCGGGCGATCTGATCGCGCTTAATGTCAAAATCCACGAAATATCCGCCGGTAACCCGCTCGGCGTAAATACTGCGTGTGCCTTTAACCCCCTTCATAATCATTTCCAAATGCGTGCCGATCTTCTCTATCTCTTTTAAATCCGCCCCATAAACCTTGATTCCTATGGGCGTGCGCACTCCCGTAGATAACATATCAATTCTGGCCTTAATCGGCATCGTCCAGGCATTACTGACCCCGGGAAATTGCATTTTTTTATCTAACTCATTGATTATATCTTCCCAGGTAATCCTATCGCGCCAAATCGGCCGCAATGGCCCCTGTAAACCTGCGGGCATCCAGGAATACCAACGGTGTACCTTACGCCACTGGCTTTCCGGTTTTAACACAATGGTGGTTTCCATCATTGAAAATGGCGCCGGATCAGTCGAGGTTTCGGCGCGGCCGGCCTTTCCAAACACCCGCTCAACTTCAGGAACAGTTTTTATAATTTTATCCATCGTCTGAAGGAGCCTTTGCGTTTCAGTCACTGAGATACCCGGTAAAGTAGTCGGCATATAAAGGATTGTCCCCTCATTAAGCGGAGGCATAAATTCCGAACCTAATTGCAAATAAACGGGTATGGTCGCAAGAATCAATATAGCCGCAGCGATTAATGTGGTTTTACGGTGTTTAAGCACGAAATTACATACAGGCTCATAAAATCTAAATAAAATTTTGCTTACCGGATGTTTTTCTTCAGGATAATACCTGCCTACTGTAATCGTATTGAATATGTTGGAGAACCATCTGGGCCGGAAATGTTTATAATCCATTCTGGTAAACAACATCCGCATCGCCGGATCGAGTGTTATCGCTAATATGGCGGCAATGGCCATGGCAAAATTTTTGCTAAACGCCAGGGGTTTAAATAACCTTCCCTCCTGATCAACCAGCGTAAATACCGGTAAAAACGCGACCGCAATAACCAAAAGTGAGAAAAATACGGAAGGCCCGACTTCCTTTAACGCGTTGAGCCTCACTATATGATAATCGCCTTTACGGCCCCCTGCTTCCCATAACTGCAATTTTTTATAAGCGTTTTCCACTTCAACAATCGCTCCATCAACAAGCACGCCTATAGAAATCGCTATGCCCGAAAGAGACATAATGTTTGAAGTTAATTTCAATCCAAACAGCGGAATGAACGACAAAAGTACCGCTATCGGAATGGTGACAATCGGGATAATTGCCGAAGGGAAATGCCATAAGAAAAGAAGGATAACAAAACTGACGATGATCATTTCCTCAATTAACTGATGCTTTAATGTTTCAATGGAACGTTTTATCAGCTCCGAACGGTCATAGGTAGTAATGATCTGGACACCCTTGGGTAAGGAAGGTTTAATCTCTTCGATCTTTTCTTTAACATTATTAATAACATTGAGCGCGTTCTCACCGTAACGCATTATCACGATACCGCCGACCGTATCGCCTTGCCCATCCAGATCCGCGACCCCCCGGCGTATTTCCGGGCCCATTACTACCTGAGCCACATTCTTAACTAAAATCGGGGTGCCGGACAGATCATTTCCTAAAACAACATTTTCAATGTCTTTTACGGATTTAGCATAGCCTCTGCCCCTGACCATATATTCGGTCCCGGAAAATTCCACTAAACGGCCGCCTATGTCATTATTACCGTCTCGAATGGCGTCCAAAACTTTCACCAAAGGAATCTTATACGCCAACAAGGCATTCGGATTAATATTGACCTGATACTGTTTCTGAAATCCGCCTAGCGAAGCCACTTCCGCCACACCCGGAACACTCTGCAGCCAATAACGCAAATACCAGTCCTGGAAAGTGCGCAGCTGCGCCAGGTTATTTTTTCCGCTCTTATCGACCAGGGCGTATTGATACACCCAGCCTACACCGGTTGCGTCCGGCCCAATTTCCGTGCGCACGCCTTCCGGTAATTTCGGTATAATTTTACTTAAATATTCAAGCACACGGCTGCGCGCCCAATATATATCCGTCCCATCTTTAAAAATAATGTACACGTAAGAAAACCCGAAATCAGAAAAGCCGCGGATGGCTTTGACTTTAGGCGCTCCGAGCATTGCGGTCACTATAGGATAGGTTACCTGATCCTCGATGATATCGGGAGAACGGTCCCAACGGGAATAAATTATGACTTGAGTGTCGGAAAGATCCGGAATCGCGTCCAACGGTATATTCTTAATGCAATAAACCGCCACCACCATCGCCACAATAGCCAAAATGATAATGATATATTTATTTTTTGCCGAAAATTCAATTATCTTTTCAATCATCTTATTTTCTCATTATTCCCCGTGTTTATGAGTGGCGCCCTGGGTGGCGCCTTTTAATTTACTCTCAGAATCCACCAGGAAATTTCCACTGGTAACTACCTGGTCCCCTTCAACTAATCCTTTAAGTACCGTATAATAGCCTTGAGCTTTCTGGCCCAAGGTGACGTCGCGCTGCTCCAGCATATCCGCGTCTTTGGCAAGGTAAACAATCTTTCTTGCGCCCGTATCCAGAACAGCGGTTTCAGGAACGGCAAGGACTTCTCCGAGGTCCACATTAATCTTAACATTAACGAACATTTCGGGCTTAAGTTTATTGTCAGAATTATCCACTTCCGCCCTTACCTGTATAGAGCGGGTCATTGAATCCAACACCGGTGTTATCGCGGAAATTTTTCCGTTAAATATTTCTCCCGGGAAAGCAATCGCTTCTATCTCAACCGGTAATCCCATTTTAATAAAACCTGCTTCATACTCGTAGATGGTTATATACACCCAGACTGTATTTTCTGTTGTCGGTAAATAAAGGTTGCCTTGAGGCTTATTTTGTTTAGCTAACTCTTCAATCTGTACCTTGTCCATCCCCAATAATAAGAGTTTTCGTTTTGCTGCTTCTAACAAGGATTTACCCTGGGCTGCAATAGAAGAACCTGACAATTCGCCTTGCGTTTTTAATGCCTGCAGAAATTCCTCTTGCGCTATATACAGAGCCGGATCATAAGCTACCTTGCCTACTGTAAGAATTTGCTGGGTAAGCTCTCTTTTTTGGATCTTCTCTTTGGTTACCCCGATAAGCTGCTGTTTCTCCGGGCTCATGTAAATCCCAGAGTTTCCGGAAGCTTCTTCCTCATATACCGGAACATAATCCATACCCATTGAATCTTTCATGGGTACAGGCGAAGTAACTTCTGGATTCATGGGATTGCGGTAATAAAGCAACTTGCGTTCTTTTTTTGACGCGGCACTATGGTTTTGATTTTCGGATTTTTCTTTTTTGACTAATTTCATTCCACAGATAGGGCAATCTCCCGGCCTCCCAGAAGTATAAGCAGGATGCATCGGGCAATAATATATATCTTTTTCCGCGCTTACCGATCCGGTTACGGATTGCTTTCCTAAAATACGGTAATGCCTAACAAAAAACAATGTAATCACCACTAACAATACGGCAATAAGCGAAAACAAAGCGATGACTAAAACATTTTTATTTCTCATTTTTCACCTCGGATTTTTCGGTAAAACTCAAGCCTACGGAGCGTTCCAGGTCGGCCAAAGCCATATTGTATTCAACCAGCGCTTTATAATAGTCCATTTTGGTCTCGATAAGCATTCTTTGGGTATCGATAAGCGCCATAAAATCACTTCTTCCGGAACGAAACGAAGCCAAAGACACTTCAAAAGAATTCTCTAATATCGGTATAAGGTCGGTTTTATAGAGTTTTATTTTATTTTTGGCGATCTCTATTTTTGCGGCTAAATCCTTAACTTCGGCAAACGCCTTATTCTGCATTGCCTTATATGCCTCCTCTGCTTCTTCTAAATTAGCGATCGCTTCTTTTACTTGATAACGTTGTTTTGTCCAGAACCATAACGGCACTGTAAATGCCAACATTAAATCCCAGGGGCCGATGGTTCCCGTAGTAAAACCCCGCTCCGTAATTTGGGCCAATAAATCCGGAAAGAAGCTTCGTTTTGCCAGAGACTTGGCGTATTTATTTCTTTCTATAGCTGATGCGAAAATAAGCAATTCCGGCTGGTTAAGCAAAACAGCTTGATACAAGGCGCGGATGTCTTTAGCAAAGGAAACATCCTGGCTTAATTCCGGAATTCCTAATGGCCCTTGCGGATCCCTGTTTAATAAGGTATTCAGGATTGTTTGTTTGGCAAGCTTGCCCTCTTGCAGGTTTTTGATTTTGTTTTTAAGGCTGGCTGCCTCCGAATGCAGCTTATAAATTTCCTCCTGAGGCATACCGCCAACCGCATATTTTGCTTCGGCAACTTTGATCAGGCCTTCTAACAATACCAGGCTTTCCTGATTCAATCCAATCTCCTTATAGTCCATAAATAAATCGTAATAAGCATTTTTGATTTGATTGATTACTTCCAATTCCTTATTTTTATATTCAGCGGCAAACATCCGGGATTCAACCACGGAAATTTTCCCTTTCAGGGACAATTTGCCAAAGAGGGGCAAAAATTGAGAGAGAGAGAGCATCCTGTCTTCAGGCATTGTTTTGCTTAATTGAAAAGGGCTGCCGCGTGTTTTTTCGAAAGTAAAACTTAATACCGGGTCATCCAAAGACTTTGACAGCGGTATGCGGGCGTTGGAAGCTTCCCAGCGTTTCTTGGCGGCTAAAATATCCGGATTATTTTTTCTGGCTTCTTCGATTAAAGGATCCAAGGACAGCCGGTCCAAGGGATAAGCAAAGCCGCTATTGAATACGCATACGCCAACCAAAATTAGGGCCAAAGTCTTTTTAAGCATACGCCTAAGCCGCCTTCCTGAACCTGGAAATAAGTTTTACGATTTCATTGATTTTCTTTTGCTTTTCGCTTTCTGATTTTCCCTTTAAGGCGCTCACCACACAGCCGTCAATATGTTTCTTAAATATCTCATCTTCTACTCTGTGCAGCGCCCCGACAATGGAATGAATCTGGGTAATTATATCCACACAGTAGCGTTTTTCTTCAATCATCTTTTGTATGCCGCGGACCTGCCCTTCGATTTTTTTCAAAAATTCCAATTGTCCTTCATGGGTAGTTGACTGTTCCATCTTCTGTGTCTCCTTTCCAAATCAATAATACCATACCCCCCTACCCTTGTCAAGTTGTTTAAAAAAAAAATACCCACCCCGCAGGCGGAGAAATTATAACAATTCCTCGATGGCCTTTAATAAATCTTCCAGGGTATTACCTTTTAACAGAAACCTGTCCGCGGCCTGGGCGTAGATCGAATTTTCATATCTTTGAAATCCGGTATAAATTATAATCTTGGACTTGGGAGAAACGGTCTTAATGCTAAAAATAGTTTCAGTTCCGTCCTTCTCGGGCATCATTAGGTCCAGGATTACAATCTCCGGTGATTTCTTCTTTAAATAATCATACAACTCGTAACCGTTATTGACTGTTTCGACAAAATACCCCTTTTCGCTCAAGATGTCCTTGAGGGTTTCGCGAATACTCTGGTTATCATCAGCAATGACTATAGCGATCTCTTTTTGCATGATTACTTAGGCCCTCTGCTTTTAGATTTTGATATTTCCAGGAATATCTTAACTATCTCCGGATCAAATTGCGTGCCGGCGCCTTCCTGAATAATCTTTAGCGCTTCTCTTTTGCTATAAGCCTTGCGATACGGCCGGTCCGAAACCAGCGCCTGATAAACATCAGCCACCGCGATAATCCTTGCTCCCAGGAGTATATCTTTGCCCTTAAGGCCGCTGGAGTATCCCAGGCCGTCAAACCTCTCATGGTGATGAAGGACTATTGGGACCACTGCGCTCAAAAAATGCACGCTCCTGATAATCTCGGCCCCAATCTGAGGATGGGCCCTTATTTTCTTTAGTTCATTTTCATTGAGTTTCCCTTTTTTGTGCAGGATTTTATCGGGAATGCCGATCTTGCCTAAATCATGCAATATCGCCGCGTGTTTGAGGTTTTCCAGTTCCTTCTCGGAAATGTTGAGCTTTTTACCGATCTCAACGGCTATAGAAACCATATTTTCACCGTGCTCACTGGTGTAATAATCTTTGGCTTCGATGGTCTTGGCAAAAGCGTAAATGGATTCCAGTAAAGTCTGGTTGACCCTGCCTTCCATCTTAAGCAGCTTCTCCTTCATCTGTTCTACGCTCTCTTTTTCACCTTTGTTTGCGCCGTTATTTGCCTGCTTTTCGGTCATCTCCGCCAATGTCGCTAACCTGTTGCCGCCGGCCTCTTTTGCCGTGCGCAGCGTCTTATCTGCCAAATCCGTAAGGGCCATCTCCGTATCCACGCCGTCCTCCGGGAAACTGACCAGCCCCATGCTTATCTTTAATTTTATTTTCTGGCCCTGGGGATCAAATACATGTCCGACTAATTTTTCCAGCAGCCTGTTGCCGAAAATAACGGCGCCCGTTTTATTGGTATCGGGTAAAAGAGCAAGAAACTCCTCGCCGCCGTAACGGACAACTATATCGTTGGTCCTGGAAGCATCCCTTAAACATTGCCCGAACTCCTTCAGGATCAGGTCTCCGTATTGATGCCCATATATGTCATTTATGGATTTAAAATAATCTATATCGATCATTATTACCGAAAGCGGCAGCACATATCTATGCGCCCTTTTAAATTCCGACGACAGCCTTTCCTCCAGGTACCGGTAATTGTAAAGTCCGGTAAGAGGATCTTTAACGCTAAGCTCTTTGAGTCTGTTCAACAGGTCTTTATTGCTTAACATAAGCTCCTGCCCCTGGATCGCTTTTTTGATGGTTATCTTCAACTCATCTATATTAAGAGGCTTCTGCATATAGCTAAACGCCCCTTCGTTCAAAGCGGCGATAGCGTTCTCCGCAGAAGCATACCCGGTAAACACTATGACGGCAGTATCGCTGTTGGATGCCTTTAACTCTTTCAACAAATCCAATCCCGAACCGTTGGGAAACTTAAGATCAAGCAAAACGACGTTATAAAATTCTTTCGCCAGGTCCTCTTTTGCGGGGGCGATATTTCCCGCCGTGGCTATCTCATAGCCCTCTTCGCTTAATATATCTTTCAAAGATTCGCATATATTAGGGTCATCATCGATAATCAATATCCGGATGTCTTTATACATTTTTACTTTCTCCTATCGGCAGCCTTATCATAACAGCAGTCCCTTTGCCGGTTTTACTGGCGATTTCGATAGTACCATGATGTGCCTCGATAATAATTTTAGAAATTACCAGCCCTAACCCCATGCCCCCGGCTTTGGTGGAAGAGAAGGGGACAAAGATCGTTTTCATATCCTCTTCTTTTATTCCGGAACCGGTATCTTCAAAGATAATGTCCACATAGCCGCCTGAACTGCTTGCCTCCACTGTCAACCTGCCTTTCTTAGCCATCGCCTGCAGGGAATTTAAAATTATATTGTTGAAGACGCTCCAAAGTTGTATCCTGTCTGCCCGCACCGGACCCAGCCCCTTTTCTATCTTAGTGACAACCTCGATCGTATCAGGTATTTTAAGTTTCTTAATGCTTCTGGATAAAAAATCTTCCAGGTCGATAGGTTCAAACTCCGGAGCCTTATTCCTGGCAAAACTTGCGATATTATCGATTAATCTTTCGGTGTCGGCGA
This sequence comes from Candidatus Omnitrophota bacterium, assembly GCA_028716245.1. Taxonomy (NCBI): domain Bacteria; kingdom Pseudomonadati; phylum Candidatus Omnitrophota; species Candidatus Omnitrophota bacterium. Next base: position 422,098 of record JAQUQW010000002.1, on the reverse strand, counting down.
TCTCTTCATCTAACATCTTGAGATGTTTTTTTACGTTTTCATCCCCATTTTGTAATTTCATCTGAAGGAAATAAACCGTGTTCTTCATAGCGCATAATTCATTTTTAAATTCATGCCCCATTATGCCGGAAAACCTGCCTAAAGCGGCGAGGCTTTCGGAACGGACCAGTTTTTCTTTTGCCATGGTGAGCTCTTCCAGATCGGCCTTGAGCTTATGGATGATCTCCCGGTTAAAAATCCCGAGAATATACCAGCAGGCCCACGCCAAAACAATGGCACAAAGAGCACGGAAGGACTGTACCGGAATACCAAAGAGGCTTAAGAAAGAGGCGTTGTTTATGGCCGAAGCAGGAAAAAAATCCGCTTTTGGAACAATGAGTCCGCCCAAGATACCATAAATACCTATCGAAGAGGCGGCTATAAGGAAATACTTCCGGGCCTTAAACGGCTCTAACTCAGCTTCATTCTTTCGATAGTACGCCATGAAACCTAAAGCCGTTAATACCCCTCCGGGAAAGCATAAAAAATAGCGGGGCCAGATGGTATGTTCTCCTAAGGCGAAGAGAAATATAAAAACAAGTACAGAGATAGCCAGCGTAATCCATTTGCTGAAAAATCTCTTGTTAAAACTCAAGCAGAAAAGACGGCGCCCAAACTCAAATAAAAAAATAAACGAGACGGTTAAAACCACCGCCCGCGTCAGGCCCCACATATGCAAATCCTGCGCCCTGATTATGGTAAACATATCCAGCCATTCATTTATGCCGTGGATTAACCCAAAAGCCCCCAATATCCAGATTATACCGGCCAGTTTAAAGGCACTCTTATGGCGCGGCTGCAGAAAAATCGCTGTCCCCATGGCAAAAAAAGCCAACCCGTAAACAAAAAAGACAATGTCTAAGTTTTTTATTAAAAACTCCGTCAGCATCTCCTACCTCAACTTATTGATCAACTTGCCGGACTTTTTTTAACAACCTCTTCCAGCCGCCCAAGGAATTTATCAATATCGATGGGTTTGGTGATGACCTCAAAATCCCCGCTCTTTAATCCTTCTTTATAAAAGATATCGTCGGTGAAAGCAGTTATAAAAATGACGGTTAGCCCGGGGGCAATCTGTCTTAGGCTCTTTAAGGCATCGATACCGCTCATTCCGGGCATCTTGACATCCATCAGAGCAATCTTAAAATTACCATCTTTAACAGCTTTGATCGCCTCCTGGCCGTCATAAGCACAAGCAATGTCGTAACCCTTCAGCTCCAGGATATCTTTCAAATTCTTGCATAGAAGCTTATTATCATCCACGATGAGTATTCTCGCCTTTGATTTCATAACATTATACTCCTTTAATCTTAACTTGTAGGAAGGGTCATAGTAACAGTTGTCCCTGCGCCTTCCTGGGACGTTATATCGATAACGCCTTTATGTTTATTTACGATCATCTTGCAAATAGCCAGGCCAAACCCGATGCCGCGCGCCTTGGTGGTAAACAGGGGTTTAAATAATTTACCCATATTCTCCGGCGCAATACCCGCGCCCGTATCCATAAACGATACCTTCACTTTCCCGTCGGCCTGCTTAGCTGCCTTTAAAGTCAATACGCCTTCATCGTTCATTGCTTCCACGGCATTTTTGATAACATTATGAAATACCATACTTAACTGCTCCTTGTCCGCTTCCGTAAAAATCTCATTATCGGGCATCTCTTTGACTATCTTTACCGTCTGGGGAATCCGCGAAGTACTCACGGCTTCATTAAAAACGGCAATAAGGTTAAGGCGTGTTTTATTCGGCTCCTTCATCCCGGAGAGGCTTAAGAGGCTATCGATGATCGCGGTTGAATTTTTGACTTCAGATTCAATCCGCTCGATATGCTCTTTGAGTTTCTTATCCATGCTTCCGAGTTTCATTTTAATATAATAAGCGGAGCTGCTGATAACATTTAACGGGTTGCGGATCTCATGCGAGACGCTCCCGGCCAACTGCCCCAATACCGCCAGCCGCTCGGCGATAAGCAGGTCCTCCTGCGTCTTGCGCAGCTGGCTTGTCCTCTCCTGGACCATCTCTTCCAGATGCTCCTGATGCTTGTGCAGGGCGGCTTCAGCTTGTTTCATCTTTTCCAGCAATTTAGCGTTCTCCAGGGAAACAGCCGCCTCGTAGGTAAACAAATTGGTTATATTGGCCCTATCCGCGGTAAAGACCGAATCGGAAAGACGGTTTTCCAAATAAAGGATGCCGACCAGTTTGTTCTGTTTGATTACCGGAAGGCAAAGCACGGATTTAAGCTTCATCTCCTGGACTTCGGGATTATCCTTGAATTCCCCTTTTTCCGAGGCGTTTTCAAGAAGGACCATCTCCTTGGTGCGATGGACGTAGCGGATAATCGCATGGCAGATATCTTTACAATCCTCAAATTTCTGGTTGGTAGCCCGGACAATATTTTTCTCGGTAATGTGGCTTTCGGCGCGGATTATCAGTTCGCCGCCTTCTTCCATGATCAAATAGCCGTGCTGGGCGCCGGAGCTCTCCAGAACCACGTTCATGATCTTATCCAACAAAATTTTTTCTTCCGTCTCCGCCGGAATAATCAGGCAGGATTTGATAAGATAATTTATATCGATATTCGGCAGCGTCAAGGCCGGAGCGGAAAAACCAACCCCGTAAACAGGCGCTTCTTCCTCGAAATATTCCGGGCGGTTCTCAATCAAAAATGATTCCTTCCGCTGGGCACTGCATTTTTTATACAACCGCGCCGCTTCCTTAAAAAATGTCACCGCAGCCGCGCTCCCCGGGCTGCCCTTATTTCGATTATTTTTAACGGCCAGGGGCACTTTTTCAATCAGTTCCCCCAGACATTCATTTATGTGAGCTTGTAAAAAAGTATACCGGGATTGATACGCAAGGTCGATGGCCTTGATATACAAAACATGGGCCTGTTTTAAATCCCCGGTAACCCTTTCAAGCTCGGCATATAAAAACGCCAGATACGGTTTCAATAACGGCCCCAGGCCGGCCCAGGACTGGATCTCTTTTATTAACGGCTCAATATACAAACGCAGCTCTTCTCTATTCTTATATCCAATCCCTTTTTCGTAAAGACTAAGGGCGTTCAAAACTAAAAAGATATGCCACTGCCGCTTTAGAACATTATCGGTCAAGCCGGTAAGGTATTTTTTTACTCCCTGCAAATACTCTTCGGCTTTTTCATATTCCCCGAAATAATAATGCATCAGGCCCATATGCACATAATAACTGCCGGAAGCGGCAACGTGATTATCCTTCTCCCAAAGCTTGAGCTTCTCCTCCATCTCAATGGGCGTATAACCCTTCTTCATCGGCTCTATCCATCCGGCCTGCATCGCTTCAGCCAGGCGGACAGAAAAATAAAGGTGGTATTTCTTGGAGAACTCCAGGCACTCGCGGGCGTATTCCTCTGTCCTTCTGAAATCATTTCCTTGCACCTGGAGGTTCCACATCAGCGGCCCGTAAGAGAGCCCCGCGTTGTAAAGATCCCCGGAATTTTTACCGCACTGTATGGACTTCAGGCAATAATCAACTATCTCTTCGGGATAACTTCGCGAATGCGCGTTACACCAGACGATCCCGTTCATACCCCGCGTAGCGCCGAAGGTATTCGGGTATTTTTCGCTTAGATCGCGCGCCAGGTCCTCATATTTAAACGCTTTTTCAAATTCACCCTTCTCTCCCAGGCAAAGGCCCATTATGGAAAAAGAGTAGATAACCGATTCATCCATGCCGCCTTCCAGGCAATGCTGGGTCGACTGGGCTGCCGAAAGATAAAGCTGCGGCACAAGCCCCGACATATAAAGATCGGGAATAAGTTCGCTGTAAAAAGCTAATTCTATCTTGCTCTTCCTGTCATTGGTAAACGGCATATTCAAGATGATGTTCCAGACATCGATGTTCTTGGATTCTATATCCCGCATCAACTCTTCTCTTTTTCTCTCTGCTTCCGCGGGATCATCAGGAATGGATTTGTTGAAATAAGCAAGCCCGCGGTTGGCGGTCTCGATGGCTTTAATAAAATTTCCGATCGAGGAAAGCGAGGTAGTCTGTTCGGCAAGACACTCCGCTTTATCCAAATCCGTCTTGGCGTTTTCAAGCAGTTTATTAAGCAGCTTTTCCGAGTCATCGTATTTGCCGCACATCAGCTCTGTCTTTGCCGATTTCTGATATATCTTAAAGGTCTTCTCGTATTGCGCTTCCCAGCAGTCCGAGGGCAGAAGTTCTCTGGCCAGCCGGAAATATTCATTCGCCGCTTCCGTAGCCAAGGCGTCCAAAGCCTTGTTGCCGGAATGATAGTTTATATCCGATAGCCGGTAGGCCATCTTAGCTTCCAAGCTATCCGGCTTGCCGAGGTTTAAATGGGCGGTCATCGAGAAGATGTTGAACATGCTGTCAACCCTCTCCGGATCCGCGCCTTCAGGCATACCGCTTAACAAATGCGTCCCGATGGCCCAATGGATCTGGCGCCGGCTCTGGGTGTCTATGGCGCTTAAGACCGCTTCCTGCACGCGGTCATGAACAAATTGCAGGTCGTCCTTGCTCTCCATCAAAAGCCCCTGAGCCAAAGCAGGCTTTAAGATCTCAAACACATCCGGTAAAGATATTTCCTTAACCATTGAGATTTCGGTAGGAGAAAAACGGTTGCCCATGCAGGCGCAGTATTCAAGCAATCCTATCGCCGTAATGGGAAGTTTCTTAACTTTGGAGCTAAAGAGCGCGACCACTGTCGGCGGCATGTTTGATTGCCTGATCTTATTGATATCCCACTGCCAATGCCGGTGCTCATCCGAATACATAAGGTTTTCGTTATTAAGGTAAGAAAGTATTTCGCTCACAAACAAGGGATTACCTTCCGAAAGGTCGGCGATAAAAACGGACAGCTCCCCGGTTTGAGAAAGAGGCGAATCAAGTATATAAGCCACCATCTCATGGCAATGCTCAGGCTGCAGGGGCCCTAATCTTGTCTCTTTGAGCGGGCTTTTTTGTTCTTTGATGTCGCGGATCAGGCGGGTTAAAGGATGTTCGGGACTTACTTCATTATGCCGGTAAGCCCCGATGAAAAAGATACATTTGTAGTCGCGATAATTAGTAAAAAGAGTGTCTAAAAAATCGAAGGTGGCGATATCGCACCACTGCAGATCGTCGATAAATATCGTAAGCGGGTTCTCTTCATTGGCCAGGCAAGCCAAGAACTTCCCGAAGAGGTCGTTAAAACGATTTCTGGCCTCAACCGGCGGAAGAGGCTTGATCTCCGGCTGGGGGCCGATTAATACTTCAAGTTCAGGGATGACGTCGGTGATGATCCTGCCGTTATTTACCAGCGTCTTGAGGATTTTATCTTTCCAAAGCTCAACCCTTTCGTCGCTTTCCGTTAAAAAAGTCCTGATAAGATTACGCAGGCTCTGGATAAGGGCGCTATACGGGATGTTTTTTTGATAGAGGTCGAATTTACCGGAGGTAAAATAACCGCGGCCTTTAACTATCGGCTTTTGCAGCTCCTGGATAAGGCGGGTCTTGCCGATACCCGGCAGTCCCGATATAAACATCGAGCGGAAGAAACCTTTCGTGGACCGCTCGTACTCATCCAGGATCGTTTTGGCCTCATCGTCCCGGCCGACCATCTTAGAAACAAACGTGACCCTGCGCGTGTAATCGTAAACGCCCAGAGGGAACTCGTCGATAATTCCTTTTGCCGCGTATTCATTATGGCATTGGACCAGGTCCGCCAGCAATCCTGAAGCGCTCAAATAGCGTTTCTCCGGCTGTTTTAAGATGAGCTTGGCAACTATCCTGCTGAGCATTTGGGGGATCTCAGGGTTTAACTCGCTGACATACGGAGCCTCTTCCGCCAGGTGTGAATGGATAAGTTCCAGCGGATCCAGCGAGAAAAAAGGAAGCTTGCGCGTCAATAATTCATAAAAGATAATGCCCATCGCGTAAAAATCCGAAGAAAAATCCACCCTGTGGTTTATCCGCCCGGTCTGTTCCGGCGAGGTATAAGCAAGGGTACCCTCGACAAAACCCCGGTCGTAAATAAAATGGCTTACTTCCCGGACGTCTATTGAAGAGATGAAATCGACCAGCCGGATATCCAGGCTTTTGGGATGGATCAGTATATTATGCGGTTTAAGCCCCCCGTAAATAATGCCGCCCTCGTAGATTTTATTGACCGCCTGCGCCAAAAGGCAGCTTATAGTAAAAAAATCCTTTAGGGAAATCTTCGTCTGGAGAGCCGCCCATTCGTTAAGCGGGATACCGTCAAAATATTCCCGCGTGATAAACTGGGTATCTTCAATTACCTCGAAAGAAAGCGGCCGGATAAGCATCGGGTCGTTTAAAACCTTAAGCCGCTCGATTTTTTGCCGGAAATGCAGTTTCTGATGCTCGGGAAGGAATCCTACTTTTAGGACTTTCAGGACAAGCGGACGTTCGGGGAATTTCTTATGGAAGGCCTTGTAAACAACCGATTGCGGACCCTCTCCTAGCTTTTGAACGATTTCATAATTAGGGATCGAGACCTTTTCAGCGCTCATTTTCTCCTAACTTGTTCATACTTATATTGATAAAGCTGATAAATATAAGTTTAACACAAAATTAGAAAAAAACAAGCTGAAGCTGGATGCGCTTTTTGGTGTCTTAAGATATTGCAGGTTTTAACTGTTAGAAAATCGGGTTTTCTACGTCTGTTATATATAGAAAGCTATATTGAAATGGGACACTTCACGGCCATAACCGTGGTTTTCTGCGAAGGCGGATAAAAAAGGCTAGGATATGGGACGAGTTAGGAAATTCATACCTATAAACAATTGGCCGCAGGAGGATAGGCCTAGAGAAAAATTGCTAAAAAATGGAGAACACACCCTAAGCAATTCCGAATTACTGGCAATCATTTTAGGAACAGGGGCAAAAGGAGAAAGCGCCATGGATCTAGCGAGGATGATTTTGCAGAAATTTAAGGCCTTTCGCAATATAGACCGGGTGGATTTAGATTGCTGGAGAGGATTGCGGGGGTTAGGAAATGCGAAAGTTGCCCGGATAAAAGCAGCTATTGAGATAGGAAAAAGATCCAAAGAAGAAGAGATCAAGGAAGACCGGCCAAAAATAGAATCTTCGGAAGATATAACTGAAATCCTAATGCCGCGAATGCAGGACTTAAAAAAAGAGGTGTTCAAAGTTGTGCTTTTAAATTCAGAAAACAGGATTATGGATATATTGGAGGTCGAGGAAGGAACCGTAAACCAGGCAAAACCTATAATAAGAGAGATCTTCCAAAAGGCGATGCAACATTTCGCATCCTTTATAATCTGCGTTCACAATCACCCGTCGGGCAACCCCAGCCCCAGCCAGGAAGACAGGGAATTCACGCAAGCATTAGTCCAGGCGGGAAACATTCTTCTTCTAAAATGCCTTGACCATATAATTATCGGAAACCAAGATTACTTTAGTTTTTGCGATGAGGGGTTAATTTAAACCCCCGGAGGAAATACCGGCGATTCTTACTGAATGAAGTGGCTGACTTTCTTTTTATAGACCGCAGCAAGTTCTTTCAGCTGCACAATATCAATACGGCGCTGCCCTGCCTCTATCTTGGAAATATAGGATTGTGTTTTGCCTAATTTACCGGCTGCATCGGCCTGCCTGAGCTTTGCTTCTCTGCGGGCCTTGATCAACCTGGCAACCAGGTCCTTGTGGCTTTTTGTAAAAATAGTTTTATCCATTCAGTTGACACCTTTGATTTTTAATGATACACTTATTTTAATGATATTCCAAAATGGAATATCATACTACGAAGGATAAATATGAGCACAGAAAAGAAAAAAATAAAGATTTTGGTTGTGGATGACGAAGATTGTATCAAAAACTGTATCGTTGGTTTACTCCAAAGAAGGGGGTTTATTTCTGAAGGCGCAAGCAATGGGAAAGAAGCGCTGGAGAAAATAGGGCAGGACAAACCCAACATCATAATTCTGGATATTGTAATGCCGGTGCTGGACGGCTTAGAGGTATGCAAACAATTAAAGGAAAACCCCGATACTCAGGATATCCCGATTATTATTTTGTCATCGCATGAACCCGGAGAAATAATCCGGACAATGCCGGGGGCGGCAATAAAATATATTGAAAAACCCTGCGACCTGGAATATTTACTTAGAGAGATTAACAACCTCACTTTAATCCACTAACAATCTCTGATGGCAAAAGATTCCTTGGGATCTCTCTTATAACATTTCTGAACCCCGCCTCCTTTACGAAAGACTCCATTAAAACAGGACGGCAACCTCCCCAAAAATATGGACTTAATTTATATGGCCTTTCGTAAAAAACCAGGGAGCTATCTCTTTTGCTAAGGTTAACCAATACCAAGCGTCCCTCTTTCTTAAGAACCCGGTAGAACTCTCTCAGCACGACAGAAAAATCTGCAAGCGGAATAAAATCCAACATATAGCTATTATAAAGAACATCAAAACTTTCACCTGGAAATGGCAAATGCCTGGCGTCGCCCTCTTTCAATTCAAAATTAGAAAAACCGTTTCGCATTACCCGTTTTCTTGTTTTCTCAATCATAGCCGGGGTCAAATCAATCCCATAGACGATATTCTTTGTGTCAACTTTTTTTAGAAATTCCAAGAATGATTGTCCGAGACCCACGGCGATTTTCAAAACTTTATCATTGGATTTGATTTGCGCCAATTCAATTTCTCTCATCCGGGCTTTCTTTTCCAGCGGGGTTGCCAGAAAATAAATTTTGCTCATCCAATTATATTTTTCTCTTATTCTATCCACTTCTACAGGCGCCTCAATTATTCCATCTTTACTTTTTAGATTTTCCATATTTCTCTCCGCAGTTATTTATATAATTTTTCAGCAACTTTTTTTGCCACTTCTTTTGCCTGAATTTTTATTTGATCTTCAGGCATTTCATCGATGCTGAAGAGATTCCGGTTAAAATCATAAAGCTCATCGGCTATAATGACCTCTGGATTAAACTTCTTAACTACTCCCGCCATCATCCGTGAAGCGCACTTGATAAAACAACCTTCCAGTACAATGACCCTTTTAGCGTTTTTCACTAAATTTCTTTGTCCTGTATCTTTAGTAAAAGCGCCCCCTAAACAAATCCGGGCGGTTTTCTCAGAGGCAAGAGAATGGCATAAAATATTGGCCGCCTGCCTGGCCATTTCACCGCGTAAACAAGCGCCCTCGCAACATATTACCGCAATTGGTTTAGCCGCATGTTTCTTGGCGTAATCTTCGCACATCGGACAGACATTATCGGTTTTTGCTATTCTGACAGTTTTATATTTGCTAACTCCCCGCCGATTAATTCCAGAGCGTTTTTTCTCAGTCATTTTTTACTCCCGGTTCTAAATATTTTTTAATAGCATCTTAGATTCGAGAAATGCCGGGAAGCGGGCCCACCTCCCGACATTATCTACCTTAAGAACATCCGCAGAAATCATGAAGAGCTTTTATCAAGGCCTTCAACGATTCCGTCTTAGCAGGGTCTTTTGCGCTTATTTCAACTTGAATGCCTTTTGGCGTTTCTTTTGCATTACAATCAAGCTGTTCGCAAATAGACTTTCCATCTTTGCCGCAACAGTTAAACATTCCAATCACCTCCTTTTTGCCCACAAGGGCATGCCTGCGCTTCCGATAGCGCAGGGCGCATTCTATTGTTCCAGTACTGTCGAACTATAAAGACAAAAAAATTATTTCAGGAAATCTTTGATCAAATTAATTGTTTCATCATTAACCTTGCAACGATACATTTGCCCATCCCGTTCACAGGTAATCAGCCCGGCGTTTTGCAGTTCTTTAAAATGATGTGAGACTGTCGACTTTGAAAGATGCATACACGCGCATACCTTGGTAAAAGCTTTTTCAATAACCCCGGCTACCGGGCAACAGGCTTTATTTTCTATCCGGAATTCCGAACCTTTCTTGCCCTGCGTCGAACAACAGCCTTTGTAAATCATAATAAAAATCTTAAGCCGCTGTTCGTTGGATAAAGCTTTAAATATCTTTAGGTAGTTTGATAGTTCCATAACAATAGAAGTATAACCTATCCTCAAATAAATGTCAAGTATTTTTTAGGCTTTCTGCAATAGAATATTCAGGGATAATATAATTTGCAGCGGACTTGGGGGACAGCCTGAAATATGCAAGACCACCGGCAGTATATCCTTTACAGCGCCTTCCACGTAATAAGAACCTTTAAACGACCCTCCGTCTAAAGCGCAATCTCCACAGGTGATGACAAATTTAGGCTCAGGCATGGCTGCATAGGTTTTTTTGAGGGCAATCAACATATTTTTAGATACGGGGCCGGTAACTAAAAGACAGTCGGCATGACGGGGCGAGGCGACGAAATTAATCCCGAATCGCTGTAAGTCATAAATCGGGTTATTTGCCGCAATGATCTCGGATTCACAGGCTCCGCAAGAACCCGTGTCGATTTCGCGTATATGTAAAGATCTGCCGAATTTTTTCCGGATCAAAGACCGTAATTCAGAACCAGCCGCCTCTATCTCTTTAGATAATTCCGGCCTAATATGCCTGGTGACGATACCTTTTAAGATCCTGTTTTTTAGTATATTTAGCATAATTTAGAGATCGTTTCCTGCGTAGGACAAATCAAAGCTTTTGTTACACAACGGAAAATCCGGGATAATATTGCCTAATACGGCATAGGCCAGCCCCTGCCAGTTAAGAAAAGACGGGTCAACTATTTTGCACCTCTGGATCAAGCCCGCGGGGTCTATTTTAAACCAGTATAAAACCGGCCCCCTCCAACCTTCGGCATAACCCAAAGCGCTGCCTGCCTTTAATTCCGGCTCAGTTTTTAATTTTCCGCCTTTATTAAGCCTTGCCGCAAATTCTTCGATCAAACGGCAGGATTCTTGAAATTCAGAGATCCTGACGCGCAGTCTGGCCAAAACATCTCCGGATTCCTGCGTCGCCATTTTAAATTTAGCTTCCTTGTATAACCCGGAAAAATATTTTCTCAAATCCGCAGGAATACCTGATGCCCGCGCGGTGAGCCCGACAACACCCAAGTCCTCAGCGGTTTTCCGGCGCAAAACCCCGGTGGTATCCACTCTATCCATGAAAGAAACGCTGGAATATAACATTTTAACCAATTCATTAAAATCCCGCTTTAAATGCTTAATCGAATCGAGGAGCACCTGTTTCTTGGTTTCATCAATATTTGCTAAAACTCCTCCGATGGTATTAACCTTTCTCAGATACCTATTTCCGGTAAGCCGGGCGTTTAATTGCAAGATCGCCTCTTTAATGATCGAAGCAAAAACCGAGGGAAAACTAAAACCCACATCAGTGGCGATTCCTCCCATATCATTTATATGATTATACATACGCTCCAACTCTAAAAAAATCCCTCTTAAATAAGCCGCTCGCTCCGGAATCACTACACCCGAGATCTTCTCGATGGCCTGAGTGAATGCCAGGCTGTGCGCAAAGCTTGAATCCCCGCAAACACATTCTGACAGCCCAAGCGCGTCATCGCAAAGCTTACCCTCAAAAAGCTTCTCTACTCCCCGATGCGCAAACCCCATACGAAGCTCCAAGTTTATAATCGGCTCTCCGGCAACGCTGAACCTGAAATGCCCCGGCCCGATAATCCCGGCATGCACCGGCCCAACCGGAACTTCAAATATACCATCCCCTTCTACCCGGCCAAACTTATAATCACTTAAATTACCGGATTGCATTTTCCGGAAATCTTTACGTAAGGGATAATTCTCGTTGGCCCAAACTTCATTATGCAGCCTTAGCCTCCTTAGGTCAGGATGGCCTTTTGGCTGGATCCCAAACATCTCCCAAATCTCTCTTTCAAAGAGGCTGGCTGAATACATACTTTTTGCCAGTGAATCAAAACCGGGGTTTTCCTGCGGGATATCCATATTGACCGTGATCCAACGGCTATTTTTAAAATCCACAAATATGGAATTAATTTCAAAACACCCGCTTTCCTTGCGCTCATCCAAAGCGAAAAGCGCCGCAACCGGAGAAGAAAGGATTTTATGCAGGGCCAGGCAAGTATCCTTAAAAACCTGCGCTCTGACCTTAATATTAATTTCATCCGGGTAATTTTGTAATACCGCAAGAGGAGCAAAATCCGGAATTTTATTTTTTATCTCTGTAATAATCTCTGGGCCAGCCATAACCAATCCTTATTTATAAATAACAACGTAATCCCTAAAGCGCAAACGGGAAAAAACAAAAAGATGAACGCAATTTTTGTACTTAACGGCTCCTGGGCCCTAGTCATACCTTTAGGAAGATTGCCAAAAAGCATTTTTCCAAAATGATAAATGAACCCTCCAAAAATAACCGCAAGAAATAATAACAACAAAGCCCCGACCAAATATGAACCATTGGTAAAAGCGGAAATTATAATCATCATCTCGCTTACAAATAACGAAAACGGGGGAAATCCCGTAAGCACAAAAACGCCGATCAATACCGCAATGCCCGTAAACGGCAAGACCTTGATCACTCCCCGGATAGCATTCAGATTATGCTTTTTGTAAACACCGACAATATTGCCGGCGCCAAAAAACATCAGCGACTTAGCTACCGCGTGATTAAATACATGCAAAGCTGCTCCGGCAACCGCCAAAGGAGTGCCTAAACCAAAACCAATGGCAATTATCCCGATATGCTCGATACTGCTATAAGCAAGCAGCCTTTTAAAGTCCTTTTGCACCAGAATAAATCCGCTGGATATCACCAAAGAAACTACGCCCAGTAAAATCATTAAATTGGAAAAATAAGCAAAACCCACGCCCTTGATCGTGATAATACCGAACCTTAAGATAGCGTAAATGGCCATCTTTAATAATACCCCGGAAAGTAACGCGCTGATCGGAGCAGGCGCCTGGCTGTGGGCGTCGGGCAGCCAGGTATGCATCGGCGCCAAACCGGCCTTTGTCCCATAGCCGACTAAAATAAAAATAAAAGCGATTTTTAAGATATCTTTATCCAAAATGTGGGCAACCGGGACAATATCCGACCAATTCAGGCTTTTGGAAAGACCGGAGATGGAGAATGCGTAAGAAAAAAGAATTGTGCCCAGGAGCGCAAAAATTATCCCCACCGAACAAATAATAATATACTTCCAGGCTGCTTCAATCGACTTCTTGGTATTATAAAATCCTACCAAAAAAGCCGAAAGTAAAGTCGTCATCTCAATTGCTACCCAAAGTATCCCCAGATTATTAACTGCCGGGACAACAAACATCGAACAGCAAAATAAATTAAAAAGAAGGTAATAGATCCTGGATTTTCTTTCCGATATCCGGCCCTCTTCTATATCTTTTTTTAGATAGCCGATAGAATATAACGCCACAGCCAAAGCAACGACGGAGGTAACCAGGATAAAAAATACGCTTAAAGTATCCAGGTAGATAAAACCCAAATATGCCCTGGTGCCTTCCGATAAAGCTATTTGTTTTAGCAGGACAGTACTAAAAAATAAAACCGCCAGATACCCCAGGCAATTCAGCAACCCCAGGATCTTCCTGTTTTTAATCAACAGGGCGCTTATGGCAAGTACAAACGGAATTCCTAAAATGAAAAATACCTGCATAACTTATCCTCTTAAATGCGAAAGCTTATCTACGTCAATGTGCGTAAAGAGCTTATTGATCCGATAAACAAAAAAACCCATGATCACTACGCTGATAAACACATCAAAAAATATGGCAATTTCGACAAAAAATGGCATACCTCCCGAAACAGTGGAAGCAAGCAGAAATAAACCATTTTCCATAACCAGAAGGCCGACCACCTGGGCAAGCGCGGTCATCCTGGAAATCATTAAAAATAACCCCGTTAAAACCATAAAAAAAGCTACCGCCAGAATACTCACCATCGCCTGGTTTAGGTCAGAAAACAGGTGCGCGGAAAAAATCCAGGCCAAATACGTAAAACCTAAAGCGCACAATAAAGATAATTGGGAATTTACAATCAATCCCAAATCCTGGCCTGCCTTTATCTTATTGGTAATCCTATACAATAAATAAGGAATCAGCGATACTTTTATAATAAACAGGAGTCCGCAGATAATATACAGATCCGGCTGATCTTCCCCCCAGGCGATGACAAAAGTTGCCAGGAATAAAAAAAATGACTGATATCGGAAAGAACGGATCAAAGCCGGCATCCTTTTGGCAATAATCATAAAATATGTTGAGATCAAAATACCCAGCAGGATAATTTCCTTCATCTTAAACTCCTAACACCGCGCAGACTACGGCGATCATCCCTAGAACAAAAGCAATTCCCAAAAAATCCGTTACTCTGAATAAGCGCATCTTGGCAACCGCAACCTCAACCAGCGCCACAGCAATCACGATGATCATTATCCGCGCCAAATACCACCCGATCCAAAAACCGGAAAAATTAACCGGAAAAATTAACTGCGCAATCAGAAAAAATAAAATCATCTGTTTTATATGTGAAGACAGCTCTATGAAAGCCAGGAATCTTCCCGAATATTCCAAAGCCATCGCCTCATGCACCATGGTCAATTCCAGGTGCGTCTCCTGATTATCCACGGGGATCCGGGAAGTTTCGGCAAGCGTAACCATAAATAAAGCAAAAGCAGCGACAATCGAACAAACCGATACCGGATGAGCCGCGCCAAACACCGAGATATCCGTGGAACCAAATTGTAAAAATATGGAAAACACGACTAAACAAAGCGCCGGTTCAACCAAGCTTGAAATAAACATTTCTCTTGACGCGCCCAGGCCGCCGAAAGAACTGCCGGTGTCTAATGCCGCCAAGGCCATAAAAAACCGGCCTAAAGCAAAAATAAATATCAGGGCTAAAAAATCTCCCATGCGATGCAGGGGGCTGGCGATAAACACCGGAATGAGTATTGCCGCGGTAAGCATCGCAGAAAACACGATAAACGGGGTAACCTTAAATATCCAGGAGGCGGTTTCCGAAACTACCTCTTCTTTAGAAAAAAGCTTTGCTAAATTATAATACGGCTGAAAAATACTCTGGCCTTTGCGCATGCGGATATTATTCTTAAGCTTAGAGATCAAGCCGCTTAAAAGCGGGGCGATTACGATAAATAAAATTAATTGGGCGATGATTATGATTATTTCCATTTTTTAGAATTAACGCATAAATATAATTAACAATAATAAAGTAACAAAAATATAACCCAGATACAGATGGATGCTGCCCGGCTGAAGGCGCCGCATTGACTTGGCGGATTTAAAAATTAAAGCCAGCAAAGGGTCATAAATGTACTTTTTAAAAACCTTAGTTGTGTAGGTTTCATAGGTGATCGATTTAACGTGATAAAATGACTCCCGGATCTTTTGCGTTTTGCGGTAAGGCAGCAAAAAGAAACTAAAAGCAATCCTGAACGGCTTAGAAAAAGCGGTCGCGGTGTATTCATTACGCGCGTCCAATTTGTAGTAGCCGCAATCCCAGGTTTTATAAACCCGCCTGCCCCGGGCAAATATTTTATAGATGGCAAAACCGGCAACCCCAAAAACAATCAGCCATAACCCAAGTAAAGGCGCAGAAAGATAGGTATTTTTACCGATCTGCGGGCTTAGGGTGAAATTATTTAAAGAAAAATTCATGCTGCTAATATCAATATTTATTGCCGTACCGGCAACCCTGGCCAATAATTTAATGATTAAACTTGCGGCTAAACCAAAAATAACCGCAAGCAGCGATAAGAAAAACATGCCCAGCCTCATCGATAAAGATACTTCTCTTGCGCTTTCAGCATAATGGCTCCTTGGCAGGCCAAGAAACGCCACTCCAAAGGCCTTGACAAAACAGGCAGCGGCCAAGCCGCCGGTTAAAGCCAATAGCGCCGCGCAAATCCCCAAGAAAAGCTTCATCCCTCCTGCTGAATTAAACGCGCCTAAAAAGAATGCCTGCAAGGTAAGCCATTCGCTCACAAAACCATTCAAAGGAGGCAGGGCGGAAATCGCCATTGCCCCGAGCAAAAAATAAGCGGCGGTCTGCGGCATTTTCTTAATCAGGCCCCCTAACTTTTCAATATTGCGGGTTCCGGTAGCTTTATATACGCTGCCGACGCATAAAAATAAAAGCCCTTTAAAAATCGCGTGATTTACCAAATGATACAATCCGGCAATTAGCGAAAATACGGCTAAATACGGCATGTTCTTAGATATAAATAGCATTGCCAGGCCCACCCCCAACAGGATTATTCCGATATTTTCCACGCTGGAATAAGCCAGAAGCCTCTTGATGTCGCGATCCATGAGCGCGTAAATTATTCCCACCAGACAAGAAATTACCGCTAAGGTTAAAATCAGGATTCCCCACCAGGAAGAATTCACGCCCAGCAAGAAAATGACAAACCGGATTATCCCGTAGATTGCGGTCTTAATCATTACCCCGGACATAATACTTGAAATATGGCTGGGGGCCTGCGGGTGAGCGTAAGGCAGCCAAACATGTAAAGGCACGATACCGGCTTTTGTCCCAAAGCCCGCTAAGAGTAACAAAAAAACAATATCTTTTGTCCGGGCCGGCATAGAAAGGCTGGCATTTTTTATCGCCATAAAATCAAATGAATGCGCCTGTTTATACAGGATCAAAAACGCCGCTACCAAAAACGCCGTTCCGATATGGGTCATGATTATATAAACCATGCCGGCCTGGATTGATTTTTCATGGGTAGTATCAAAAACCACCAGAAAGTAAGAAACCAGAGACATGATTTCCCAGGCAACAAGAAAGATTAAGGCGTTGCCTACGCTGACCACAGCGGCCATGGACAATACAAAAATAACCAGAAGAAACCAGGAAAGGGTTATTTTAAAAGATGAGTATTTCCCTTTTAAGTAGCCAAAGGAATAAATAGCTGACGGCAGGCAAACAATAAAGATGACGCAAAGGAAGAATAGTGAAAGCGGATCAAATTGAAAAAGTTGTTGCGGTAAAAGATTCGACATTTTAACCCAATAACCTCTATAAAAAGAGAAACCTTTGTCAGTGGATATAACCCACCGGCAAAGGTTTCTCGTTATTTTCTTAGCCCAGACCCACCTTAAAACTCGGAGCTGCTTTACTATTTTAAAATAGTATCACTTTTCCAATTAAAATCAAGAAAATTTCTTAGAACTTTACTTCGGGAACAGTTTTTGATTTTTCTTCCGCTTTAAAATATTCCGTGGCCACCTTATAACCAAACATTCCTGCCACAATATTGCCCGGAAACACTCTCACGGTAATATTATAATCTTGGACAGCCTCGTTATAGCGCATCCTTTCTACCGAGATGCGATTTTCAGTCCCGGATAATTCATCCATAAGTTTCAAGAATGTCTGGTCCGCTTTTAAATTCGGGTAATTTTCCGTAACCAACAGAAGCCGGCCCAATGCCCTATCTATTGCCCCGGCTGCTTTAACTTTTTCTTCCGTTGAGCCGGCTTTTGCCCATTGAGAACGGGCATTGGTGATATCTTCCAAAACAGTCTTCTCATGCGCGGCGTAACCTTTAACCGTATTGACTAAATTTGGGATCAAGTCATTACGCCTCTGCAATTGATTTTCTACCTGCGCCCATTTGGCGGTAATGGTTTCATTTTTACTGACAATACCGTTATACACCCCGATAAATGACGCACTAACCACGATCACCAGGATTGCTAACACCGCTAATACAATCAGAAATTTTTTCACCCCTTCTCCTCTCTTTTCTCTTTTAGAAAAATCTAGAATCCTCCTCCGGCCCCGCCACCTCCGCCGCCACCTCCGCCAAAACCTCCAAAACCACCCCCACCGCCTCCAAAACCTCCACCATAGGATCCACCATAATAACCACCGCCGTAATATCTGTTTCGATATGCTCCCAGATTGCTTATCACTACAAAGAATACAACAACAATGAAAATAATCACCGTTGCTAAACTATCAGGAATAGTTGATGCAGATTGTTTTTCCGGCGTAATTTCTTCAAAATCACCGAGCGCAGCCAAAGTAACATGGGCATCTTTAGCAATAATATTGGCGATGGCGCGTATGCCTTGATATAAACCTTCCCCAAATTTAGCTTCCTTAAAATACGGGACCATATAGTTTCGGCCAATTTCGCCGCAGAGGCCATCCGGCAGGATACCTTCCACTCCATATCCGGTCTCAATACGCCAGCGTCTTTCTTTAACCGCTAAGAGTACTAACGCGCCATTATCTTTTCCTTTTTTCCCCGGTTTCCAATTATCAAAGAGCAATCGCGCATATTCCTTTTCGTCATAAGGGGCGATGGAATTAACCGTCACTACGGAAATTTCCGTAGAGGTCTTTTGCTCTACTTCCGCAATTAAAGAGTTTAGTTTATCAGCATTGCCTTGATCGATGACATTTGCAAAGTCATTGACCCAGCCAACCGGTTGGGGAACATTTTGGGCGTAACCCAAAAAAGGCAGAATAAAAAAAGCGAGTGTAAGAAATATTTTACGCATATAGTTATAACTTATCGACAGTAGCGACTAGCGAATCTAATTCTCTGACAAAACTAACGAATAATTGTTCAATTTCTCTTGCGCTCAATTTGATCTTTTTATTCTTAGCTGACAATACTTTCTCCCAAACAGCCAGATCAATTTTAAACTCAAGAGCCAATTCTTTGAGAACCTCATGTTTTAAATAGGGCGGCTTTCTCCCTTTTATCCGTAAGACATTGCGTAATATATGCAGGACAGAAGTAAAAGACATAAATAATAAACTACGCAATGCGGGCAGATTATTATTCAGCAATAAATATGCCTGCCTTAATTTAAGCAGCTTTGCCTTTAGCTCATGTTCACACTGGAACCTTAAATTGCGGATATCAACTTGAATATCTTTTAAAACATCTTTGCCGTAGAGCACAAAATAATTTTCCTGCATATCCAGGAATTCAATCGGAAAAATATCTATAGAATTAACGATGTAATCTTCGGTGAGAAATAACGTATTGATTAGCTTAAACTTGCGGATTAACTTCGACGATTTTCTGATTAACTCTAAATCGGTATTAATCAACACGGCAAGCAAATTTAGATTGGAATGTTTATCCACAAACTCACCGCTTACCGCGCTGCCATAAAGAATAAGCGACACTAATTCTTCAGGATATATGTCTTTTAACCCTTGAGTAAACTGTTGAAGAATATTTTTATACTGACCGGCTATCTTTAATTGCTCCATAAGTACCTCCGATTAAATTATACTACTTTATCGCTGAACCAAACACACTTTTTGCAGCGCTTAATTTTATTTATTCTTTCAATTAATCCTATCCTTATGGCGTTCGAGTTTTGAGAATACTTCATAAGCGCAAGGAACAACAAAAAGTGTTAATATCGTCGAGAACAAAACTCCTCCGATAACCGCGACAGCCATGGGAACCATAACCTCCGAACCCGGGCCGATCGCCAGTGCCGCCGGCGTCGCGGCCGCAATCATGGCAACCGAAGTCATCAGAATAGGCCTGAGGCGTATGGGGCAAGCATCTAAAAGCGCCTCTTTTACTCCCATGCCCTGTTTGCGCCGCACATTAGTAAAATCAACCAGGAGGATAGAATTTTTCTTAACAATGCCCATGAGCAGGATAAGGCCGATCATGCTATAAAGATTAAGTGAATTGTGAGTTAGGAACAGGAATAAAAAAGCTCCGGTGACGCTAAAAGGTAATGCCAAAAGTACGGTAAAAGGGTAGATAAAACTGTTAAACTGCGTTCCCAGGATCATATAAGCAACAAAAATTCCCAAAATAAGGGCAAAGATCAGGCTCTGAAAAGAATCTTTGAAGGCCTGCGAACCGCCGGAAAAAACCAGGCGGTAATCATCCGGAAGGACTTCTTTGCCGATTTTTAAAACAGCATCCAAAGCCTCTTGCTGAGAATGGCCGGAAGCCGGGTTTGCATAAATACTAACAGCGCGCTCGCGGTTTTTACGGGTAATTGAAAATAAAGAAGGCTTTTCATTTGCAGTCACAACTGCCGATAGCGGCACTACCTCTCCGAATTCATTACGCACCCACATCCTTTGAACATCTTTTGTATTCGAACGGTCGGCTTCGGCTAAGCGCACGCGGATATCATAACGTTTTCCGCGGCTGGTGAACTTACCATTACGGACCCCTCCGACCATAGCATTAATGGTGTCGGCTATAGAAAGGACGCTTACGCCATGCTCTGCCGCCTTCTGCCGATCCGGATAAACTTGCAGTTCCGGCATGCCAAGTTGATAATCGGTATCAACATCGACCATCGCGCCCGAGGCCTTCATTCGCTTCATGATTTCCTGGCTCAATTGGCCTAATTTTTCCCAATCAGGGCCGCGGACCGTGAATTCAATGGGAAATCCGCGCTGCGCGGTAAAACCGGTAAGTGAAAGATCCTGAATCGTCGCACGATCTACGCCGGCAATACCGCTGAATTGCTTGCGCACTATCTGCATAAATTCAGCTTGAGTCTCATGATGCCCGCTCAATAGCGGTCTCTCTTTTGGGGGCTTCATCGTAATAAAAACAAACCCCTGATTTACCTGTCCTCCGGAAAAACTGCCTACCGCGCTATAATAAGTTAATACTTCCGGACGCTGCATTAGGAATTTCTCCGCTTCCTTAAAGAGATTATCGGTTTTTTCGATAGAACTGCCCAGAGGCAATGTTATCCGGGCAAGAAACCTGCTTTGATCTTGCGGAGGGATAAATTCTTTTTTCAAAATCATCGCTATGCCTAAAGACGAAACAAAAATAAAAATTGCAATAATCAGGATTGTCTTGGGCCGCCCCAATATAAACTTGAGTGTAAAACGATAACTTTCGGATAGCCATTTCATAAGCCTATCCATGGCTCTTCCCAGCCCTGTAGTATGCCCTACAGCTAAAAATTGCGAGCATCTCATCGGCGTAATGGTCAAGGCCTCGACCAAAGAAAAAATTACCGCTACCGATATCGTCACTCCAAACTGGAAGAAAAATTTACCGACAATCCCCTGCATAAAGATAACCGGTATAAAAATCGCTAAAATCGCTATAGATGCCGCGATAGCTGCAAAGGTTATCTCCCGGGCTCCGGTCAAAGCCGCTTCTTTTCGCGCCAGCCCGCGTTCCTGATAACGCGAAATATTCTCCAGGACCATTATGGCATCATCCACAACAATTCCGATAACTAAGGAAAGCCCGAGCATCGTAAATGTATTAATAGTAAATCCTGCAAAATAAAGAATGAAAAACGCTCCCATAATCGAGAAAGGTATGGACAACAAAACATTAACGTTGGCGCTCCAGGAGCCCAAAAATAAATAACAGACCAGCGAGGTAAGGATGATCGAAAGCATCAGGTTAAACTTCAACTCATTGACTGAGTCTTTAATAAATTGGGTAGTATCGAAAACCAGGCTCAGGTGCATCCCGGCAGGCAGACCTTTTTGAAGCTCCTCCATTTTACGCTTTACGCCGTCTGCCACGGCCACGGCATTGGTTCCGCGTTGTTTAATTACCCCTAAGCCGATTGCCGTCTTCCCCCAGCTGCGCGAAATCCTGCGGATATCCGCCAGGCCGTCTTCGACACTACCGACATCTCCGATACGCAGGCTCTTCCAGATCGGGCCGCCGCGCACGCGTGTCGGTATAATTATATTTTCAAATTGTTCCGGGGTCTTAGCCTCACCGTAAACCCGGACATTAATTTCTTTGGGGCCTGAGTCGATATATCCGGAAGGAATATCGGCGTGCTGGAAGTTTATCGCATTGAGCACGTCTTCAACCGTAAGTTCCATTTGCTGCATCTTTTCAGCATCAAGCCAAACCCGAAGATTCGGATCGACATAACCTCCTAACCTGATATCGCCAACCCCCGGTACAATCGTAAACTGATCTTTTAAAGTTTCATTGGTATAACGGCATAAATCTTTGATCGGAAGGTCTCCGGAAAGAGCAAGCCAAACTATCGGCTGGTCTTCGGGGTTAGTCTTGTTTATAACCGGCGGGTCGATATCCCGCGGTAAATTTCTTTGGGCTTGGGCAATCTTGGCCTGGACCTCTTGAAGAGCGACATCGATATTGCGGTTAAGATTAAATTCCAGCGTGATTTGCGTAACCCCCTGCATTGAAACAGAAGTTACTTCTTTCAACCCCTCTACGCTCATCACCGCGTTTTCAATAATATCGGTTACATCGGTTTCCATAACTTCCGGAGAAGCACCTTCCCAGGTTACCGAAACCGATACAACCGGAAAATCCACATCCGGCAGTTGGCTTACCCCTAAACGCTGGAAGCCAATCCAACCAAAAACCAAAACGCCAATCATGAGCATCCAGCCAAAAACGGGATTTTTAATCGATATGTCGGATAGTGTCATTTTATTATTGTTTCCGGGTTAATCTCCCCTGCGGCAGCCAATAACTGCCAGTAAAAACGTTTACTTTCGTAAGAAGTATGGATATAACTTCTGCGGACATCTTCCAAATTTTGTATCGCCGTCAAGACATCCAGGTTGTTCACAACATTTAATTTATAATCCTGAGTTTGTAAATGATAGCTTAATTCGGCAGACCCTAAGGCCTTGCCCAGAGTCTTCTTCCTTAAAATAGATATCTGCATATTCACATAAGCATCATGGATGTTCTCAATCGCAATCCTGCCTATTCTGCTATACAACAGCCCGGTTTGCCTGGCTACGGAATCTGCTTCTTTAACCTGGCCATAAGTAGTGGTCCCTTCAAAAATGGGGACACTCACTGTAAGCAAAGTTCTCCATTTGCTATCCGCAGGCGCCAAGGAACGATGGGTAAAATAATCTCCCTCTAAACTTACCTGAGGAAAGAAACCGCTCCTGGCAATGGCTATTTTTTCCTGGTCCGACCGCAAAGCATAATAAGCCGCTTGCACATCCGGACGCAAAGAAGCTTGCGCTAAATATTGCGATTCCGCCTTGATATTAAAATCAAACTTTAATTCTGCTATTTTGTCAAACGGCCTGCCGATTAAAAATTCAATAAGTTGGCGCACCAAAAGCTCCTGATTTCTCTCCAGCTGCATCTGGGCTTCAAGATTATAAAGCTGGTATTCTGTAGTCGACACCTCGCTGGCCCTGGATTTACCGATAATCTGGCGCGCCTTTAATTCTGCGACCCTGTCTTTAAGTGCAAATTCGATTGCCTTAAGCGCGTTAAGGTCTTGCTCTATTTCTAAAAGCAGATAAAAGGCATCGGAGACATCTGTAAAAAGAAGCTGTTCGGCGCGCCATTTCTCCATTTGGCGCTGGCTCTTTTCAAAGTTACTGCCCTTGATTGCGGCAAATTCTTTAAAACCGGAGAACAGATCCTGAGTGAAAATAAATTTTTCTTCGTGAGTATTATTTAATGAAGAACTGCCGGACCGGTTCCTGGTTTCTGTGTGCGAGAAAGAAACCTGCGGCATAATCGTTCCAAAGGCTTCCAGGAAATGCGCCTGGGCTATCTTGATCTGTTCGGCATCTATGGCAATAAGTTCACTTTGCTTTAGCGCGAGTTTATAGCAGTCCGCAAGCGTAAGAAATTCGTTTTTAGGCGAGTAATCTTTATTTACAACATCCGCGCCAAAAACCAGAACCGGGAAAAATAGCATAATAATTAAACCTCTAAATAAACTTTTCATTCTTAATATTTTATTAACTGTGATTTTCTATCCGGCAGTGAGGCAGTGATTTTTACGACCTGTTGGAGAATATTCAGGTAATGCTCCCTGTCCTTGGGAGAAATTTTTCCAAAGACCCTTATTAATGTTTCGGTTTTTTGTTTATTTATATTTTTAATTATTTCTCTTCCTTTGGCAGTTAATTCTATCCAGACTATCCGCCTGTCTCCTGAATCCGCCATTCTAATCACCAGTTTTTGCGCCATAAGCCGATCAATTAGGCCGGTTGAGGCAGCCGGTGAAATCTTCAGGTGTTTAGCCAAGGTATTCATCTTGCTCTTGCCATTAGATCCAAGATAGCCTAACGCACAAAACTGAGGCAAAGTGATTTCGCCTCTTGTTAAATAGTTATTTTCATACTGTTTAAAACCTCTGATAATCTGGGGGGACAACTCGATCACTTTACTTGCGAATTCTTTGATATTCATTTGGTCCTTGCCCACAAGGGCACACCCGCGCAATTTGCGCTACCTAGCGCACACCGACGCAATACCTACTAGCGTCGGGTGCCTTACTTGGCGCGGGGTACCTATATAGTTAATACTATAAACTATTAACTAACTAAAATATACACCCAGAGTTATAATTGTCAAGATTTTGTTTGATGGAATGGGAACAAAAAAACTTTTCTCACGATGCAGAGCCGGTATATTTTATAGCGATCCCGACAGCGGATATGAATACCGTTGTTTCTATCGTCGATTGATACCCGTAAGAATAGTAATATCCCCTGGGGTAATAATAGCGAGGATGATAGCGGTGCCAGCCAAAACGATAATACGGATAATAATATCCCTCATGAACATAGCAGTCATCGGGAGATATATACTGTCTTTTCTCTTCTTGTTTGCTAAACACATAGACCGCGTCCATCTGTGCAGCTTTGCCAGTGATACTGTTTAACCAGCCCCCCCCATAAAGAAACGGCACGATCGCCAACCCGCTGCCAAATACAAAAGCCCCTGCTTTTGAGAAAAATCCAAAGATTCGTAAGAGTTGCGACGTTGCCCCGGCCGGAAAAAATAATAAATTTAGCGGAAGAATTGATAAAACCATTAAGTTTGAAGTATTGGCTGGCGGCCATTTGATTTTCGGTGGAGATTTGATCAACCAGACTAAAATTCCCGATAAAATAAAAAGTAAACCCTGTTCAGACTCGGTAATTACGGTAAACAAAGCAGTGATAATATAAATAACCCAAAGCAGCCAATCTTTGGCAATAGTCTTTTTTGTCAAATGATACGCGCTGACTGCAATAATGCCGATTACGCTGGCGCTTACTCCGTAAAACACCGCCTGCATCCAAACCAATCCGCCGTAGAGTTTATAGGCGACTCCCAAAGCCACCACCATCAGAAAGGAAGGCAAAACAAAAGTGATTCCTACCAGCGTTGCTCCGAGGATACGGTAATGCACATAGGCGATATAAATAGCCGTCTGCGTGGCCATCGGCCCGGGCGCAAGCTGCGCTAAAACAACTCCATCCTTGTAATCGATCTCCTGGATCCATTTCCTTTCTTCAACCAAATCCCGGCGCATATAGCCGATTAAAGCAACTGGCCCTCCGAATCCCACTGTACCCAATTTTAAAAAATACCGGATAAGCTGCCATAGAGAATATGATGGTTTCTCGTTAGCTAAATCTTTATTTCTCAACAATAAGCTTTCCGTGCATATGCGTATGGCCGGCCCCGCAATAAACAGTACAATATACCGTAAATACGCCTTCCTTATCGGCCAGGAATTCCGCAGTTTCTGTCTGGCCGGGTTCGACCACCAAATTTATATTAAATTCGGATATAGCCAGGCCGTGGGTTACATCGCCGGTTGCAGCAACAATACGAACTTTCTCTCCCAGTTTTACCACAATCGGATCGGGTTCATAGCCATACCTGAAGGCCTTAACTTTAACCACTCTTACATTATTTTCAATTTTGCCGGATAATTCAGGTTGTTTTGTTTTCGCATCATCAAGCGCTAAAGAATATGAACAAGCAAATACGATAAAACAGAATGCGCTAACCATAGCCAGATAATATTTTTTCATTTATTCCCCTCCTTTTTCCATAAAGAACATATATTAAAGGAACAATCATTTACAATTGCGATACAGATGGCTGCCCCAAGCAAAGCTATATCCCTGTTTTCCTGGAAATTAAGTAAAACCAATATGGCTGATAATTGCAATGCCGCGATTACCGCAAAGAAGCGGATAAAGAACCCCGCAATTAATGCCAGACCAGTTGCGGCCTCTGTTAATCCGATCAAAAATACGGAAACGCTGACATCCCATGGTAATCTTAAGAAAAAATCCATGCTTCTAATAGTCTGGGCCCAAACATCATTTCTGAATTTGCCGATTCCAAATATCAAAAATACCAACCCTAAACTTAATCTTAAGATTAAAAAAGCCAAGCGATTCTTCATAGATCCTTTCTCTTATCCATGCTGAAAGTATCTTCTTTTAAAATACAACGCGACATTCACCAGGCCGATTAATACCGGCACCTCTACCAGCGGCCCGATTACCGCGGCAAACGCCTGGCCGGAATTGATTCCAAAGGTTACGATAGCCACCGCGATGGCCAGCTCAAAATTATTGCTGGCAGCGGTAAAGGAAAGCGTGGCGCTCTTGGCGTAGCTGGCTTTAGCCTTTTTGCCCATATAGAATGAAACCAGAAACATCACCACAAAATAAATTAAAAGCGGTAAGGCAATCCTGAGTACATCCAAGGGAATTTTAACAATATACTCCCCCTTCATCGAGAACATTACCACGATGGTGACTAAAAGCGCAATCAGGGTCAAAGGGCTGATTTTGGGAATAAATTTCTCATGGTGCCAGGCTTTACCTTTTGTCTTGATTACGACAAACCGGGTCAGCATCCCGGCGATAAAAGGGATGCCCAGATAAATAAAGACGCTATAGGCAATCTGCCCCATGGAAACAGCCGCAACCATTCCTTTTAACCCGAACCAAGCAGGCGCAATGGTGATAAAAAACCAGGCGTAGGCAGAATAAAATAAAACCTGGAAAAATGAATTAAACGCCACCAGCCCGGCGCAGTATTCCGTATCGCCGCCGGCCAAATCATTCCAGACAATTACCATGGCGATACAACGGGCTAAACCTATCAGGATTAAACCCACCATATATTCCGGATAAGTCCTTAAGAATACGATTGCCAGAAGGAACATTAAAACCGGGCCAATGACCCAGTTCTGAACCAGCGACAAGGTAAGCACTTTTTTATCCCGCAGGACATCACCCAAATCTTCATACCTGACTTTAGCCAGCGGCGGATACATCATCAGGATAAGGCCGATAGCAATCGGTATATTTGTCGTGCCTACCTGAAATTTATTCCAAAAACTGACTATCGGCGGGTAAAAATAACCCAGCAAGACTCCCAATGCCATAGCCAGGAATATCCACAGGGTTAAGAACTTATCCAGAAATGAAAGTTTTTTTACAATGTTCTCGGACATTACACTCCTACCCTGTTTTTCTTATTAGAATAATCTATAATACCTTGTAGGATTTTTTCGGCGATTTCTTTATCAGCTTCGCTTGTTCCCGCCCGCACTGCGATAGCACATTGGTTATCGTTGATTTTATGGATATAAATATGCAGGCTCTTACCGCCATCATACCTTCCTTTTATCCTGGCAACATCTTTTTCTACCAATGCTTCCCGGAACTTTATTCCCTGCTCGATCACCGACCCCTTAACAATATCAATTGCCTGAGAATAAGAAACATTTAAAGTTTGCTTAACTTTAAGATTCTCAGATATAAATATCATAACTACCGCACACCCACAGAGATTTATAGCCAGAAAAACCGCAAAAATCAGCTTGATTAATTTTTTAAGCATCTTTTATAACTTAATAAAAATGGGGACGGCTCTATTTTCCTGATCCTTACAAAAAAAATAGAAGCGTCCCCTCCTTTTTTAAAATATAAATATGGGATCCCTCTGGCTATTTACAAATATGTATTATAAGACCGAATATGGCGATTATCAAGATTTCAGTTGCAAAGAGGCCTGGTCATTGGGGGCCTGCACGGGCGCAGGCATGGCCTCCATCATTTTTTTCTCAAGCTTTCTCTGCTTCTTTTCCTCGACCTTCTTTTTTCTGTCCAATTCCCTCTGATACTTTTTATATGAATAATTATCTCTAGCCACAATACTCTCCTTTATCCCGCTGATGATAGCGCATAGTTAAGACTTTACTGCACACAACCGCTTTCTGCAAGCTATTTTTCACACAATACTAATCCGCTGCTGGCTAAATTCCACTAAATCTCCCGTTCGCAGCTTCCTACGAATACGATTTTCAACTTGGCCATTGACTTTGACCTCACCCGACAGGATGCTTTGCCGGGCCTGAGCTCCGCTAACAGCAAGGTGCGTTGCCTTAAGCAAATTATCCAGCTCAATAAACTCAGTTTTTAGTTTAAAATCCATACCTGCCCCTAGTTTTATAATTTAGACCCCGAGAGAAGTTCTCTGGCGCCATTCTTATCCTGGATGTAGACTTCCGGGATAAATTCGATTGAGTTGGGAATAAGATTGGCTATAACTTTTTTTATGCGTGCTTGCTGCGTTTCATTTTGCAGATCAAAGATGGGATTTTGACTCAGATCATTTAATAAAAGGATAACGGGATCGCGTGAAAACATATAATCCTTCAAAAGTTGCTTGATAAGAATGTCCAAATAATCCGGCTTGTCTTTGAATACATCCACCGCGGTTTTAAAAGTAATTTTCCCCCAATCGGCAGCGACAGTTTTATGAATGAGCGCGTAGACGGAAGAATATTTGATCATCTTAATTTCCCCGGGGGCTAGTTTACTGGCCACATTTACAATTACGGCAGTAAGCTCGGCGTGTTTAAATGTTTTAATTTCTTTGTGTATATCAACAGTCAAAAGGTCAAAAATGTAAACGCCCCGGACGCTAGATGCGGCATTAATTGTGCTGCGCTTTAAAAAATCCCCTATCGCATCCCAAAGGATTTTTTCATCATCGCGAATAAAATTTAAGACCAAAAGATTGCAGGTTTGATCCTCGCGAATCGCTTTATATTGGCGGACCTTCTCCTCATTATGCCCGATATATGAAATTTCGTCAAAAAGCGGCATATGCCGAAAGAGATTTGAATTCTGGAAACCAAAATCAATTAAGTTCATAATAAACTAAACAAATAAGAAAGGCTATTGACCGTATTAGACCAATAGCCTTTAAATATCATTTTAAATTTTAATGATGTAACTAACCGGTACACAAGAATTTATGGGCCACTCCCATATAGCACAAGGGGAAGCCTCTCTAACCTTTAAAGCACGCTAAATGTATCGATTACCTTAATATATGCTAAATTCTGCAATTCAGAGAGGCAATTCCTCGCTGATTTCCGGGCTGGATAGATTAAAAATATTCGCTGCCCCTACATTCTCACTGCGTCCTAATTACTTTACAGTTTGCTATTTCCTGCGCTCCTACTTCTGGAGAGGCTGATTCCAGGTGTGCCCTTCCCATTGCTCCCTTGCCATGTGTGCCTTTAAGATAATACGTTTGACCGGCTTTTGCATCAACAGTTACGGAAGATTGTGAACTCGGCGCCATAAACCCCATTTCGAAAGTCGTAAATTCTACATTACCTGGTTCAGTGACATATTCGTAATATCCGCCCTGCACCAGCGTTATTGCGTCTTTACCATTTGCTTTTATGCCGAAGGGCATCGCTGCACCTCCGGCACCGGAACCAGTGGGACGATAAATGTAGACTACCGCTTTGCCAGCCGGTATCTTCTCCCCAAGTTGAAAACTTAAACTCGGTATCGGAGCAGATGTTGATGAAGCTGCGTTTGCCGATACACTTGATGCTGTCGGCTGCCGGACGTAATCCAATGACACGTAACGCATCGAGGTAGTCACATTATGACCATCTTGTGCGACTGAATATTTAACCTCAATTTTCCTGCCTTTTCTGGGCGCTTCGCCGTATCTTTGTTTACCATCAATCTGTATAATGGTTGTATTATTCTTCAGGATACAAAACTCTTTCTTCTCGCCGTTATCAGCAACAGCAGCAAATTTCCAAAAATACCCAATTGGTGGAAAGCTGAACGCTGTATCAACCTTACCTACAAAGATATTATCTTTAGCTGCATTACCCGGTGTTGCGGAAGCTGTCGCCGGTTTGCTCGGAGCCGCCGGATTTGGAACATAATCCGAAGGAACGTAGCGAATAGAAACTGTGTAGGTGCGATCATCCTTCCCAGGCTTTAACGTATAATACTTTATTTCAACTCTTTCTCCTTTACCAGGCCACTTGCCGCTTATATCTTTACCATTAAGATCGGTAATAATGGTAGCTCGTGGGACAAAAAATCCAGATTTGCCGCCATTATCAGAAACGATCTGAATCCTACAAAATGAATATCTTGGCGGATGTTTTAATAATACAGGAGCAACTTCTATAATCTTGCCTGTAAAGGTTTTAGTTCCATCAACCCCGGCTATTAACGCCAAAACTACTTTACCCGATGTTGATGTCGATATTGGAGCCGATGCTGGGCTTGATGTTATGCTTTTGTCAGTTTGCGAAAAGGAGTGTGCGGGCCACATTGCTGAGCCTGGTTTTTCACAACCAGATAGGACTAACATTCCCATCATTATCATTGGCACCAAGAGACGTTCAAGCTTTCTCAAGATATTTATCCTTTACTGTTTTGTTAGAAATAAAATGGGGTCCTTATATCCGATAGATCGAAAGTATTTTCGTCCCTGAGAAACCCCTAATCCGTTTTTTGTCTCTAATACCGGGGTAAAGCTGGTCTCTAATGAAACAGCTTAAATGCACCGCGCCCTGGGGGGGCGCTCCCACATTGAGCGGGCAATGGCGCTCGCTGGGCCGCTCGCTTCCAGCTAATTTTAATGCGTGTGCGGCGCAGCTGTGGCTTGCGCCGGGTGGGGGCGGCGCAAGCCACAGCGTCCTCACCCGACACGTTACTACAAGCTAAAAACAAAATTTTTTAAAGGTTCGTCCGCTATGCCGCAATTTACGAGTAAAAGCTGGCGGTGCGGCAAGCTGCGCCTCTCCCGATAAACACTTAAAGAAGTGCTGGCAAAAAGGCAAATTTTGGTGCGGGCAAAATTTGCCTTTTTGCTCAAAGAACAAGCTAAAATTCAAATGATGCTAGGGGGCGGAATAATCTAATGCGATTGCTATATTTTATCACAGATTGCTTAAAAAAAATCAATAAACTTCAAACTAACGAAACTTTACTTTCTTTCCTCGTTCCATTTTCCTCTACTCGTAAAACTCTATTCAGCATCTCCCGAATTTCCTCAATATGGGAGATAAGGAATATTTGCCGAAATTGAGAAGATAGTTTATTGAAAGAATTCATTATATTTTGTCGCCTGTCTTCATCTTGGCTACCAAATATTTCGTCTAATGCTATAAAATTTATCTCTACTCCACCACTTCTCTCTGCGATTACTTGTGACATTGCAATTCTCAAACATAAATTAGCGAGATCCTCTTCTCCACCTGAAAATCTTTTTAACTTGAAATATTTATCTCCGTCCAAAATTGATAATTCATAGTCTTCATCAAGTTCGACAGAAGGATAACGCCCATCCGTAATTTCGCTAAAAAGAAAGGATGTTCTCGCTTCTAATAAAGGGCGTATCCTTCCTGTTAATTCAAGCCTGAATTTATCTAAAAGCAATTCAAGACGCTGCAAATATTGAAGTTCTAAACTTGCGGCTTCAATTCTCTTTTGGTTTTCTTTTCGGCGGGCCATTCTTTCTTTAATATTAGAAATTCTTTGTTTTAAAACTTCTGTTTTACCTTTGGCTTCATCTAATTTATTCTGACCTGTCAATAATTTATCACTTAGTTCCTCATAGTTTGCTTTTATTTTCTCAAACCTTTTCTCATTAAACTCAAGCTTCTTTAAATCTTCTTCTTTATTCTCAAGCGTATTTTCCAAATCATTGATCTCTTTTCTTGTGCTATCTATTGCTTCAACAATTTTAGGAATTCTTTGAATCTCTTTTCTTAATTCAAGAATTGAATCTCTTGTTTCCGATAACGTATCAAACTTTCTTAATAATTCCGCGTAAAATCCCCGATCAAATTTTATATCTTTCATTCCGGAAATCTTTTCTTCTGTTCTTGTAATTTTAAAACTCAATTTCTTTACCTCGTTATCTTGCTCTTCTATTGACTGCTCTATCTTGGATTTTTTCTTCAATTTTTCATTTAATTTATTCTTTTGCTCTACCAATTTCTCTTGTTCTGCCATAACATCTTCTAATTGCTCACTTACCTTATCTCTATTTTCATGAGAAGGTATTAGTTTCTCTTTCACTTTACTTATTTCATTATCTAAATGAAGCAAAATGTCTTTGCCATCTTCCCCTAATTCACGGAAGCAAGTAGGACATTTGCCACTACCGCCCAATTGGCTTATGCTCTTCTTCTTGTGAATCAATTCTTCTAATTGGGATGAATAAACACTCACTTTCCCTTCAGCGTCCTTTACTTCTTTCTCAAGCTTCCTTCTACTAACTTCTTTATCTCTTAGTGCTTTCTCTGTAGAATCAGAATCTTTCTGTATACTAGAAAATAGTTTAAGCTGCTCTATCGCAGCCTTTAATTCTTTTTCGCGACCATCTATTTCTTCTTTCATTTCTTTCCAGTTTTTCTCAAATGCCAATTTCTCTTGAAATTTAAGCCTTAATGTTTCCTGCGCTGACTTATCTTCCTTAACTTTTAGATATTCTTTTTCTTTCGGCTCAAGCTTATCTAATGTTTCCTTATTTTTCTTTAGCTCTTCAAGGTCTTTTTCTGAATCACTTAGTTTCCTTTTTAAAGAGGTTATTTGAGTTGATAAGCGAGATACATCGCTGGAAAATTGATTATAAGTTTTATATTTCGCTTCTTGATCTTCCTTTTCTTTTCTTAGTTTTTGCCTTTCGTCTTTAATAATATTAAGCTCGGTAGTGAAAACACCAATATTTTTATTTATTGAACTCTGCTGCCCCTCTAATTCCTTTTTATCTACTTCCAACTCTTCAATATTTTCAAGGCTGGATTGGATACCTTCAACAAATCTTTGTTTATCTCTTGTGTCTACCCTAATTTGAGTTACTGCTGAATCAATACGATCGATATTCAACATTCTCCTGATAACCTTTTTCCTTGCTTCAGGAGCCAAGGAAGAAAGCGCAGCTAAATCTTTTTGCTTTGCATAAATGGTCCTTAAAAATGTAACGTAATCCATACCTAGCAATAATTCTATATATTGGTTTACTCCACTATCCCTTTCAGCAACTGGCTCAATATTCCCATCTATAAACGCTAATGCATTAGAAATTGAGTTTCTCCCCTTTAATTGTCTAAGAACTTTGTAAGAATGACCTCCTAAATCGAATATCAGTTCCACTTCACAGTCTTCTTCTAAAGCTGCATTTTGACTTTTTACTTCCGATTTGTCAGATCGCGTCAATTGATTACCATATAATGCCCAACCTATTGCCTCTAATATGGAGGATTTTCCTGCGCCGTTAGGCCCAATTATACCAATTATCCCTTCAGGAAATTCAATTGGCTCATCTCTAAACTTTCTATAATTTCTAAGCTTAAGACTTCTTAAAAACATTTACTCTTCCTCTTCTTGTGCTTGTGATAAATACCCCACTCCTAATTCTTTCAATTTTTTCTTATCCAAATCTTTAATATCTTGGTGAGCGATAAAGCTTTCAAACTCTGATGAAAGTGCACCTATAGAAGTTTTAGTGACTTCACTTCCCTTTTCAGTCATCCAGTTACAGATAATTTTTAGATGTACTGCATCACTGACAATTTCTTTAATTTTTGAGAAATTCATCTCTAAATATTGTTGCCTTCTTATATTGGCAAAAGTAATCTGAAGGATATTGCCTTGCGTCCTATCTTTAATTAATTGCTCAATTTCTTCAACAATTTTTGCGGAGCTTTGGTCTTTACAATCAATTGGATCAAATGCTATCATCTCTCTTACTTTTATCGGTATAAACATCCTCTTTTTTGCAGCTAAATCAACTTCCATAAAACCTTTTGGCTGACCGGCTTCATTAAAACTAAAACGTTCCGTAGACCCAGAATAACAGCAGTTTTCAGCAAGAACCAGATTTCTGTGATAGTGTCCGAGAGCTATATAATCGAGTTCACTCTTCTTTTTTAAAGCACCTTGAGGAATTATTAACTCATTAAACTCCCCCATTTTATATTGTACTTCAGCAGTAATCCCAAGATGAGCAACGATTACATTATACTTTACCTTTGTATTGATTCTAATTTCGTCAAATGCTCTATTCAATTCTTCCTCTGTTCCCATATGAGGGACGCAGTGGACCGCGACATCTTTAATAATAATCTCCTGGTATTTTGATTGATAAACAGGGTAAACGTTCTCCAAAATCTCAAACGCCTCAAAGATTGACCCAGAAATCCTAATTCGAGGAGTTGAATGATTGCCAGAAATCATTATAACTGGTATTTGTTTTTGAGATACTCTTGCTATTTCTTTTAAAGCGAAGTTTATTGCACGATTAGGCGGTCTGTAGGTATCAAAAAGATCACCTGCATGAATTACAATATCTGGAGGATTACTAATGATATAGTTAATTACTTGAGAGAAAGCATCATAAACATCAGCTTCCCTTAAGTTGATTCCGGTTTCTGGATCAACTTTTGTAAAATCCGAGAATCCTAAATGTGTATCGGAAAAATGGATTATTCGCATATTTAATTAAAATAGCTATGGCATCTAAAACAAATCAATGAGTATCCCTAAGAATGATACCTTACGATAACTATGTATACTATTTACGTAATACACTACAATTAAATTTCAAGTTTTTTATCTTCCCAATGATTTCTATGATAGTTTTAGGTATGACATCTTCAGGCTTCGCCTTATTATCTATTTTCTTTTTTATTTGGACAGCTAAGTATCTTTGCTCTAAAGGCTTGCCAACAGGTCCCAGAATTTTAGCTGCTTCACTAATTATGACATCATAATCCTTGATTTCTTCTTTTAAGATTTTTTCCAATTTATATTCAAGCACTGCATAGCAATCAGAAATTTCCGTGCCAACTTCCTCGATCTTGCTTTTCTTATTACCTAACAATTCAAGAAGCTCTAGTGTTTTTTTCTTTACCTCCGAATCCGCGTTATCTTTATCACCATCAAACCAAAGGTAGGTAGGAATTTTGAAACCGTTAAAAACGCGTAACAATCTATCCATTGAACCTTTGCCATCAGAATGCACTACTGACACATTATTTTGATCAAGATTGTACCCCATCGCTTCGGAATATATAGGAAATAAATATTGTTCAGATGGACCTTCGACAATAACTACTTTACTTGCAAAGAACCCCTCATTAATCAAGGGGTTAAAAGCGTTTGAATACTGTTCTCTTATACCCACTTCATTCCCATCTATACCTTTACGAGCTTTCAAATCTCCAAGCATATCCTTCATAGACAATTGCGTAACTTTACTCTTATATTCATCCCCTTCTTTATCTCTTCTGACTATACATATTTCATCAAACCAGGTAATATCAACAAAAAGACTTGAATGAGTACTATAAATAACCTGATCTTTTCCTTTGGCTATATTCCTAAAAACATTCATAAAAGTTCTTTGCGACTGTGGATGCAGATATAATTCCGGTTCTTCTATCGCAAATATAGTTGTCCTTTCCCCTGCTTTCTCAACTGCCTTTTGCGTATGCGAAAGTTCAGCGTAAGCCCGAAGTATTGTGAAAATCATCGACCGCTGGAGACCATGTCCTTTTGTATCAATAATTGTCCTTACTCCATCATTCGCATATATTTTAACACCCCCAAAGATTTCTTTAAGCTGGGGAACCCCCATTTCAATTTCAATATCACACTCCATAATCTCTCTTATAAGCCTGTTAAGCTGATCTTCAATCGCTTTAACCTCAGCCACTCGGTCTTTCCCTCCCGTACGATTAAGCTTATTTTCAATCTCCTTTAGCTGTCCAGCAATCGCCTCTTTTTCCTTATCAGCAATCTTTTCAAGCACGGAATTTATAAGTTTACCAAAAGGACTAGTCTGGGAAACCTTAGCCTCATCTGACACATCCCTAATAGCGGGCACATAAACAAATTCCGGTAAGGCCCCTTTCAATACACCGGGATACCCCTTTGGATTCTCCCGTCTTTCATCCTTCCAAGGAATTTTATCTTTATTTACATCTAGGAATTTTTTCGCCACTTCTTTCCACTTCGTAACGCTCGGCTTTGCAGAACCAAGTTCCGAAGAAAAATCAATTCCTTTTATCTTCAACTCTGCTTTTTTACTCCACCACTCAGCTATCTTTTCTCCAGTAATTAAATCATCTTGTAACCATTCAGGTTCAGGTACTTTTGTAAAAGCCAAGGTTTTAACTTCAAACTCATCTTCCGATTTACAAACAATCTCTCTTCCTACAATCAGTTTTTCCCCATCCATCCATGCCTTAAACTGTTCACTCTCCCAACCACTCAATTTCTCAAAAGTTAAAGTAATCTGTATCGGCTTATCAGTCTTATGATTATAAAAACATTCGGAATCCATACCCTTAGTAGAGGGATCAAAGAAAAGTGCCAACGCTTTAGTTATATTAGATTTACCGCTATTATTTCGCCCTACTAAAGTTAAAATGTTATTCGGATAAATAGTAACATCGTGTAATGATCGAAAATTTTTTATCTCGATTTTGGAAATTTTCATGTTTTCCACCCCTAATCTATTGAATTATAATAACTATACTTATCTGATTATTCGGAGTAAAACGCGAAGGATCTACAAGACTAATCAAAAGAACTCGTAGGAAGGTGTAAATTCAGCAATTTGCCAAACTCTTGATTAGACAAATAACCAAATCTTTTACCGCGATGACCAATAAAATTAATGGCATAAGGGGACAATTTTCTATACTCTTCTGTACCCTGCTTCGCTATACGTAACTCGTATTCATCTTCGCCAACCCTAGAAATAATCGCGAGATCACCCACATCAGCTAGTTTGGTATATCTTAGCCTACTTGTACCAAGGCGAAAATCTAAGTTATTCTCAGCTTCAAAAGTCACCCTGGTTTTTTTATCTAGAATATTTAAATCTATATAATATAGCTTAATTAAAGTTGAGTAAGTCGTCTTAACTCCTCTTTGATTTCTAACTGTTAAAGCTGGAAAGAAATCAAAGCAATCACGACTTAACCAGAAATATTGAGTCCCAAGCCCAGCTTTACTCCCTGGAGAGGCCTGGATTCGCGCTACATCATTATGGCCTAAAGTTATTACCATTGTAACTTCTTGGGTTTCATCAAGAACAACCGCACCCGAAATTTCATCAAACAACAGATTCCAAGCCGGAGCTCTTCTATTACGAAGTGTAGGTTTGTATATTTCCCATTTTTGCTTATTTATCTCTCCAATTAAACTTCTCCATGAAAACCCCATAGAAGAAACTGTATCGGTATCTAACATAATTGACCCCTCTACATTCTGAGACATTCCAGGGCCAGTAAAATTTCCAGAAGTAACAACTAAACGCTCTCCTAAAGAATTAACTCGTCCATAAAGCTTTGCATGCAAAATCCTCTTTCTATTAATTATGTTTACTTCTACTCCACACTCTAAAAGAGCTTCTACTACTTGCTGACTTGTAAGCTTTTGTGAAGTGCTTCCTCCCAAATATGCATAAATGTGACCACCGCGGTCGACATGATTCTTAAAAGTATCATAAAACCTAACACCTCCATTGTAATTTGCAAACCCCGATACGAGATAAAACGCCCCCTCTCCAGGAGTATGATCCCTCACCCATATATTTTCTAACATACTAATTAACCCGGGATGTCCACCAGTAGCATAGACATTAGGATGTAACGCAAACTCGTTCATTTTCGCCTCAAGCAAATCATGTCTTCAGAAGACACTGCATTTTCCATATGGATACTATATCGTTGGTAAGTTTGCAAAGGATAGGAAAAATCGATAATCCATCCTGATTCCCGTGCTAATTCTTTTAATAAGACGGGTGTATTGATATCATATTTCATTCCTCCCAAATAGGTTTTATTGTGTCCGACAATTAGAACAAAGGCCCCTTTGGGTTTAACCACTTTTGCTACTGAATAAAAAATATTTTTCATATTTGAAAAATATCTATACAGCAAAATAGGTAAGTCTCTTCTTCGGAATCCATCATCATCAGAGACTGCATTTTCTAATTTCAACAAAAAACTATAGAGAGTCTTAGGCAAATCAGCCAGATTATTATTAAAATCGTAAGCACAAGATTTCTTTTGGGCTCCCATAAATTCACGGCTACCTGTCAGATTGGCCTCATATCTCCGCAAATCATTGACATCACACAAACCGAGCCATATCAAACTTAATCTTTGCGTATCAATATATGGCAATGCAGTAGCATAAGGAGGACTTGTTATTACTGCATCGAAAAATGAGCCTGTGCCCCATCTCCGAAACCTCTTTCCTATCTCTTGAGCTTCACAATGGTAGGCTTTATTCTTAGATCTTTTGACTCCAATGGCTTCTTGCACTTGCTCCAGACTTGCACAAAAAGAATATAAATCTTCTCGGAAAACATCAATCAAAGCCACAGCCGGAAAAGGACTTTTTCTCCTTCTTATTCTCAAATCTGCTGGCTCTTGCAATGAATAATCTCTTAATAAATTACTAACGATAGAAAGCAGAATTTCTTTACCTACACTGCTATGAGATAAAATAATTTTCCGAAGCAGTTCAATATCATTCAGTTCATCAGGTGGAAACCACTGCGACAAATATCTGAGCCTATCATCCATGTTACTCACGACTTTTCTTCTTCTATCGGAATAAAATTTATCGAAAACAACATCTCCTTCTTCTTTAAGTTTTCTCGTTCTAATACCTAACGCTTTAACTTTTGCGTTTGCTATAAATATAGCCAATGGATTAATATCACATCCTACAGCAGAGATATCCACATGGGCACACTCTACTAATGTCGTACCACAACCACAAAAAGGATCAAGAATCTTTGCTTTTCTATCGATACCCAGTATGTTCAGAATCGAACGAACTATTTGTGGATTAAACCTCCCCTTGTATTCATGTAAATCGTGTGAAGAGTACCGTGTCGATTGTCGTTTTTTCCCGTTTCCGTTGTTTTTTTTCTCAAAAAGATACTGCAAGGTAGGATGCTTCTGATTATTGATTTCATAGTGCGAAAAGTAAACAAGTTTCGAAATATCCGAATTATTAAATCTACCTAATAACTGAAAACCGTCTTTTTTGTTTTTAATTTCTGGAGGGTCTAAAAGCCCTACTACTTCCTTATAAGCGATATCTCTTTCGTAGGGGAAGTATCTATAATCATGCCAATAAATATTAGCTGCCGCCATAATACCTACCTTCTTTTAAAAACTAAGATCTCTTCTGTTCTAATCTTTGCATAGGATAAATTAAAAGATTTCCTTCTAGATTCAATGTTTCGCTTCACTTTGTCTAGAAAAAAGAACCCGTGATCTTTCGCTACACATTCTACTATAAAACCATTATTAATAATCTGCCCGTGTATTTTTGATCTACCCACAACAAAACAAACATGCCCCCCTGAAATTACTGTTTCTTCAAGCAAAGCAAATGTCTTGCTTAAAGCACTCTTAAAATTAAATGCTGTATGAGGGTCCTTTTTAAAGAAATGTGCCCTTGCGCCTATTTCCCGATTTTTTACTCCAATTGGATCATAGCCAAGCCA
The DNA here is from genome assembly GCA_028716245.1 of Candidatus Omnitrophota bacterium. NCBI lineage: Bacteria > Pseudomonadati > Candidatus Omnitrophota > Candidatus Omnitrophota bacterium. The sequence goes on along the minus strand of JAQUQW010000002.1, from coordinate 382,524 downwards.
CAACATACGATATTTATGATAAAGCCAATACTCATAAGCATTGGGATAAGGTGGCGAAGTAATTACTAAACCTATGGGCATAGATAAATCTGTTGGCGCAACATCACAAATATCTTTGTTAATAACTGTAGCCCATGTCGTCTTAGTCTCCTCTTTTTCCATTACTTTTGAAAAACGAAGACTATTTGCTATAAAAGATTGAAACACGAACTCTGCTGAAGTATTCTTCTCGATCGAAGCGTAACGAGTATCACTTTCCTGATTAGACACTTTAACAATTATACTTGAAAGAATAAATTTCAAAGTTTCCTGAATAATTTTATTTCTAACTTCGTTTATTTCCCTAAGAATTGCATTAATTGCATTTTGTACATCTTTTTTGAACCAATGATCAACATTAGGCAAATTAATTTCTGTTTTAATATCATAGGTATCCCTTGCTTTCTCAAAAACTTCAAGTGCAACATCAAAAAATCCCTTCGGTAAATCCCTAGTTTTAACCCTACTTATTAAACAGGCTATGGGATTTAAATCAACTCCGATAGAACAAAATCCACTCCTCTGAGCTTCAATTAAAGTTGTTCCACTGCCACAAAAAGGATCGAAAATTGCAGTGCCCAAAGGAACGCCTAATTGCTTAATAAGCTCCCTAGGAATATCGGGAATAAATTTAGCAGGATACGGATGTAAAGAATAGATATTCTTCGAATAACTAATATCCGTAAAATTCCAGTCAGTTTCAGGAGATAACGTCGCTATTGACATAAAATACTCTCTTAAATAAAAAAACCTTCGCCTCTTTTGGCGAAGGTTTGATTTATTTTAACGTGGCAGATTCCCCCTTCAAACATACCACTTTGCAACCTAATTGTTGAATTATTATAACCATAGAAAAGCATATCTGTCAATTAATTTCTCCCTATCAATTCATCTATACTAATTTTAAAAGCATCCGCTAACTTAATCATCGTCTGGATAGTCGGTCTTTTCGCGACGCCCTGTTCGATTTTTGTTATCACATTATAAGATAAGCCGGCTTTCTCGGCTAACTTCTGCTGAGACCAACCCGCTTTCTTTCTTAGCTGCCTTAGTCTTTGTTCTAACATTTTATCTTGACAATATACCACGATTAGACTACTATATTAAGTATACTTCATAACAACCAATTCAATTGTATCTTATCACTAAAAATGCTCTTTGCAAATCAATTTCCGCCCCTAGCATCATTTGAATTTTAGCTTGTTCTTTGAGCAAAAAGGCAAATTTTGCCCGCACCAAAATTTGCCTTTTTGCCAGCACTTCTTTAAGTGTTTATCGGGAGAGGCGCAGCTTGCCGCACCGCCAGCTTTTACTCGTAAATTGCGGCATAGCGGACGAACCTTTAAAAAATTTTGTTTTTAGCTTGTAGTAACGTGTCGGGTGAGGACGCTGTGGCTTGCGCCGCCCCCACCCGGCGCAAGCCACAGCTGCGCCGCACACGCATTAAAATTAGCTGGAAGCGAGCGGCCCAGCGAGCGCCATTGCCCGCTCAATGTGGGAGCGCCCCCCCAGGGCGCGGTGCATTTAAGCTGTTTCATTAGAGACCAGCTTTACCCCGGTATTAGAGACAAAAAACGGATTAGGGGTTTCTCAGGGACGAAAATACTTTCGATCTATCGGATATAAGGACCCCAATTCTAAATGCGCGTTTTCCGCGTGAATTCTAAATGCGGAACTGTAAGAAACAATTAGGGTTTTGTTATACAGCTTAAGGTTCGATACAATTTTTTGCAAAAAATCCCGCTGGGCGTCGGGATTTGCCGGTTATATAATTTTGAGCTTTCGAGGGCTCAAAATTTTATAACTGTCTGCTCTTTGAGCAGACCCGCTGCGATGTAAGTTCCGCCAATTCTTGGCAGACGCAGTCGCCAATTTTCTAAGGAGGTACAAAAATGAAATATTTCCTGTATGCGCGCAAGTCTACCGATACGGAAGATAAACAAGTCCTCTCTATTCAGTCGCAATTGACCGAAGTCCGTGAATACGCAAAGAAAGAAAATCTTGTAATAACACAAGAGTTTCAGGAAGCCAAAACAGCGAAATCACCCGGACGCCCGATATTTAACGAAATGATTAAACGAATTGAGAAAGGCGAGGCGTCCGGTATCATTACCTGGCATCCGGATAGACTTGCGCGCAATTCGATAGATGGCGGTAAAATAATTTACCTTGTAGATACCGGGGATATTATTGATCTTCGCTTCCCTACTTACCGCTTCGACAACAGCGCACAAGGCAAGTTTATGCTCAATATTATTTTCGGTCAAAGTAAGTACTACGTTGATAATCTAAGTGAGAACACAAAGCGCGGCTTGCGCGAGAAGGTAAGGCTTGGCGAATACCCCGCCTTCGCGCCAATCGGCTACTTAAACGATAGAGGGAAAATAACTATTGACCCTCTCGCCTCCCCTCTGGTTCAAAGATTGTATGCCTTGTGCGCTGAAGGAAGATATACGGTTGATGAGATAAGAAAATTGGCGACTGCGTCTGGCTTGGTGAGCAAGAGAGCCAAGCGCCCGCTCTCGTACAGTAACGTCCACAGGATATTAACGAATCAGTTCTATCTTGGCCTCTTTGTGTATAAGGGCGAGATTTTCCAAGGCAGCCACCCGCCTATAATAAACAAAGAATTGTTTGATAAGGTGCAAGAGATTTTAAGGTTCAGGAGCCGACCTTCTTACGAGAGAAAACATTATTTTGTATTTCGTGGGTTTATAAGGTGTGCGGAGTGTGGCTGCCAAATTACAGCCGAAGGACAAAAAGGGCATCACTATTATCACTGCTCAAAGAAACGCGACCCCTGCCCCCAATCCTCCGTTTTTATTAGAGGGGAAAATCTCGCCCAACAAGTCAAAGAGGCCATTAAGAAAGTTGCGCTTGATGACAACGCCTACGCCTGGATGATAAAAGAATTAGAACGAGAGCGGGCGCTCCTTCAAGCCGAGAAAGTTCATAATCGGATTAGTGGTGAAGTGAGAGCGCAAGAGGTTGACGAGCAGTTAAAGCGGCTCTTAGATATGTCGCTGAAAGGTATAATCACCGACGAAGAGTATAAGCAGAAGAAAGCCGAATTGATCAACAGGAAGTTCGATATTTCAGAAAAGGGTGACAGTAACGGGGACTGGCTCGAACACTTCAAAAACTTCCTAACTCTTGCTCACCAAGCCAGTTACATCGCAGCGGAGGCAAATCCCGACGCCCAGCGGGATTTTTTGCAAAAAATTGTATCGAACCTTAAGCTGTATAACAAAACCCTAATTGTTTCTTACAGTTCCGCATTTAGAATTCACGCGGAAAACGCGCATTTAGAATTGGGGTGGGTAACGGGGATCGAACCCGCAACCTTTAGAGCCACAGTCTAACGCTCTGACCAATTGAGCTATACCCACCATAATCTAAAAAACTAATTTGCCGCAGCCGGCTTATTTATAGCCTCTTCAAAAAATTTCTTTATGCCGTTGCCTACGGCAAATACCCCGTCAATTGCGGCATTGGAGAAATCCACGCCGCTTTTAAACCCGTTTTGCAGCATTTTACCCGGTAATAATAGCATATCCTGAGGCCGCAATCCAGCCCTGGCCCTGCCCTGCATAAGCTTGCCCTCAAACGCGGATTTTATATCGCCAAAACCAAAAACCGGCTGGTTCATTTTTGTATGCAGGGTAAAATCCAAAACTACCTTTCCCTGATTCATCGTTTTAAACATATCCAGCACCGCGTCGGTCAGCCGCTCTGCCTTCTGCTGCTTCTCTTCAGGAAGCCGCACCTTACGCACGATATCGGCTAGTTCTAAATGGCAAACCGCCGCAACCTCATTATTTACCCCTTTGATATTGCTGCTGAAATTTAGCTTTGCTTTTTCGATGCGCGCCTTCCCTAAATCCACCCAAGTTGAGTAATAAGGATAGAAAACAATGGCATCGATATTTTCAATCTTTAAAGTAGCCAGCATATCCTTTTTGTGAGAATTTATCCATCCCTGCGCAAGGAGTTTTCCGTCGGGCTCTCCGGTATTCCAGGAGATGTTGCCTTTTAAACCAAAATTAGTTACCGCGTCGGTGCTGACAGTGGACAAATTAGTGGCATAAAAGTAAATATCCTTGATTTTAAATTTTATGCTTCCGCTGGTTGCCGTTGAATCGATAAAATTTAACAAACCGGAATAAACCTTCAGGTTTTTTATGATTATGGGTAAAACTTTGTTTTGCGCAGCGGGTGCCACAGTTGGTGCTGGCTCAGGCGCAGGCGCAACAGTTGGCACGGTTTCTACAACAGGAGCACCGCTATCCTGTGCCGGAACAGGCGCAGGTATGCGCTGATAAGTAAGCTGCGGGCTGACAATTTTAACTTTATTAAGAGCAATCCTGCCGATTAAAAAACCGGGAATGCTGGGCGATACATAAATGTAGCTGGCTTTCAGCAAACCTTCGATCGCTAAATCTCTTATCTCCAAATTTAGGGGCGGCTTAATATCCAGCGAACCTATGGTGGTTTTATGGCCGCATGCCCGCTCAATCTTTGCCGCGATTACATTCCTAGCTTCCATCAGAAAAAAGGCGTAGGCAAGGGTAAAAAAGATAACTACAATCGCAATAATTTTGAATATTTTCTTCCAGTTTTTCATAAGTTTTATGCGCCTGGCAGGGATCGGACCTGCTACATTCTGCTTAGAAGGCAGATGCTCTATCCATATGAGCTACAGGCGCATTAATTTTCAAAGTCGGGGCGACAGGACTTGAACCTGTGACCTCCTGCTCCCAAAGCAGGCGCTCTAGCCAAGCTGAGCCACGCCCCGTTTTACGTAAATTTCAATTATAACAACTCGCTACTTGCTTAACAATGTATTTCTGAATTATCCGCTTGGCCTTCTCTAAAGCATGGTAGCGATGGCTCATCTTATGCTTAATTTTTTCCCCAAGCTGGGCAAATGTCTTTTTGTGTTTCGGAATATAGAATACCGGATCATAACCAAATCCGGCGCTGCCTTTCACCTCAAAAGCAATCAAACCGTTGCATTTTCCCTCAACCACTCCCACCAGCCCCCGCTTATCGGCCAGCGCCACAGCGCAAACATAATACGCTTTTCTTTTTAACAGGGGCAAATCTTTGAGCAATCTTAAAAGTTTAAGATTATTCTTAATATCGCTTTTGTCTCTGCCTGAAAAACGCGCCGAATAAATCCCCGGAGCCCCATCCAGAGCATCGACGCACAACCCCGAATCTTCGCCCAAACAAAACTCCCCCGTAAATCGCGCTAACTTTACTGCTTTCTTTACCGCGTTTTCCTTGAAAGTCTTGCCATTCTCAACTACCTTCGGAGAATTTTTATAGGCATCAAGGGATAAAAGAGTTAAATCCATCCCCTTTAAAATTTCTTTTATTTCAAGTAACTTCTTTCTATTTCGCGTGGCAACTACTAACTTCATTATGCTAAGATATCCCCGACTAATTTTCTTTGGATGCTAAAAAGCTCCTCGATACCTTTCCTGGCAAAATCCAGCATGCTATCCATTTTATCTTTAGAAAAAGGCTTGCGTTCGGCATTACCCTGGATCTCGATAAATTCACCCGCACCGGTCATAATCACATTCATATCCACTTCCGCCTTGGAATCCTCCTCGTAACATAAATCTAAAAGCAGGTTATCGTTTAAAATTCCCACGCTGGTAGCGGCAACATAATCCTGAATCGGAACCCGGGTAATCTTGCCGTCTTTTTTAAGTTTTTGCAAAGCATCGACTAAAGCGATAAAACTGCCGGTAATCGAAGCAGTGCGCGTGCCTCCGTCGCCCTGAATGACATCGCAGTCAATCCAAATGGTGCGCTCACCCAAATATTTCATCTCCGTAACTGCCCGAAGCGATCTACCGATCAGACGCTGAATTTCATAAGTGCGGCCGGAATCTTTTCCGCGCGGAATACGCGTTCCGCAGGAACGGGGAAGCATGCCATATTCCGCAGTAACCCAGCCGGTGCCTGAGCCCCTTAAAAAAGGCGGAACAATCTCTTCAACGGACGCGGTGCAAATTACTTTGGTATTCCCTAATTCGATTAAACAGGATCCTTCCGGAAATTTAATATAATTTCTGGTAATGTTGACTTTTCTGATTTTATCCGCCCCGCGCCCGTCAATCCGCATCATAAATACATCCTCCATTAGCATCGATTGCCACAATCAAAGGAAAATCCTTTACTTCCAATTTTACGATTGCCTCCGGGCCTAAATCCCGGTAAGTAATTGTTTTGGCACTTTTAACATAACGGCTCAAAAGCGCCCCGCAACCGGCGTAAGTTATAAAATAAACTCCTTGATGTTTTTTAATCGCATCTCTTACTTCTTTGGAGCGGCTCCCCTTACCAATCATCCCGCTTAATCCCTTGGCCAGTAAAAACGGAGTAAACTCATCCATGCGCGAGCTGGTCGTCGGGCCGCACGAACCGATAATTTTGCCCTTCGGGGTCTGCGTCGGGCCACAATAATAAATAATCGCACCTTTAAGTTCAAAAGGCAGGCGCTTGCCGGCTTTAATTGCCGCAACCATCCGTTTATGCGCCTGGTCGCGGGCGGTATAAATTGTCCCGCTAAAAAAAATCTGTTGCCCGGCTTTCAAAGAGTTTAATTTTTTCATAAGATTACTGAAGCGCTTCGTAAGGCGTGGCAACTGATATTCACGCTCACCGGCAGGCCGGCGATATGCGTGGGATATTTTTGGATTTTTACGGCCAATGCCGTACACCTGCCGCCCAAACCCATCGGCCCGATCCCGGTTTTATTTATTTTTTTTAATAAATCATTTTCTAATTTTGAATTTTTAGCTTGTATTTTAGTCAATAAGGCCTTCTTGGCCAAAATGCCGGCGTAATCGGCCGTCCCTCCGATCCCCACGCCCACAATATACGGCGGGCAGGCATCCGGGCCCGCGCTTATCACCGCGTCAACAATAAATTTCTTGATCTCTTCTATGCCGGCTGTAGGCTTAAACATCATCAGGCGCGATTTATTTTCACAGCCAAAGCCTTTAGGCAGGACCGTTAATTTTATTTTATTTCCCTTAACTATATCCGTATGGATTATACAGGGAGAAAATTTAGGATTCCCTCTTAAAAGCGGATCATTAACAATCGAATTTCTCAAAGAGTATTTTTTATAGCCATCATCAATTCCCTTATTGATCGCAACTTTTAGATCTCCGCTTATTTTTACATCCTGGCCAACTTCGGTAAACACAACCGGCATGCCGGTATCCTGGCAGATCGCCAGGTTTTTTTTCCTGGCATAAGCGGCATTATCCAGTATCGCCTTAAGGATTGTTTTTGCCCGCTTATTTTTCTCAAATTCATAAGCTCTGCGCAAAACAGTTAAAACATCCTGGCGCAAAATAAAATTAGCCCGCCGCACTAGTTCAGTAACGGCTTGGCTTATTTGACTTGCCTTAATTTCTCTCATTTAGCTTTATATTCCCGCGATACAGTAGTCGTGATACCGCCCCGGGGATTAAAAACTCCGGTAATCTTTAACCAGCGCGGCTTGACTGCGGCCGCAAAATCCTCAAGCATTTTATTGATCAGATGCTCATGGAAAATTCCCATATTGCGGAAAGATATGGTGTACATCTTAAAAGATTTTAACTCCACACAGAATTTAGCCGGGGAATATTCGATGCGGATAACCGCAAAATCCGGCAGACCGGTCTTCGGGCAAATACAGGTAAACTCCGGAATATCCAGATTGATCATATAAACTTTATCCGCGTATTGATTGAGCCAAACCTCAATGGGAGGAGTTTTTAATTTCCGTATATTTTTCTGTAAACCTTCATAATCCGATTTTTTCATTTATCTTAACCCCGCTATTTTATGGATTTGCGGTATAACGCAAGCCGTAACTCTATGTTGGTTAGCTATCTCTTTGAACCGCGATAACTTTTCACCTAAAACATTCATGCTTTCGTAACTATTCGGCTGTAAAACCAAGACGCTGGAAGGGCTTATCTCCCTGATCAGGCCCAGGGCCTCCAGCAAATCTTCTTCCTGCGTAGCCTGGCAAATAATTGCCTTAAGAAATACTTCTTTTTTTACGGCAACTTTTAAAAATTTCCGGTGCATCTGCCAAAGGTTGCCCATCCCGCTTGAACTGGGGAATTTTAAATCCATGGCCACGATATCGATGTGGTCAATTATCTCCTCTAACTCAAAAAATAATGTGCCGTTGGTTTCCAGGTAATGCCGGTGGCCGTGTTTTGCGGTAAGCTTTAATATCTCTTTTAAAAAATCCTTATATAAAAGCGGTTCTCCACCGGTAAATGAGACGGAATGGTATTTATTGCGGTAAAGCTTGATCTCCTCGAAAAGCTCACGCGGCTCATATTCCATAAACCGGTCAAGTTTGGTATCGCAGTAGCTGCAGCTCAAATTGCAGTTAAAAAAACGCACAAAGATCTGCCTCTCCCCTAAATAAATACCTTCGCCCTGCACGCTTTCAAACACCTCGGCAATCTTGGCCTTCATCTTTTGCTTAGCGGATCAACTAAACCCGCCTCTTGAAAACCTTTGGCGCGGTAATGGCAGCTGTCGCATATCCCGCAGGAAAGTTTTGCCCCGCGGTAACATGACCAGCTTAAATTAAACGGCACGCCCAGTCTTTGCCCCAAACTGATAATTTGCGCTTTTTTCTTATTTAATAACGGAGCTAAAATTTTAATCCGGACGCCGCCATATGTACCCACCTTGGCCATCTGCGCAAAAGCTTTAAAAAATTCAGGACGGCAATCAGGATAACCGGAATAATCCTGGGCATGCGCGCCGATAAAAATTGCCTTGGCCTTGATCGTTTCGGCAAACGATAAGGCGAAACTTAAAAATATAATATTGCGCGCCGGAACATAAGTAGGCGGAATGCCTTTGGTAATTTTATCCGGGACTTTTATTTTCCTGTCTAAGAGCGCCGAACCCTTCCAGGGAAAATCAATTTTTAAAATTCTGTACGCGGATCCGCTGGCCTTGGCAAGCTTAACGGCGCAGTTAATTTCTTTTCGATGCCGCTGGCCATAATCAAAAATCAGGCAGTAACAGGTATATCCTTTTGCTTTGGCCAAATATAAAACCGTCGCCGAATCCAGGCCGCCGGATAAAAGCACTACCGCCGGTTTATTCTCCATAAGTAGCGCAGCTGGCGGCGTTTTCCCAAACAGTGACGGAATCAAGTAAAGGAATTTTAGTTATAAGCTTTTTATAAATATATTTTGCGATATTCTCGGATGTCGGGTTGACTTTCTTGAAATAGACCAGTTTATTTAAATATTTATGGTCCATCTCTTCTAAGACAGCGTTTAATTTTTTCTTCAACTCCTTGAAATCTATAACTATGCCGATATTATTCAGCTCTTCAGATTTAACAATTACTTCTATCCGCCAGTTGTGGCCGTGCAGGTCTTCGCACTTGCCCTTATAGCCTCTTAAATTATGCGCGGAACTAAAACTGCCTTCTACTTTTAAGCTATACATTATCCACCTTCTTAACGTTGCTTAATTTCTTGCCCATAAACCTCTGGGCTAAAGAACTAAACCACTCCGGATTATCGCTGACATAAAATTTATGTTTTCCGCCTTTACCGCGGTTAAGCATATCTTCACCGGCTAAAATCTTCTTTACCTCAAAAGCTACTTGTTTAGCCGAGTCAATCAAAGTGACATGTTTGCCTAAAATTTCCTGGATTACCGGTTTAAGCAAGGGATAATGCGTGCAGCCTAAAATTACCGTATCTACTCCGGCCTGGCGCAGCGGTTTTAAATAAGTCCTGGCCACGCTTAAAACAACCTCGCCGCTAAACCATCCCTCCTCGACAAAAGGGACAAACAATGGGCAGGCAACCGCGGTAACTTTGGCCGCAGGATCCAGCTGCCTGATCTCTTTTTCATAAGTGCGGCTTTTAATCGTCCCCTTGGTCCCGATTACCCCAATGCGTTTATTCTGCGAAGCATAAACCGCTTCTCTTGCTCCGGGGGTAATTACGCCGATAATCGGGGCGCGGAAATGGTTCTTGATTACCGGCAGGGCAAAACTGGAGGCGGTGTTACAGGCAACGCAGATAAGCTTAACATCCTGTTTCAATAAAAATAAAATATTCTCGATGGAAAAACGGATAACTGTCTGCGGCGACTTGATCCCGTAAGGAACCCGGGCGGTATCGCCGAAATAAACTATATTTTCATTGGGCAGCTGGCGGATTATCTCCCTGGCTACCGTAAGCCCGCCTACGCCTGAATCAAAAATACCGATTGAGCTCATCTTGTCGATACCTCCACTAATGCCATATTCTGTGAATAATCCCTCAGGCCTTCCAATATGCCTTCGGCTAATTTTTGGCGATACGCCGCGGTCCTCAACAATCTTTCTTCATTTAAATTCGAAACAAAACCAACCTCAATCAATATGCCCGGCATCCTGATCCCTTTTAACACCTGGAAACGGGCATTTTTTACCCCCAAAATATTAGCGTCAATACAAGAATCCATAATCCTGCATAAAGAATGGGAGAGCTCGATAGATTCAGCCCGGCTATTGGCATAAATCATATCCCAGATAATCGTCCTTAAATCCTGGGAGCTGCTGGCAAACGCGGCGTCTTTTAAATTTAATGAAGCGTTCCTTGCCGTAAGCGCGGCGCGCTTGGCGTCACTCACGCTGGGAGCCACATAATAAACTTCAAAACCGCTCAAAGAACGCGAACGAGCCGCGTTAGAATGAATACAAATAAATAAATCCGCTCCGGATCTATTGGCGATACTCACCCGGCTGGAAAGAGGAATAAACCTATCCGTTGAACGGGTAAGGACTGTCTGCACGCCCTCTTCTCTTAAAAGGCTGCTTAATCTTTTGGCAATATCTAAATTTACATCCTTTTCCCTTAAGCCGCTCCTGCCGATGGCTCCGGGATCATTTCCTCCGTGGCCGGCGTCGATAACCACCCGGGTTAATTTTATTTTACCCGTGCCGATGCGCCGATGCGCCGCGACAACTGGTTTAAATAATACATCAAAGACCTCTTCCTTAAACTGCCGGGGCACCACAATTGTGCCTTGATAAACATCTACCGGAAAACTTAAATGCATGATGTCATCATTAACTAAAATTACGCTGTCCCCTACCCGCAAATTTACGGACTTACTGCCATTACTCAAATAAACCGTGCGCAAAAGCGGCTCATACTGCATCCGAATCTGGCGCAGATCGCAGAGGCTGACCAAAGGATAGTAGGTCTGCCCGCCGATAGAATAAGTGGCGATATTCTCATCGGTTGGAATTGTGGCGCAACCGTTGATTAGAAGAATCAAGCAGATATAAAGAAAAAATGATTTTAAAGATATATTTATTTTCATAATTTTATGGTGGAGGTGGGCGGAATCGGACCGCCGTCCCTAAGTAATCAAACAAAAGCCGCTACATGCTTAGCCTTGTAATTTATCTTAACCTTGCAACTTCTACAGGGCAGGATTTGCAAGGAGCAGCCTTTTAAATCTCGCTCCGGCTTCAAAGGCAACCACCGGAACTATCCTACTAAGGCCCTAATCCATCCCGTAGGCGAGGATGGTTAGAGGCTGCTTTAACTTAGTTAAAGCAGACTGGACTAAAGAACATCGGTTTCGCCAATGACGGCGTAACAAATGTTCCTAAACGTGACACTTGCGTGTTTGCGTTTGAATTGTGCACGGGTTATTAACGCGGCTAACCATGCGTCCGCGGCATGCTGCTCTTATCCGACATATCTTAAGTCGAACCCTTTCACCCCCCTATTTATTTTCTCCTATTCTTTACCACCCGGCGCATCTCACGATCCGTTTCCCTGCGCTTAATACTCTCGCGTTTATCGTAAAGTTTTTTACCTTTACAAAGCGCCAACTCCACCTTAACAAAACCCCGGTCATTAAAATAAATCTTTAACGGAATTAAAGTCAGGCCTTTTTGGGTAAGCTTGCCGATAATCCTCTCGATCTGGCCCTTATGCAAAAGAAGCTTACGCGGCCGGTCCGGGTCAACGTTTAAATAACTGGCCTCGGTATAATGGCTAATGTGGGCGTTGTATAAAAAAATCTCTTCTTTTTCAGCGCGGGCAAAACTGTCGTCTAAATTAATTTTACCGGCGCGCAGGGATTTTACTTCCGAACCCTTAAGCTCAATGCCGCTCTCTACGGATTCCAGGACATCATAATCCCGGTAAGCCTTGCGGTTAGTGATGATATTTTTACTCATTTTAGCACAACCAGCGATAAATATAAACCTAAAAATAACGGTATCGTAACCAGGCTGATGATGTGGCTAAAAAATACACCCTGGCTGATCAAGGCGTCTTCCCGGTTATAATGGCGGATAATCACCGATAAAGATGTTGCCGAGGGCATGGCTAACTGCATAACGATCAAAAAACCAAATAATTGCGGCAGCCCCAGCTTAAGCACAAGCCACAGGCCTAACAGCGGCAAAATAATCAGCTTGCCTAAGAGAAAAAAAGAAACCGCCTGCTTATCGATATTCTTCAGCCGCGCTAAAGCAACGTTGCCTCCGACGACAATCAAGGCCAAAGGCAAAGTGCAGTTACCGATCATTTGGATAGGTTTAAATATGACCGCCGGTATGAATTTATTTAACCCCAGCGCTATAAGCGTAAGAGTCGATAAATTCGCGATTACCGGAGGGCTGAAAATATGCCGCAACTTAAATTTTACCTCTTTATCGTAAGTAAGCATATATATTCCCAATGACCAGGCCACCAAATCAAAACCCAGCAGGAACAAGAAGATATAAATAAAAATATTGTTCAACTCCTGGCCGGAAAATATGGCTGCCACCATCGCCAAAGGCAGGTATCCGGAATTCTGAAAACCCACCAGGCTTAAAAACTGCAATTTATGATTTTTTAACCTGATCAGCTTAAGCAAAAAGAAACCCACCAGCAGGCCGCAAGCGGTAATTGTCAGGCTGGCCAGCGGAAAAATCCACCAGTTCGGATAAAGGCTGAAGCTGAAATTCTGCAACAACTGGGTAAAGATCATCGCCGGGAAAATAATCTGGATCACCAGGCGGCTTAAAGCATCTAAGCCCAAGTGAGAAAGCATATTTTTCCTTACCAAAATATAGCCTAAAGCCCCCAAAATGAAGATCTGGGCCATGGCAAGTCCGGTGATTTTAAAATGCTCCAAAAACATAATTTTCTCCTGTAATAAACCAATATTATAACAGCAAAAAAACTCAGCCGCAATTCTTTTATACCGAAACTGTTTCCAACCTAATCGGGAAATGGGGGAGAAGGAAAACGTCCCCGATAACTGATTGACAGGATAAAGAGGCTAATATATACTTAAGATTAATTTTGCGGGGGTGGCGGAATGGCAGACGCGCACGTCTCAGAAGCGTGTGGGGCAACCCTTGAGGGTTCAACTCCCTCCTCCCGCACTAAATTATACGGCTCTATCCTTCCACTTCCGGTGACACTCTCGATAGGCTTTAAAAGAGGATTTGCGGGAATAATCCCAGCGCACCAAACCAAAATAATCTACCCCATTTTTCCAGTGATTTTTAGTGTCCCGGAAAAAGGCCCAAAAAATTTTCTCTACCTGGGGATCTTTTAATAGTTCAGTATACACGTCTTTTAGCCACTGGGCTTGTTGGCGTTCATCAGGATTTTTGCCCATCCACCAATTATCTGCCCTTAATCCCAACTTTACCCCGGGACAACCGATTTCAGTTATCCAGATTTTCTTGTTGGCATCCCCGTTGCGCGCCATTATCTTATGGACAAGCTTAAAATAACCGGCTAAAGCTTTTATGGCATCCTTGCTATGTAAAGGGCTTTCGAAAAAATGCAGGTTTAATATATCGAAATAATCTTTGGCTCCGTTATCATAAAGGTGATTAATGCTGGCCGGCCCATTGGCAATACCGCCGTTTAGGATCTTACAATCCGGATCTATTCTTTTAGCCGCCAGATACACTTCTTTTAGCAGGCCGCAATAGGAGTTAAGGCTGTCCTGTTGTTTCCAGTAGATAGCAGAATCCGGCTCGTTCCAAACCTCCCAGTATTTAACCTGATCTTTATAGCGCTGTATAACCTTGTTCGCGTAATTGACGAATATTTTATTATCTTTAGGCGGACAATTCCACTCCCCACAGGAAGAAGCCCAACTTGTACTGTAATGCAAAATACCCAGGATATGAATTCCTTTACCTTTGAGTAATTTAACGACATTATCATATTTAGAAAAATCAAACTTACCCTCTTGCGCTTCAATATCCCCCCATAGGAAATCCAATCTTACCCAGCCAACCCCGGCCTCCTGCATCAAAGAAATAGTTTTCTCCAAATCACGATTACCGGGATATTTATAGCTATTCCAAGAATGATTCCAGTGCAGAAACTCTAAAACTCCAAATGGATTATCGAAATTGGCTTTACTTAAATCTACTAAATTATTCTCCATATTTTCCTTACGCAAAATCTCCGCAGCCGGAAGGCTAGAAAAGGTTAACAAAATTACCGCTAAAAAATAAAATATTTTATTTGTGAGTTTCTTGTTCAATGTTGATATAATCCCCGAAGCTGATTTGCTCTCCCAGTTCCTGTTTGACTACCCTGATCCTGTCAGGCACATAGGGGTGGGTCTTAAAATAGGAACGCTCCTGGAGCGGCGTCCTGCGGTTTATATCCTGCAGTTTGGTTAAAAAAGTAATCATCGCGTGCGGGTTATAACCTGCCAATTTAGCGTAGCGGGTCCCCAATTGGTCCGCCAGCAGCTCATCCTCCCGGCTGTAACCGAGGAGAAATTGAGTAAAAGCGGCGTCCGCGGCAGAGCCTACTTCCCCTGCTCCGGAGACAGGAGTTACTGCCACCAATAATCTTAATATGGAATAACTTTGCATTGCCTGGAGTTTTTTAATGCTGTGCCGGGCGACGATATGCCCTACTTCATGCGCCAAAACACAAGCCAGTTCATCATCATTGGAAACTTTATCCAGTAATCCGCTGTTGACATAGACATAGCCTCCGGGCAGAGAAACGGCATTTACCGTGTCATCATCCAAAACCTGAAAATAGTAATCAATCTCTTTTCTATCACTTACCGCGGCTATCTTTTTGCCGATATCCTCTACGCGTTTCTTCTGTAAAGGGTCGTTGGAAAATTTTAATTCTTTTTCCAGCTGGCGGTTAATCGCCTGGCCCATGGCTACTTCCTGATCCGTGCTGTAGTAATATTTTTCCTCTTGTTTGGTAGCCAGGTTATACTCGGTGGAACAACCGGAGAGCGCCCAGGCAAAACAAATTAAAGACAACACCCCCAGTTTCTGAAAAATACGATAGAGTTTCCGCAAAGGCAAGCCGACGACATTATAAAAACAGCCGTCGATCCTCTTGATAAAAAATGCCCCCTTGCCCTGGATATCAAAACTCCCCGCTTTATCCAACGGAGAAACCTGCTTGAAATAATTATTAATTTCTCTATCGCTTAATCGGTCCATATAAACTTTTGTTTTTTCATAGTCAATGGCGATTCGATCTTTGCCTTTATCTTTTTTTATAACTGCCAGACCGGTATAAAGCCATTGCGGCGCGCTCGATAATTTCTTAAGCATAAGCCGGGCAGCGCGTATGTTTTTGGGCTTGCCGAAAATCTTGCCATCCTGCACGCAGATAGTATCGGCGGCGATAATGATCCCCTCTTTTACTCTGGCGGCAACCTCTTTGGCCTTGTCGCGCGCGTTATTCTTGACTAATTGCGCGTAAGATAAATTCCCGCGCCGGTCATTCTCTTTAACTTTAGAAGGAAGGACTTTAAACTTCAGGCCGAATTTCTCCAGCAACTTTTTCCTGGCTTTTGATTTAGAGGCTAAGTAAATTTTATTCATCAGATTATTATTTACGGGTCCTGCCGAGCCTTGTTCTCCCAGCACCGCTCGATTTTCCCCTGCGAGGAAAATCTTCGCTTCGGCAAAAATTTTCGCTCTGCCGGGACATTTATTGCGGGCAACCGTGCCCGCGCTCAAATTTTTGAGATGCTGCTCGAATCAAGGCTCGTCACCCGTAAATATGACCTTAATTCGATGCCGCGCTTTCTCCCGCAAGATATCCGGTCGAGAATGCCGCCTGAAGGTTAAATCCGCCGGTATCGGCGTCAACATCGAGCATCTCCCCGCAAAAATACAGCCCCTTAACCAGGCGCGACTCCATGGTCCGCGGATTGATCTCCTTTAAACTCACCCCGCCGCGGGTCACCATCGCTTCTTCAAGCGGCCGGGGTCCGGAAATATCCAAACGAAAACCTTTAAGCAAGGAAATTATCTTTTGCCTTTGACTCTGGGTAATCTGGCTGCATTTTGTAAGCGGAGCGATTCCCGTGGCATCCATAAAAACTTTAATTAAACGCAAGGGTAATAATCTTTTAAGCGCATTCTGGATAATTTTTTTAGAATTGGTTTTAAACTCCCTAAGCAGGCGGCCATCCAGCTGCTCGATAGATAATGCCGGCTTTAAATCTATCTCCGCGTAAACTTTTTTACTTTCAGCCAGCAAATCGATCACCCTGCCGCTTAAAGTAATTACCAGCGGCCCGGATATTCCGGTCGCTGTAAAAACTAATTCCCCTACCTCGGAAATAATCTGCGTTTTGCCGTCGGAAAACTCAAGCCGGATATTGCGCAAGGTTAAACCCTCTAATTTTTTAGGATAACTTTGTTTCACATCCAAAGCGACCAAACCTGCCCGCAAAGGCACAATGGTATGACCGGATTTTTTAGCGATATTTATTGCTGAGGCGTCGGAACCGGTAAAACTGTAACTTGCCCCTCCGCCGGCTAAAATTATCCGCTGGGCCGTGATGATCTTTTCATCCTCTAAACGTACCCCCCGGGCTCCTCCATCTTTAACCAGCAAATCAATAACCTGGCTTTTGTAAATAATCTTTACTTTAAGCTTTTCCAACTCTTTTTTTAATATATCCAGGACACTGGAAGAGCGGTCGCTTTGAGGAAAAACGCGCATCTGACGCTCAACTTTTAGCTTTAAACCGCGCTCTTCAAAAAAAGAAATCAACTCTTGGCTAAAAAACTTCTTAAAGGCATCCCTTAAAAAGTCGCCGCTCTTTGAGAAACGTTTGAGAAAATACTGGAGATCTTCGGTATTGGTAAGATTACAGCGTCCTTTGCCGCTTAAGAGGAGCTTGTTTCCGAGGGTGCTCTTTTTTTCAAGCAGGGTTACATCCTGGCCAAGAGCTGCTGCCCGGATTGCCGCCATCATCCCCGATGGCCCTGCGCCGACTACGACAATTTTTATTTTTTCCACAAGAACACCTAGAGGCCGAATTCCGAAATTTTGAAGATTGGCTCTAATTTTAAACCTGCTTTAGCTAAATTTTCAACAGCCCCCTGGTTGCGATCGACAATTACGATTGCCTTCTCGGCGATTACCCCGATTTTATCCAATGCCTGTTTTGCTTCCAAGATCGCCTTGCCGCTGGTCGCCACGTCATCGATCAGGATTACACGGCCGCCTTTTTTTAACTCCGGGCCTTCGACCTGCCTCTGTGTCCCATGCTCTTTGGCCTGTTTACGCACAATAAATGTTTTAATCGGCTGTTTATTGATATAGCTTAAAACGGCCAAGGCTCCTACAATAGGATCAGCTCCCAAAGTCGGACCGCCGATAGCATCCACAGCTTCATCTTTAACCATATCCAGAATAATGCCGGCAACTAAATATGCGCCTTCCGGACTCAAGGTAATTACCCGGCCATCAAGATAATAGTTACTCTCTTTACCCGAAGAAAGAATAAATTTACCTCTTTTTAAAGCCTCTTTATTCAATAATTTAAATAATTTTTCCTTTAATTCCGCGCGGTTCGCCTTTTCCATGATAATAATTCTACTATCGATAGAGCCGGCTGTCAATTACTTTGACAAAGCCAATTTTCATTGTTATTATATCTTTATGTTGCCCGGTTTGCTTAAAGGATTAAAGGATTTAATTTATCCAAACTACTGCCTGGTTTGTAAAAACAGGGTTGAGGCAACCAAAGAGCGGGATTTAGTCTGCCGCGGCTGCTGGGACAAGGTCGAAAAGAACCTGCCTCCTTTCTGCGCTTCATGCGGCAGGCACCTGGACGCCAAAGCAATAGAGAAAAACACTTGCGCCAGCTGCGCGAACGTAAAATTTTATTTTGACCGGGCATTCAGCCCCTGCCCATACACAGGTTCCGTAAAAAAATTGATCCATGAATTCAAATATGGCGGTAAAGATTACCTGGGAAAACCGCTAGGCTCGATTATGAATACTTTTATCCGGGATTATAATTTACCGATCCAACATCTTGATTTCATTATCCCTGTACCGCTGCATAAAAGCCGGCAAAGAGAAAGAGAATTCAATCAGGCTGAAATTTTAAGCCGGCAGGTGGCCGAAGAATTTAATAAGGAACTGCTCACTGAGGCGCTTATTCGCAGCAAACCAACCAAAACCCAAACCGAACTAACTTTAGAAGAGCGGCGCAGGAATGTAGAAGAAAGTTTTCGGGTTGCTCGTCCGGAGTTAATTAAGGATACAAATTTATTGCTGATCGACGATGTCTTGACTACCGGAGCCACCTCAAACGAAGCAGCTAAAAGTTTAAAGCAAGCCGGAGCAAAAATAGTGCTTTTAATGACTTTAGCCGACTAGAATGAAAATACTGCGTAATTATATTTTAAGAGAATTTATCGGGCCCCTGCTCCTGTGCCTGGGGACATTAACCTTCCTGATGGTATTAATCGGCAACCTAAAGCGCATTGCCGATTTAGTCATCAATAAAGGAGTGGATTTCTTCAGCGTGGTGCAGATTTTTATCTACCTTACTCCTTATATCGTTACCTATACCCTGCCTATATCGATACTGGTGGCGATATTACTCGCTTTCGGCAGATTATCCGGAGATAACGAAGTAATCGCGATACGGGCAAGCGGAATAAACCTGTTTAAATTAATCCTTCCCTTATTGACTATCGGCCTGGCTTTAAGCTTGGCGCTGGCGGTTTTTAACGATAAGGCGGCCTCCTACGCGCATTTTGCTTACCGCAGAGTCCTGCAGGAAATGGGGATAAAAAATCCTACCGCCGCCTTCGAAGAAGGGGTATTCATTGATTCCTTTCAAAAATACGTCCTTTTCATCTATCACGTAGACCAGAAAAAGAACCGGCTCAATAACATCCGTATTTATGAACCTCAAGGTGAAGACAAGCCCACCCGCACCATTGTCGCCCGCGCCGGAGAATTTATCACCGTTCCCGGCAAAAACACCATAAAATTAAAGCTCATCGACGGAACAAGCGATGAACCTGACCCGGAAAATCCCACTAACTTTTATAAGCTTAATTTCCGCACCTATTTTATGAACCTGGACATGGCCCAGATGCAGGACAAAGTTGTGGATAAAAAATACAAAGAGATGACTATTCATGAATTAAAAAAAGAGGCGAAAAAATTAAAAAGCGAAGGAATAAGCCCTGCCCCCCTGATTACCAAGATCCATGAAAAGCTGGCTTTGGCATTTTCCTGTTTTGTGTTTATGCTCCTGGGTTCATCGCTGGGGATCATTACGCGCCGGCGCGAAAAAACCATCAACATCGGGATTGCCGTCTTAATTATCATCTGCTATTATCCCTTGTATATAGGCCTGGTGGCAATGGCCATCGAAGGGATCATCCCGGCTGCCCTGGCCTGCTGGATCCCAAATATTATATTTGCCGCAGTTGGAGGTTACTTAACCTATAAACTATGCGCATCTTAGACCGCTACATCTTAAAATCAATTATCACTATATTTTTTTCCTGTGTTTTTGTTTTCCTTTTTCTTTATATTATTATCGACCTGCTTTCAAATTTAGATGAGATCTTGAAACACCAGGCAACTTTAGCGCTTTTGGCCCGCTATTACCTGACCTACCTGCCGATAATGTTCGTGCAGGTTTCCCCCTTCGCCTGCCTGTTGAGCACGGTTTATACCTTCGGCAGGCTCAACCATAATAATGAAATAATCGCCATGCGCTCAAGCGGTTTAAGCATATTTGGGATTGCCGGCAATGCCCTGCTTTTCGGCCTGCTGATCAGCTTGTCGGTATTGTGGGTAGGCGACAGATTTGTCCCTTCCTCTTCGGCTGAAAATCAAAAAATTAAGCTCCAGATGGATGAAGGCTTGGCAAAAAACTCAAAACTCAAAAAAAGCGAAACAATTACCAACCTTTCGATGTACGGATTAAGAAACAGGTTATTTTTCATCAATAAATTTTCTCTGGCAACAAAAACTATGGAAGGAATTACGATTTTGGAGCACGACCAGAACCAAAATCTGATAAAAAAAATCATCGCCACCAAAGGAGTTTATCAGGAGGGGCTTTGGAGATTTTTTCAAAGCATCACTTATAATTTTGACCAAAACGGACAGATAATCGATGAACCGCTTTATCTTGAAGAAGAAATTATGGATATACCGGAAACTCCCGAGAACATGGCTAGCTTAAGGCAGAAACCGGAAGAGATGAGTATCCGCCAGATGCAAGATTATATCTGGAGGCTCTCTAAAAGCGGGGCAACCGGGGTAACCCGGAATTTAAAGGTGGATCTTTACCAACGGTTTACCTCGCCCTTTACAAGCCTAATAATTATATTTCTGGGAATTCCTTTTTCTCTGATGATGCGCAAACGCGCCACGGGGATGTCAGCGATCGGAGTGTCGATTATCGTGGGATTCTTTTACTACGTACTGGATGCCGTATGCCTGGCACTGGGAAAATCCGGGTTACTTATGCCGGCTTTAGCTGCCTCCTTAAGCCATATCATCGTCTTATCCACCAGCCTATATCTTATCACCAAGCTGCCTTAAATAGGGACAGCGACCATTTTTTAATAAAATATTAGAATAAAAATGGTCGCTGTCCCTATTTTATTTATAAATTCTGGGGATGCGGCTGCCCAAACCGCAGACAATCTCATAGGAAATCGTGCCGGATAACCTGGCAAGCTCTTCAGCGGTAATTTTCTGCCTGCCCTGCTGTCCGATCAAAACAACCTCATCGCCGATCTTGGGCTTGAAATTACCGACATCAACCATGATCTGATCCATACAAATCCTGCCGGCGATACGGAATCTCCTGCCTCCGATCAAAAGCCAGGCTAAATTGGAAAGGTTGCGCGGATAACCGTCGCCGTAACCAATGGGTAAAGTAATGATGCGCGTCGGCCGTTTAGTTATATAAGTGCGGCCATAACTTATGCCGGTGCCTTGAGGAACCTGCTTAATGAAAACAATGCGTGTCTTCAAACTTAAAACAGGTTTTAAATTTATACGTAAACCTTCTTTCGGATGCAAGCCGTAAATTACCAAACCCGGCCTGACCATGGTAAAATGGCTGTCTTTATAGTCGATCAAACCGATGCTATTGGCAGCGTGCACTAAAGGAATAGCTATGCCACTTTTTTCCAAATCACTAACCAGCTTCTCAAATAAATTGATTTGATAATCGGTAAACTTGCGGTCAAGATCCGCGAAAGCAAAATGCGTGAAAATGCCTTCAATGGCGATATTCTTAAGCTGGTGTATATCTTTGACTAATTTAAACGCGCCATCGGGCAAAACCCCGATCCTGCCCATGCCGGTGTCCACTTTAATATGCAAGTTTATTTTCTTTTTTAGCTTAGCGGCTTTGGCGTTAATGGCAGAAGCCATTTCTTTATCGCAAACCGTCGGCGTAAGGCAATAGGTAAAAAGCGGCCGGATATCTTTTTTCAGGATCAAGCCAAGGAGCAGGATAGGTGTTTTTACCCCCGCCTTTCTTAATTTTATCCCTTCATCGATAGAGGCAACCCCTAAGTAATCCACGCCGCAGGCGGACAATCTTTTGGCTACCGGGATCAACCCGTGGCCGTAAGCATCGGCTTTGACGGTAACCAGGATTTTTGTCCGGCTCCCAAGGAGAGATTTAACCTCTCTGAAATTATGCTCTAAATTATTCAGGTTAACCTCTGCCCAGGTGGGCCGGTAACCTATTTTGTCTTTATCTGGCATTCTTTAGGATATAAATAAATAGGTTTTACATTCAGCGCCGAAGTAAATTGTTTGGCCTTGATTTTTACCAGCGCCAGCTCCATAAGATTATGCGCTTTTAAACTCCAATAATCCTTATCTAAAACAGCCGCGCCTTTTATGCCGCCTGAGATCTTGTTTCCATATAAAGCTAAAGCGTCTCCTAAAATTACCGGCTTGCCGCGGAATTTTTTTAAAAATTCATCCAAGCTTAAAAGAGAATATTCGCTTTTACGTTTTAACAATCCCCGCTCATATTTATAAGAACTGCAGTAAATAAGCCCTCTTCTGGCATCCAGGGCGGTAACGATCAGCCGCTCTGTGGCTTGAACATTTTTGGCTAAAATATCCAGCGAAGATATCCCGGCAACCGGTTTATTTCTGACCACGCTTAATCCTTTAATGGTAGCCAAACCAATCCGCATGCCGGTAAAAGACCCCGGCCCCAAGCCGCAGGCAAAATAATCGATATCCGCTATTTTTAATCCTACCGCCTCAACTACCCTCTGGATCGTCGGAGCCAGTAATTCCGAAAGGCTCCTGCCCACCTCAAGATTATATTCGTAGAGCTTGCCGCCGGCGTAAACCCCCAGGCAAAGAATTTTAGTCGTCGTATCAATGCCGAGTATCTTCATGGATTTTTTCCAATAATGCTTTATGCCGCATGCCACGGGCGCTGAATTTAAGCAGCCTTTTGTTCTTGGCCTTTGTCAATAGCTTAATCTTTAAAAATTCCTTTGGCAAGAGGAATTTCAACCGTTCGGGCCATTCGATAATTGTCACGGCTTGCGCGTAAAAATACTCTTCATACCCTAAACTAAAAATATCCTCGATAGATCTAAGCCGGTAAAGGTCAAAATGCTGCAACAAATGTCTGCCTTGGTGCACGCGTAACAAAACAAAAGTCGGGCTGATCACGTTATTCTTATTGATCCCCAGCCCCTGGGCAATCCCTTTGGCTAAAACCGTCTTGCCTGCGCCAAGGGAACCGGATAAAAGGATAATTTCCCCGCCGGCCAGATTACGCGCTATTTGCTTGCCTATTCTTAATGTTTGGTTAACCGAAGCGGATAATTTTTCCATTTAGAAATGCTTGTATCCTTGAAGTTTAAGTTTAGAATATTTATTTTGAAGGTTAATCAATCTTAACCCAAATGTTTCCGGCATGATTTCACCGATAACTTTAAAATGATATTTGGAATTCTTAATAATTTTATTGGCCCAATCCCGGGAGGCAGTAAAAAGTAACTCAAACTCCTCTCCAGAACAAAGCGCGTCCTCTATGCCTTCTGCCGCCGCGCTTAGCGGAATAAGGCTTTCATATAAAACCGCCCCTAACTTGCTCTGTTCTAAAATATGCCCCAAATCCTGAACCAGCCCGTCGGAAACATCGATCATCGCGTTAACTTTAAAATTATCCACCAGAAAACGCGCCTCTTCCAGGCGGGAAGTGAATTTCAAATGCTTTCCCTTGATTGAGCCGCCAAACTCACCGGTAACCATAATTATATCGCCAACCTTGGCGCCGCGGCGCAGGCAAAGTTTATTTTTTTCAACATCCCCGAGCATACTGACATTAATAATCAATTTATCCGAAGCGCTGATATCTCCGCCGACAATATTGATCTTAAATTTTTTTGCCAAATCAAATAAACCTTCTGCCAACAGGTCAATCTGACTAACCTGCATATTTTTGGGCAGGCCAAGGGCGACTACCGCCTGTTTCGGCAGGCCGGCGCAGGCGGCAATATCGCTGATTGAAATAGCCAGGGCTTTTCTACCAACCAACTTCAAATTATCTTTTTTTCGAAAATCCACCCCTTCCACTATCATATCCGTAGTAAATAGCTGATAATTCTTTTTATTCAACTTCAAAACCGCGCAATCATCCCCGCTGCCCACAACCACCGAAGAGTCGGTTTTGATTTTCTTTTGAAATCTTGTAATTAGTCCAAATTCGCCAATCTCTTTTAAACGCATTTTTCTGTCTCCAAAATTTCCCGGATATTTTTAAAATAAGGCCGCTTGATAACTCCTCTATCCGTGATCAGCGCGCTGATTAACTGATGCGGCGTAACATCAAAAGCGGGATTTAATACTCTGGCCCCAAACGGAGCAATATCTTTCTTCAATAGAATCTTGGTTACTTCTTCGCTTTTGCGCGTTTCAATCTCGATGCCCTGTCCGTTTTTTATCTTTAGATCAAAGGTGCTTTGGGGTGCGGCGATATAAAAAGGTATCTTGTGGTGTTTGCATAAAATGGCCAGGTTTAAGGTGCCGATTTTATTGGCGGAATCCCCATTGGCGGCAATCCGGTCTGCTCCGGCAATCACCGCGTCGATTTCTCCATTACACATAAGCGAAGCTGCGGTATTATCGGCAATCATCGTCACATCCACGCCTTTTTGATGCAATTCCCAGGCGGATAAACGCGCCCCCTGCAATAAGGGCCGCGTTTCACAAGAAAAAACTTTTATCTTCTTACCCTCTTCCTTGGCCCGGTAAATTACTCCCAAAGCTGTGCCATAGTCAATGGTAGCTAAAATCCCGGTATTACAGATTGTCAAAACCGTGCTGTTATCTTTAAACAGCTTTGCGCCGTAAAAACCGATTTTGCGGCAGGAGGCCATATCCTCCTGCATAATCTTTTTACCTTCAGAAAGAATAATTTTTTTAATCTTAGAGATTGGCTGCTTTTTATTATTCGCGGCAACCCGACAAATCCTTTCAATACCCCAGAATAAATTCCTGGCTGTCGGCCGGGAACTGGCAATATATCTTGCTGCCGCGTTTAATTTACGGCTAAACCCCAGCCAATCAGAACCCGGATAATCTTTTATGCCTAAGTACATTCCCAGGCCGGCAGCCACCCCCAATGCCGGAGCCCCGCGCACCTGCATTACCTTTATTGCCTGCCAAAGATCTTTCAATCTATCAATGTCAATATAAACAAACTTACGCGGTAATTTTGTTTGATCGATCAGCCTGATCTTATTATTTTTCCAATCAATTGTGCGAATATACATTATAATCCTATGAGTTTAGCCAACATACTTTTCTTTATTCCGATGGCTGCTTCCGGGCAGCTCTCCTGGCAACAGAAACAGGCGATACATTTTTTGTAATCAAAATGAATGCGGCTTTTTTTAAAAGTAATACACTGGCGCGGGCAAACCTTAACGCAGTGGCCGCAGCGGATGCATTTTGGGCTCAAACAATAAGGATAATACCTGATCAGGGATTTAAGTATCTTTCTAACCGCGGTTGGTAACTTGCTTATTTTTGCCGAAGTTACCGGCAGGATAAACGGCCGGATATTTAATTTAGCGATATCCTCCCCCTCAATCTTAATTCTGCTGAGCTGATTTTCCCCTAAGCCGCGCCGGGCTGCCTCTTTTGTCGTTAAAACCTCCTGATTGGTAATCCCCATAATCTTAGCCATCACCGTATCCAGAGCCACGCAATCCGAACCGCCTAATAAAAGGCCAAGCGGCCGAAGTTTTCCGTTGGTTGCCGGTCCATCCCCTTCCATGGCTAATATCCCATCGATAATCGTCAGGGCGGGCCTAGCCTCCTGGTATATATCCACCAGGATCTTGGAAAATTCCGCCGGCTCAAAATAATTTTTATGCAGCTCGGTTTTATAGGTGCCGGAAACCAGGCCGAAAAGATTCTTAATTGCTCCGGTAAGCAAAGTAAATTCATGAGTTTTAAATTTAGGCAGGCTGATTAAATGATCGCATTCATCAAGCCAAGTTGTCAGCGGAAATTTAGCACGCATCCTGCGCTTGTCAAAAGTAACCAGGCGCACATCCTCTTCCTGGCAAACTTTCCTCATGCCGGTAAGATCATATACCTGGTCAACATTTTCAATATACTTACCCCAGACACTTGGGCCATCACCGATAATAATCTTGCAGTTTATTTCCTTTAATATATGAATTACCGCCCTGACTACTTCCGGATGGGTGGTAATGCCGCACTCCGGCCCCTTAGACATTAAAAGATTGGGCTTAACCAACACGCTGGAGCCGGGCTTAATAAAATTAGTGACCCCGCCTAAGAGATTAACTGTATCCCTTATCGCTTGCTCAACTATTGCCGGTTCATACCCAGCGCATTTAACTACGGAAACTTTAGCATCCATTCTAAATAATGGGACCGTTTCTATTTATTCCTTTAAATTAAAGAATTCTTTGGCGTTTCGAGTTGTCCTATTCGCAATCTCTTCAAAGCTTACTCCCTTAATCCGGCTGACCTCTTCTGCCAATAATTTTATCTGAAACGGCTCATTGCGTTTTCCGCGCAAACCTTCCGGCGACAAATACGGCGCGTCAGTTTCAAGCATTAACCTATCCAGCGGAGTCAGGCTAACCATATCCCTTAGGCCTTGAGCTTTTTTATAAGTAATATTGCAGGTAAATGAAATAAAAAATCCGCAGCTTAAACATTCCCGCAAAAAACTTTCATCCCCGGAAAAACAATGCACCACCGCCCGAAGCGGCAATGCGGCTTTTAAAATCTGCAGCGTATCTTTCTCCGCCTGCCGGCAGTGGATCACCAGCGGCAACTTTAAATCTTTGGCTAACGCAATCTGTTTAATAAATGCCTGTTTTTGGTTATCTTGACTGGATAAGTTGCGGTAATAATCCAAACCGGTTTCACCGATGGCGACAACCTTATTATTCCGCGCCAGGCTTTTTAATTTATTTTCCGCCTGAGGATCAAAAGTATCGGCATCATGCGGATGCACTCCCACGCTGGCATAAACCTCCGCATACTTTTGCGCCAATTCGCAGGAAGCAGCTGAAGATTCTAATGTTGAACCGATATTGATAAAATAAGCGATTCCCGCTGCTTTTGCCCGCTGGATAACCGCGTCGCGGTCCGGGTCAAAGGGAGGAAAATCAAGATGGCAATGCGTGTCAATTAACATAAAACGAGAACTTATTTCTTTTTAATTTCAATACGCGGGAATAAAGGAGCGCCTTTTTTAATCTCGGTGCCGCCCAATTGCAAGATAATCGACTCCGCGGTTTTTGGCATAAACGGGGCGATTTCCCGGCCAATCTTTCGAATCGCCTGGACCAATAAAGAAATGAACCTTTTAAGCTCTTCATCTTTACCTTCTTTCACCAAATTCCAGGGCTTAGTCTCTTCAACATATTTATTCGTTATTCCTATAACCTCCCAAATTTTTTCCAGCGCCAGGCTAAAATCATTTCCCCAGCTAAGCGGCAGAGAAACTTCTTTGCCTAAATCCGCCAATTTACTTTTAATAGCCTCCCCGCTCTGGTCATAAATGGTATTCTCAATATTCAAATCCGGGATTTTTCCCGCGTAGTATTTCTCAATCATCGTCAGCGTACGATAAATAAGATTGCCTAAATCATTGGCTAGATCACCGTTAAATCTCTTGATTATCGCTTCTTCGGAAAAATTACCGTCTAAACCAAACGGCACATCGCGAAGGAGAAAATAGCGGTAAACGTCAATGCCGAATTTATCGGCCATCTCCACCGGATTAACCACATTACCGCGCGATTTTGACATCTTATCTTCATTGATCATCCACCAGCCATGGGCAAAAATCGTATCCGGCTGCCTGATCCCTAAAGCCTCCAGCATAATCGGCCAGTAAATCGCGTGATGTCTTAAAATATCTTTACCCAAAAGCTGCACCACCTTAACATCCTTATCCCACCAGTCGGAGTGATAAATATCCTTACTGTCAAATTCACCAACCGCGCTGATATAATTAATTAAGGCGTCAAACCAGACATAAGTAACATGCTTTGGGCTAAACGGCAAAGGTATGCCCCAGCTGAGCCGCTCAACCGGCCTGGATATACAAAGATCCTCTAATTTATTATTCTCTAAAAACCCTAAAACTTCATTCCTTCTGGAAACCGGCTGGATATAATGGATCCGCTCCGGATTTTCATCAGTATCTTTGATATATTTAATCAACCAATCCTGGTATTTTGATAATTTAAAGAAAAAATTAGTTTCACTGATTTTTTCCAGCGGCCGGTGGCAATCCGGGCAAAGATTATCCGTGATCTGCGAAAGCGGCCAGAATGTTTCACAAGGAGTGCAATACCAACCCTCGTATTTACCCTCGTAAATATCCCCTTGACCATAGACGATCTGCAGCGCTTTTTGCACGAATTTAATATGTCTATCTTGGGTTGTACGAATAAAATCGTCGTTGGATATTTCAAGTTTCTTCCATAAATCCCGGAATTGAATCACTACTTTATCGACAAATTCAATCGGGGAAAGCTTGGCCTCATCCGCTGCTTTTTTGATCTTCTGTCCGTGTTCATCGGTTCCGGTAAGAAACCAAACATTCTCTTTTCCCAGGATATTACGGTTATAGCGGGCCAAAGTATCTGCGGCAATATTAGTGTATGAATGGCCGATATGTGGAGAAGCATTCACGTAATAGATGGGAGTAGTAATATAAAATTTATTTGCCATGCTCTTTTTCTTTATAACTTACCTCGAGGTATCCGCCTTCTTCCAGTTCGACAGTGACTACCCGTTTAAAAACATTAATGTTGATCACCTTGCCTTTGCCCTGCGGGGTGCTAACATGCTCCCCTTCGTGCGGCAGGCCTTTTGAAAGCAGCTTATAAGTTTCATATTCATACGAAAGGCAACACATCAGGCGCCCGCATAAACCGGAAATTTTAGGAGGGTTTAACGGCAGGCCTTCTTCCTTGGCCATTTTGATGGTTACCGGCTCAAAATCTTTCAGGAATTTTTTGCAGCAAAGCTCGCGGCCGCATGAGCCATATCCGCCAAAAAGCCGGGCCTCATCCCTGACCCCGATCTGCCTTAATTCAATGCGCGCCTTAAACATTTTCGCCAAATCCTTTACCAGGTTACGAAAATCCACCCTGCCGTCGGAGGTAAAGTAAAATAAAATTTTGGTCCGGTCAAAAGAATACTCCGCCTTAACCAGCTTCATATCCAATTTATGCTCCAGGATCTTTTTCTCGCAAACCCTATACGCTTCCTTAGCTTTGATCACGTTATCTTCGATCTGTTTTAAGTCGCTTTCCCTGGCCAGGCGGATTATCTTTTTCGGCGGCTCTTTTGCGCCGCCTTCTTCGACGGCGCAGCAGCGGGCATGCCCCGGCAAAACCACGCTTCCGTAATCCAAACCCCGGTCATGCTCGACAATCACGCAATCCCCGGCTTTTAAAACTAAATTTCCCGCCTGATAAAGCTGGACCATGCCGGAATTCCTCAGTTGGACTAAAATCATGCCTTCCATAGTTGCGCTCCTAAGTTGTGCAAAAGTAATTTGCTGTTAATATTTCTTTCCAAATACAAGGTGCTCTCTGAGATCGTAGCCATAATATCGTCAAGCTGCTTAAATGAATATTTAGGTATTAATTTTAATAAATCCTCCTGGCGGTCTAAATGGATTATTTCTTTATCCCGCAATCCTGCTTTCAGCAGATACAGATCCCTGAACCAGGAAGCAAGAATATTTAAGGAAAAGCGCAGCTGCTCTTTAGTTTGCCCCATTAAATTTCGATCCAGCGGCTTTGCGGACAACACAAAAGAATCGAATATTTTGTTCTTCTCCCGCAATTGCAAAGAATCCTTGAGCTTCAAAGCCAAGCCTAATCTGCCTTCGGCATAATAGGCCAGAAAATGCGCGCTCAGCTTATCCAATGAATAATTTTTAATCAAAACCTCTTCAAGTTCCGCCCTGACCAAAGAAGGAAATTTGATCATCCTGCAACGGCTAAGCACAGTCTTGATAATATTCTGCGGTTTATGCGTGATTAAAATAATCAACGTGCTCTTAGGCGGCTCCTCCAGGATTTTCAGCAAAGAGTTTGCCGCTTCAGTATTAAGCTTATGGGCGTTATCGATAATAAAAACCTTCATTGCCCCTTCATACGGCTTAAAACTTGCCTCCCGCAAAATACCGCGGATATCTTCGATCTTTATTTGCGCTTCGCCGTTTTCGATAATATGCAAATCCGGATGCCCTGAATTTTCGATCTTGCGGCAGGAATCACAGAGGCCGCAGGGTTTATCAGTTTGAGCCGTACAGTTTAATTTTTGGGCAGCCATTTTAGCGACCATCCGCTTGCCGATCCCCTCCGGCCCGCTAAAAATAAATCCTCCGGAAAAACCGGAGCCTTGGATATAAGCGTTAATTATCGCTAAAGGTTTTTGGTGCCCTAAAATATCAGCCAAGCGCATTGACGATCTCCCTGATCTTCTCTTGCGTCTTAAATTTATCTTCCTGGACTTTGACGATTTTAATCCTTCGCGGTTCATTCTTGGCCAGCGCAAGATAACCTCTTCTTACCTTTTCATGATAACTAACCGAGCGCTGCTCGATGCGGTCCTTGCAGTTATCCCGATGTTTCAGCCCGCTTTTAATCGGCAGGTCTAAAAAAATGGTCAGATCCGGCGCGATGCCTTGGGTGGCAAAATTACCAATAACTTTAATCAGTTTGATATCGATGCCTAAACCATAACCTTGATAAGCAATCGTCGAATCCATGAACCGGTCGCAGACAACTATTCTTCCGGCAATCAGCGCGGGTTTAATAATCTCTTCAACCACCTGGGCGCGGGCAGCCATATAAAGTAAAGTCTCAGCCGCCGGCGATATCTTGTTCTTAGGATTAAGCAATATCTCTCTAATCATCTCGCTTACCTTGACGCCGCCAGGCTCACGCAGATAAATTGCCTTTAACCCCTTGGCCTTAAGATACCCAAAAAGCATCTTCGACTGCGTGCTCTTCCCGCAACCTTCAGACCCTTCAAATGTAATAAATTTTCCTCTCATAGCCTTCCTTTAAATAGGGACAGGGACCATTTTACCACAGGCGGGAGGCAAAGAACACTAAAATAAAGGGGACAGTTCTATTTTTCATAAAACTCCTTAATAGAACCGTCCCTAGTTTTAAAGAGTAGCAACTACCTTATTAATGGAATTCCCCTTATCAAACCACTCAAAATATTCTCTGGCGCCTTTGCGGCCGGCTTCAACCAAGGCCGCCTTTTTCTCATCTGACAAGTAAAACTCCGTTGTCTTGGCCGCCGAAGCATCGATATAAATCGTCCTCTGCCAATCATCACTGTGCAGATGCAGATTAAGCTGATGGTCGATTATCGTCTGGACTAACCCTTTGGCGTAAGCGACAAAACTCTTGATTTTATGGTGCGCCGGTTCTTTTTGGTCGCGGAAGACACCAATTTCCTCCCGAGAATCCAGCCTGAATCCCAGTGTTTCCTGGTTGTAAACGTACTTACTGATCTTAATCCCCTGCTCTTTCAGCTTCTTATTATGCGCCTCATAATAATCCGTGCTTCTTTTGTTCTCTTGAACGTATTTTTCACGGTCAAAAAGTTTAACCGGGTAATTGGCCAAAACTCCCCCGTCAACATAAACATCCCTGCGCCTGCCTGCGCGTTTGCTCGCGAAAAACAACGGGATCGACATAGAGATCCTCACAGCATCGGCAACCGGCATATCTGGTGTCTTTTCATTTGAAAAAACCTCGCTAAAATGCGTGGAAAGATTCGTCCCGATAACATACAAATCCTTAAACCCCTTTTGCTCTTTCTGCGCGGAGATATCGGCAAAACTCGCCTCACTGCTTCCGGTTTTCCTGCGGATTATTTCTCCAATCCACTTCCTGAAAAAATCCCCTTTATACCAGCCGTATTTTCCCGCCAGCCTCGGCAGGCCTTCGATTATCCCCCACTGGTTATCCATTAAATCATTAAAGTTTAGCTTCCAAAGGACTTCTTTCATATCATCAACCGAATAATTCAAACCGACTAAAACGGAATTAATCGCCCCGGCCGATGTCCCTCCCACCCGCTCGATTTTCTGCAAGATGCCTTTCTCAGCCAATATCTCCATCGCCCCGGAATACGCCATCCCCTTAACGCCCCCGCCTTCAAAAACCAGATTTTTAAAATGATAAAGCATAATCCTCCCTCTAGAAATAATGGGACCGTTTCTATTTATCACTTAATTAAACAGAAAAAACTAACAGGCTTAACAAGAAACTAATGATGCTAAAAAGGATATACCCCCAGAAAGCTGTCCAGAAACCCGTAATCACGAAACCTTTGACAATCTTAGACACCAAAAGGAAAAGAGCTCCGTTGATAAAAAGGGTAAATACCCCTAAGGTAATAATATTGATCGGCAGCGTAACCAGAATAATCAAAGGCCTCAAGAAAGCGTTAATGATCCCCAAGACCAAAGCAATCACCAGGACAGTGGCGGTACTTGAAACCTCGATGCCCCTGACAATGTGCGCGACAATAAAAATCGACAGCGCGTTAATTCCCCATCTTACCAAGAAGTGCATCATCTAAAGTCCTCCTTTTTTTACTTCCAATAAAAACTCCAGAAACGCCCCTGATTTTTGATTATACCGCCTAAGGCCAATTAGCTCAATAGAAAAAGATGTAGAGTCCATGGCACTAGAGAGCATAGCTACTTCAATTCCTCTTGTATCGATAATTTCAACGCGCTGGCATCAGGAAGTTTTCTGGCCAAATATTTAGGCAGTTTATTCGTAAGACAGTATTCGGCAACCCCCACGGGCTTTTTGGTACTACGCAAAGCATACTCAACCACAATATTGTCTTTAGCCGCGCATAGAATAATGCCTATTGACGGATTTTCATCTTTCAGTTTTACTTGTTCATCCAATAGGTGAAGATAAAAATCTATCTTCCCGGCATATTCGGGCTCAAACTTACCGGTTTTAAACTCAACTGCCACAAGGCATTTTAATAGACGGTTAAAAAATAAAAGATCAACAAAATATTCATTATTCCCCAATATTAGGCGGTATTGATCACCAAGAAATGAAAATCCTTTACCCAGTTCAAGCATAAAGCGCTTAATTCTTTCAACAAGGCGGCGCTCTAACTCCCGTTCAACCAATGATTTTGTGATATCAAGAAAATCAAGGTTATAAACGCTTTTTATGGATTCATCTGCCTGTTCAGCAAGATAGCCGGGAAGGACTTTAGGAAAATTATGGGTTTTCTGTTTCAAGTAGAAGGTATAAACTCCGGCTTTTATCTGGTTGAGAAGCACATTGCGGCTCCATCCCATTTCCGCTGTAGCGCGAATATAATACTCTCGCTCTTTGATATCTTTAACCATCTGCATTATGACAATATTTTGTCCCCAGGGAATTTCTCGCACAAGCTGTGCGAGTTTCAGGCTATCTTTGTACTCAAGATATAAAAGCCTCATCCGCCATAAATTTTGCACGGAAAAACCCGCCCTACCATTAAATTCTGCGGCTAAATCAAAGGCAAACCTTTCAACTACCGCATCTCCCCACTTATATTTTTTCTGCCTCTCGACGATAGTTCTGCCGATATCCCAATATAACTTTATAAGCTCTTTATTGACCGACCTAATCGCCTGAATCCGCGCTGTAACAATGCGCGATTTGATTCCATTCAAGAAATTGATATATTCTTTGCCTATCGAATTCTTCATTCCTTTCTCTCCTTTCTTGCGTCATTATTATTTTCTTCCTACCGCAACTGACGCAGAAAAGGCCAAAATCTGTTATGTAAAGTGTCAAGCTTTTCTTATTCTAGCTCCTCGTGTTAAATCTAGAACCCTTTAACTCTCTGTTATACGTGGCAACCCACATGGGTTCACACTATTTGATTTTGCGTTTAAGGCCCCAGGGGTCTCTATCTAACAACGAGTCTAAAAACATTGACTCTGATTTTGACCACGAGGCGTCCCCCAAGGCAAGCGTTACTTAAAGGTCCTATCTCTAACACTATTTCTTATCATTAAGCTATATAGTCACGCTGTTCTTTCAAGACCCTATAAATAATCAAGGTTAATTTACGCGCTACCGCGACAATGGCCTTGCGAGCGGCAATATGCGGATGATGCCTGGAGCGAATGCGATCATAGAATTGCCGCATACGTGTATCCTTACGGATAATTACCCAACTGGCCTCAATCAGCAGAGAGCGCAGGAAAACATCGCCCATGTGGGTGATAGAGCCTTTGGATATTTTGTCTCCGGTGGAATGTTCACGAGGCACAAGCCCGATAAACGCCCCCAGCTCTCTGGGGTTGCTTAGCTGTATCGCCGATATTTGCCAATATGGTTATTGCCGTAATAAACCTATACCAGGGATAGAACGCAAGCAATGCACATTAGCCGTAAGGCAGGGATTATTTAACGCTATTGCCCTTAATTCGTTAATGACCTTTAATTGCTGGTTACGTGCATACTCTAAATCCGCAAGCAGCAAATCTAACCGTTGGCGCGTAGCGGAGGTTAAATAATCATGAAGATAATAACCACTCCCTCCGGTTTCATAGGCGCAGATGACTCTTTTGCCATTATAGGTATTTTCTATATGGCGGTAAAGGTTCTCTGGATCTGCGGGTATTCTGTGTGAACGGTTCATCTGTTCGTGGTCCTTGACGGTAAACGAGAAGCTTTTTTGGTCAACATCGATTCCGATAAATATGTCATAGTCCTGTGAATTGTAGGCCATGCTTTCCTCCTTTCGAAATGGTTGAACTCACTTAATGAAGGTATCATACCATTCCTTGAAAAGCTTGGCAGTTTAACATAGCATCTAACAAATTAAAAAGCCCGTAACGCAAGTTATGGGCTTTTTAATGAGAATCTCCAATCCCCTACTTCAAATCAAACTATTCACTACAACTTCCTTCTCCAAGTTGCGCCGTTCTTGGTATCCTCGAGAATTACCCCTTTTTCTTCCAGCTCTTTTCTGATTTTATCGGCCAGCGCGTAGTCCTTGGATTTTTTAGCATCCGACCTACTCTGAATCTTAGACTTAATTTCATCTTCGCTGATCTGGGTGTCGATTCTTACCGCCTTAAGCGTAATGCCGAGGATCTCAAGCATCTCTTTTAAAACAACTTGAGCGCTAAAAACAAGATCCGCCTTCCCGATATTTTTATTCGCCAGGTTCACCAGCTCAAAAACACAAGCCAAGGCTTCCGGCGTGTTAAAATCATCATCTAAAGAAGCGGTAAATTTATTTTTTAACTTAGCCACCTCTTTAGAATGTCTCTTTAACAGGGTTAGCGCCAAACCCGGCTTGACTGCCTTGGCCTTATCCATAAAAATACTAATCCTCTGCAATGCTTGCCTGGCCTCCTCGATTTTTGCGTCGCTGTAATCGATTGGGTGGGCATAGTGGGCGGACAAAAAGAAAAACTTCAACAGCTCGGGATTATGGTATTTGGCGATAAAATCCTTAATCGTGATAAAATTCCCCAGCGACTTAGACATCTTTTGCGTGTTGATCGTAAGCAGTCCATGGTGTATCCAATATTTAGCAAATGGCTTACCGCTATAGGATTCACTCTGCGCCAATTCATTCTCATGGTGCGGAAAAATCAAATCCCTGCCTCCGGCGTGGATATCCAAAGTTTCGGTTTTTAAAAACTTCTGCGACATCACCGAACACTCGATATGCCAGCCCGGCCTGCCCGGCCCAAAAATGCTGGGCCAGCAAGGCTCATTTTCCTTAGAGCGTTTCCAAAGGGCAAAATCCAACGGGTCATGCTTTAACTCCGACGGGCCGATCCTCACCCCGGTCTCCATCTGGTCGATGCTTTGGCCGGATAATTTCCCGTATCCGGCAAATTTACGCACATCAAAATAAACATCGCCGGCGGATTCATAAGCCAGGCCTTTATCCACCAGCTTTTTAATATATTCAATCATATCGGTAATATTTTCGGTTGCCCGCGGCTCAAAATCCGCTTTTTCTATCCCCAGGCTTTCTAGATCCTGATTGTAACTGGCGATATATTTACTAACCAACTCCTGCCAGTCAACTTTAAGCTCATTAGCCCGGTTAATTATCTTATCGTCGATATCGGTGATATTGCGCGTAAAACTCACGTCAAAACCGCGGTATTTTAAATACCTGCGGATCAAATCGAAAATAAATAAACTGCGGGCATGGCCAATATGGCAGGCGTCATAAACCGTAACTCCGCAAGTATACATTTTTACCTGCGGAGCCTTTATCGGAACAAACTCTTCTTTTTTTCTGGTGAGGGAATTATATATAAAGATAGGCATGCACTCTACTTCTTTTCCAAATTTTTAATTCTATCCTGCAGCTCTTCGATTGACTGCATAATCGGGTCCAGCATCCGCGCGTGGTCTAAGCTGACATCCATTTTTTTACCGTCCTGCTTGGTGATCCTTCCGGGAACACCGACGACCGTGGAATTTGGCGGAACATCTTTGACCACTACCGCGTTTGCCCCGATATAAGAATTGTCGCCGATGGTAATATTGCCTAAAACTTTTGCGCCGGCCCCGATCACCACATTATTGCCGACAGTAGGATGGCGTTTTCCCTGTATGATTCCGGTCCCGCCCAAGGTTGTGCCCTGATAAAGCAAAACATCATCTCCGACAATCGCGGTCTCTCCGATCACCACGCCTAATCCATGGTCGATAAAAAACCGCTTGCCGATTTTGGCCCCCGGATGGATTTCAATGCCGGTAGAAAACCGGGCAACCTGGGATAAAAGGCGCGCCAGAAAAAATAAATGTGTTTGATAGAAGAAATGGGCGACCCGGTAATAAATCAAAGCGTGCAGCCCGGGATAAAGCAAAATCACCTCGATAAAACTTTTTGCCGCCGGATCCCTTTTCTGCGCCGCCCTAATATCAGCGTAAAAAATCACGGAAATAAGCATAAACTTAATTAAATAAAGCGCCGCGATTAAAATCAATATATTTATAATTATGGAGAACATGTTTATACCCCCTTTGCCAAAGAAGCTGCCGCGTAACAGGCAATTGCCTCCCGATTTCCTACCGCGTCCAGCCCTTCATTTGTTTTTGCTTTTATGTTTACAATCTCCTGGCCGATACCAAGAAGCGCGGAAATCTTTTCTTTCATCTGTTGCTTAAACGGCACAAGCTTGGGCTCCTGGGCGATAATGACAACATCCAGATTATTGATTTGATAACCGCTCTGGTCCACTAATCCCTTAACGGCCTCAAGCAGCTTACTACTGGCAATACCCTGATATTTAGGATCCGTATCCGGAAAATGTTCGCCGATATCGCCAAGCGCTAAGGCACCCAATAGCGCGTCGCAAAGCGCGTGGATCAATGCGTCACCGTCGGAATGCCCCAAGAGTCCTTTAATATAAGGAATCTCCACAGCGCCTAAAAATAACGGCCTGCCC
Organism: Candidatus Omnitrophota bacterium; assembly: GCA_028716245.1. Lineage (NCBI taxonomy): Bacteria > Pseudomonadati > Candidatus Omnitrophota > Candidatus Omnitrophota bacterium. Next base: position 345,141 of record JAQUQW010000002.1, on the reverse strand, counting down.
GTAATTAAACGGTGGATATCATAACCTATTCCGACTTTAAATTGCATCATAAACGCCTCCTGGCAATCTCCCCGGCCAATAACAGGTCAACGCTAGTCGTAATTTTGATATTTTCATCACTCCCCGGAACAACCTGGACCTTTTTCCCCAATTTCTCAACCAAAGAAGCGTCATCCGTAACATTGCTTTTAGAATATTTTTTATAGGCCTGGACAATAAGCTCTTTTTTAAAAACCTGTGGAGTTTGTATCTCCCAGAGATTGGCCCTGTCCACAGTCCTATCAACCAGCAAGCCCGCTTTGACGCTCTTAATCGTTGCTTTAACCGGTATCCCTAATATTGCTGCGCCGGTTTTTTTAGCGGCGAAGATAACCTTGCTAATCGATTTACGGTCAATAAACGGCCGCGCGGAATCATGGATTAAAACCCAATCACTTTTTACGCTGACTTCTTTGAGCCCATTAGCTACCGAATCCTGCCGGCGCGCCCCGCCCAAAACAAAAACCTTTATTTTTTTAAAAGGATATTTCTTTAGCGCATTGGTAATTGCCTGCTGATTGCCCGGGCTAACCACCACGATAATCTCAGCGATATCCAGATGCCTGTTTAAGGCCCTAAGAGAATAAACTATTGCCGGCAAATTACCAATTTTTACTAAAGGTTTCGGTACTGGCGTATTAAGCCGTTTTCCCCGTCCAGCTGCCAGGATTATCGCGCTAACCATTATTATTTTTCTGTCTTGGTAAAGATCATCCTGCCGGCCTGAGTTTGCAGGACCGAAGTCACCACAACCTTAACCTCCTGGCCAAGTAACTTGCGGGCATCCTCAACTACCACCATCGTCCCGTCATCAAGATAACCCACCGCCTGGTTATGCTCTTTACCTTCTTTAATCAACTTGATCCGCATCTCTTCCCCGGGAAAAACCACGGGTTTTAAAGCGTTAGCCAGTTCATTTATATTTAAAACTTTGATCCCCTGGATGCTGGCAACGCGGTTTAAATTAAAATCAACGGTTAAGATTTTGGCTTCCAATAATTTAGCCAACAAAACCAGTTTTGCATCCACCTCAGTGGTCTCGGTAAAATCCTGCTCATGGATCGTAATATCCATTCCCGGCTCATTTTGGATCACATTCAGTATCTCCAGACCCCGCCTGCCCCGCTGGCGTTTGATCGGATCGGTAGAATCGGCGATCTGCTGTAATTCCCGCAGCACGAATTTCGGGATGATAATTTTACCCCCTAAAAAACGAGTTTTACAAAGATCCACAATCCTGCCGTCGATAATCACGCTGGTATCTAAAAGCACCACATCTTGCGCCTGGTCCTGCCGGCGCAGCCGCACATAAGGAATGATGACATTAAATTCATCTTTTCCGCGCAGGGCCATGACCATACCCAGATAGCAAAAAACCAAAGTCAGCCCCACCCTGATTCTGGAAAGCACAACCGGATCGATAGGAGCAATGCTAAAAGCATCTCCGACCAGCTTGGCCATAATCAAGCCTAAGATTAATCCAAATACCGCGCTGGACAAACCGCTTACCGAAACTTTACGCAACCCTGCTTCAGCGGCGATCATTGCTAATGCCACTAAAGCGCCAACTATCAAACCGATTAAGCCGGAACCATTAATTACCACCGTCTGATAACCAATCGCCATACTGCCTAAAATAAACAAAAGCCGCGCTAATAATAAATTCATTTCTTTGCCTCCAATTTAATCCCTAACCCGAGTATAATATCTAAAGCTTCCTTTAAAGTAGACACGGGAATAATTTCCATATCCGAACTCTTAAGTTTAAGGTTCTTAATGCTGTTTTTAGGTAAAACGCAATGCTTAAAGCCCAGCTTTTGCGCTTCATTGATCCGCGTCAGCACCTGGGAAATACTTCTAATCTCGCCGCTTAACCCCACCTCTCCTAAAACTACCGCCCGGGGTAAAACCACCTGCTCCCGGAAACTCGAGGCAACCACCGCGCATACCGCTAAATCCGCCGCCGGGTCTTCGATTTTTATCCCTCCGGCGACATTGACAAAGATATCTTCTGCCTCAAGGGCCAGCCCCATGCGTTTTTCTAAAACCGCCACCAGCAAAGAAAGGCGGTTAAAATCAAAACCCTGCGCCCGCCTGCGGGCATAACCGAAACTGCTCCTGGAAACCAACGACTGGATCTCAACCAAAAGCGGCCGCGTCCCTTCCAAAATCGAGGTTACGATCGTCCCGGATACATCGCTGGGCCGCTCCGAAAGGAATATTTCCGACGGGTTCCTTACTTCCGCCAAACCCTGCGCCCCCATTTCAAATACGCCGATTTCATTGGTTGAGCCAAACCGGTTTTTCACCGCGCGCAGTATTCTATAGATCGCGAAACGGTCCCCTTCAAAATAAAGCACCGTGTCCACGATATGCTCTAAAACCCGCGGCCCAGCCAAAGTCCCTTCTTTGGTCACATGGCCGATAATAAAAATCGAGGTCCCGGTAGTTTTGGCTAATTGCGTCAGGATCCCCGCGCATTCCCGCACCTGGCTGACGCTGCCGGGAGAAGAGCTGATCCCGGAATCAAAAATAACCTGGATTGAATCGATGATGACTACCTGAGGTTTTAATTTTTTAATGTATTCGACAATTAAAGATAAGTCCGTTTGATTGACGATATAAAGATTATCCGCGCCCGATTCCCCCAAGCGTCTGGCGCGTAATTTAGTCTGGGCCACGCTTTCTTCGCCGCTGACATAAAGCACCCCGATCCCCTGCTTAGTCAAATGGTTGGAAACCTGTAAAGAGATGGTCGATTTGCCTACCCCGGGGTCGCCGCCGATTAAGATCACCGAGCCCTTGACAATCCCGCCGCCTAAAACCCGGTCCAGCTCAATAATATTAGTCTTTAACCGGTCTTCATCTTTAGCCACCACATCCCTTAAAAGTACCGGCCCTTCTTTATACAAAGAGACCCTTTCTTTGATCCCGGATGAAGGAACGGCATAATCCTCTTCGTTAAAAGAATTCCAGCTGTTGCAATCCGGGCACTTGCCCAGCCATTTCGGCGATTGATACCCGCAATTTGAACAGCTAAAAACCGACTTTGTCCTCATTATTTTTTCTCTTTAGTCCTGAAAAATAACTTCCAGGGATTCTTGCGCACATCGGTAACCAGCGCTTGCAATTCATTATAAACCGTATCGTCATAAATAAGCTTGCCTAATGTGCCTTCTTTATTCCTGATCTGGGCAAGCCCGTCATCCAGATTATGCATTATACTTTCGGCCCGGTTAAATATCGCGTGTATCGGCAACGGATCAACGCCGATCATGGATCCATTTTCTTTAATCGGGTTGGCATAGTCTTTGCCGGGCATTATCTCGATATATTTTTCACCCAATAACCCCAGGGTATTGACCCAAACAGTGGAATCAACGGGAATCTTGATAATATCCCTGACCCAAACTATCAGGCGCACATTTGAACGGCTTTCTTCGGGAATAAACTCCAGCTTAATTCTTTTTACCTCGCCTACATCGACTCCGGCAAAACGCACCGGCGCCCCCACCTTTATCCCGTTAACAAAATTAAAGTTAACATTAATCCGGTACCCGGAACTCCAGGTTTTAAATCCGCCGATCGACAATATAAAAATAACTAAAATTACCATGCCGATAAAAACAAAGACGCCCACCCTTAGCTCTAATTTGGTTTTTCCGAATATCATTTAAGCCTCCATTTAAGTATCGATTGATTCAGTTATCGGCCCCTTGGAGAGCCCATGAATAAACTGGTGCACTACCGGATACTGAGTATGCTGGATCTCTTCAGGAGTACCCTCTAAAATTATTTTCCCTTTATACAGCATGGCAATCTTGTTGGCGATGTGGTAGGCGCTGCGCATATCATGCGTGACCACAAAGGAAGTGACTTTTAATTTATCATGGAGCGAGCGGATAAGCCGATTGATACTGTCGGCGGTAATCGGGTCGACTCCGGTCGTCGGTTCGTCATAAAGGATAATTTCCGGCTTGATGCAAATTGCCCGCGCTAAAGCTACGCGTTTTTTCATTCCTCCGCTTAACTCCGAAGGCATAAGATTACCGATACCGCCTAAATCTACTAAGGACAAAGACTCCTCCACCCGCGCTAAAATTTCTTCACGATTAATATGCGTATGTTCAAAAAGGCTAAACCCGACATTTTCAGCAACGTTCATCGAATCAAAAAGAGCCCCGCCTTGGAATACTAAGCTGATTTTGGCCCGCAGGGCGGTTAATTCCAATTCTTTTAAACCGCCCACCTCTTTGCTGTTAACTAAAACCTTGCCCTCGTCCGGTTTTAACAGCCCGACGATATGTTTAAGCAGGACTGATTTTCCGCAGCCGCTTCTGCCGATAATTACGCAGGTTTGGCCGGTGGGGACCGTTAAATTCAGCTGGTCCAAAACTAAGTTATTACCGAATTTTTTGGTTAAGTTTTGTATCTCGATCATTTTTTAAGGAAAAATAAAATAAAACAGCGCGGTAAAGAAACAATCCGCCGCGATGATCATGATAAAAGTAATCACCACCGATCGCGTCGTTGCCTTACCGACTCCGGCTGCCCCGCCCTCGACATTAAAACCTTCATAGCAGCTGACTAAAGCGATAACCATCCCAAAAATCCAGGCTTTAAATAAACCCGTAAATAAATCTTTATAAAATAACGCGCTAAAAGTTATATTCATATACATACTGCTGGTAATCCCCAGCTTTAATACGCAAATAAGGTAGCTTCCGAGTATTCCGATAATATTGGCGTACAATGTAAGGATGGGAAGCATAACGCTTAAAGCCACAAAGCGCGGGACGACCAGGTATTTTACCGGATTGGTCGCCATAGTTTCCAAGGCATCGATCTGTTCGGTAACCTGCATCGACCCTAACTCCGCGGTATGGGATGCGCCGACTCTTCCGGCAACTACCAGCGCCGTGATTACCGGGCCTAACTCGCGCACAATCGACAAAGCGACCATGCTGGCAATATACATCTCTGAGCCGATGCGCTGCATAAAATACGCCGTCTGTAAAGCGAAAATAAAACCGATAAACAAAGCCAGCAGCGAAACAATCGGGAAGCTGTCGTAACCGGCTTTCTTGGACTGCTCGATTATATGGCCATATTTATACGGAGGCTTGAATGTTAAATACACGGTTTGCACGGAGAGGTTAGTTAAGCCGCCGACAAAATACATGAATTCAAGAATTTTACGGCCCAGGTCAATGAAAAATAATGTAAACATTATTCGAAAATAAGCTCTTCATTTTTACGGGTTACCTTAATTGAAGAGCCCTCCTTATATTTTTTAGAGATAATCTCCCCTGCCAAGGGATCCTCCAGGAACCTCTGGATAGTCCTCTTTAGAGGCCGGGCGCCAAAAACCGGGTCAAATCCTTTTTCAATTAAAAGTTCCTTGGCCTCCTTACTGACCTCTAAAGTTATTTTCTGGTCCTTCAGGCGCTGGATGACATAACCGATCTCGATATCGATAATTTGCGAGAGCTCCTCCTTAGCTAACTGCCGGAAAACAATAATATCATCAACGCGGTTTAAGAACTCCGGTTTAAAAGCATGCTTGACTGCTTCCAGCAATTTATCTTTCATATCCTGGTAAGTGCCTTCTTCTTTCTGGGTCCTAAATCCCAATGAGCCGGTCTTGCGGATCAATTCCGCGCCGACGTTAGAGGTCATAATGATAATCGTATTCTTAAAATCAACTTTCCGGCCAAAGCTATCAGTAAGCCGGCCTTCCTCAAAAACCTGCAGCAGCAAATTAAAAACATCCGGATGCGCTTTTTCAATCTCATCTAGAAGTATGACCGCGTACGGCCGGCGGCGCACCCGTTCCGTAAGCTGGCCGCCCTCTTCATAGCCGACGTATCCCGGAGGAGCTCCGATCAAGCGAGAAACATTAAACTTCTCCATATACTCTGACATATCCAATTGTAACAGAGCGTCTTCGTCGCCAAACATAAATTCCGCCAGCGCCCGGGCCAGCAGGGTTTTTCCGACGCCAGTAGGGCCCAAAAATATGAATGAACCGATTGGCCGCTTGGGGTCTTTAATCCCCGCCCTTGACCGCCTGACCGCGTGGGCGATAGCTTCAATTGCTTCATTCTGGCCGACTACCCGTTTATGCAGCTCTTCTTCGATCTTGAGCAATTTTTCGCTTTCCTTTTCCTCTAACCTGAAGATCGGGATCCCTGTCCACTGCGCCAGTATTTTGGCGATATCTTCGGCAGTAACTTCCGGCCGCATTTTTTCTTTTGCCTGGCTCCACTCCTTATTTAATTTTTCCAGCTCCTGGCGGGCCAGGCGTTCCTGGTCGCGCAAAGACGCGGCTTTTTCAAAATCCTGGCTCTTGATATAAGACTCTTTTTCTTTTCTTAATGATTCGACATCGGCTTCGATCTTTTTTATATTGTCCGGGACGATCAAAACATTTAAGCGCGCCCGTGAACCGGCTTCATCGATTAAATCAATCGCCTTATCCGGCATAAACCTTCCGGAAATATAACGGTCGCTTAATTTAGCGGCAGCCTCCAGGGACTCATCTTTAAAAGTAACGCGGTGATGCGCTTCGTATTTATCGCGCAGGCCTTTTAAGATCTCGATAGTTTGTTCCACCGTCGGAGGCTCAACCATGATCGTCTGGAAACGGCGCTCTAAAGCCGCGTCCTTCTCGATATATTTACGGTATTCATCCACGGTGGTGGCGCCGATGCACTGCATCTCTCCGCGGGAAAGCGCCGGCTTCATAATATTGGAGGCATCGATTGCCCCTTCCGCGGCTCCGGCGCCCACCAAAGTGTGCAACTCATCGATAAAAATAATTATGTCCTGCGAACGTTTGATCTCCTCCATAATCGCTTTGATTCTTTCCTCAAACTGCCCGCGGTATTTGGTCCCGGCAACCATCAGCGCCAAATCTAAAACTATCAGCCGCTTGCCCCTTAAAACTTCCGGGATATTGCCGGCGATAATCAACTGGGCTAAGCCTTCGACAATTGCTGTTTTTCCCACTCCGGCCTCACCCAAAAGTACGGGATTATTCTTGGTGCGCCGGCTTAAAATCTGGACTACCCGCTCAATTTCCTGCTTGCGGTTAATCACCGGATCCAATTTATTTTCCCGGGCCAATGCCGTAAGGTCGCGGCCAAAAGCGTCAAGGGCCGGAGTCTTGGATTTTGCCGCCTGAGCGCCTCCTACATTGCCCCCTGGTAAAGAGGAACCTAAAAGTCCCATCACTTCATTACGCACCGAGTTTAAATCCATGCCTAAATTTAACAGTACCTGCGAAGCAATACCTTCACCTTCACGGATAAGCCCTAAAAGAAGATGTTCGGTGCCGATATAATTGTGCCCCAGGGAACGGGCTTCTTCAGCGGCCAGCTCTAAAGCTTTTTTAGCCCGGGGCGTGAAAGGAATATCGCCGATAATCTGGGTAGTGGGCCCGGGCTGGACCAGCTTTTCGATCTCCAGGCGGATATTCTCAAGCGAAACATCCAGCTTCTGCAATACCGCCGCGGCCACCCCTTCCCCTTCCCGGACTAACCCCAATAATATATGCTCAGTGCCGATATAATCGTGGTTAAAACGCCTGGCCTCTTCTTTTGCTAAAATAATTACTTTTCTTGCTCTCTCCGTAAAACGATTAAACATGATTTCTCCTTGTCTACCTAGACAACACCCGCGCAATTTTCGCCACAAGGCGAATACTGGCGCAATTCAAATAAGCGCCAGGTGCCGCGCGGGGTGTCATAATAAATTCAATTTTTTGCGAATCAATTCCGCCCTGGCTAAATCCCTTTCCTGCGATGAAAGTTTTTTGTTTTCCAGTTTCTGCAGATGCGCCGGTTGAGTGGTAATGAAAAGCTCGTTAATCGTCAGCCGGCCGATATCCTTAATCATGCCTAGGTCGCTGCCCAGCCGCACCATCGATAACAATTCAATCGTCTCCTGGCTGGTAATAATCCGGGCGCTTTTTAAAATACCCAAAGAGCGGTTGATCCTGTCCTCTAAAACATCTTTACTTTTAGAAAGCATGATCTCCCTGGTCTGCGTTTCCTGCTCGATGATCTGGCGGATCAGGCTGTTGAGGTTCTCAATAATCTCGTTTTCACTGTGCCCCAAAGAAACCTGATTGGAAATCTGGAAAAAATTACCGCTGGCCTGCGTGCCTTCGCCGTAAAGGCCGCGCGTTGTAAAGCTTAATTTGGCTATTGCCGCCAGCACCCGCTCGATCTGCCGGCTCATTACCAGCGCCGGCAAATGCAGCATCACTGAACCGCGCATGCCGGTGCCGGTATTTGTCGGGCAGGCGGTAAGATAACCAAAATCCGGCAGATACGCGTAATCCAAAATCTTGGCCAAAGCGTCATCGATACCGTTAATAATATTCCAGGCCTCAAAAAGATTAAACCCTGACTGCATCAGCTGCACGCGTAAATGATCCTCTTCATTGATCATTACCGCGATGTTTTCTTCATCATTGACCAGCACCGCCTTCTGCTCTGTCTTCTGGGTATGTTCGATGGACATCAGGTGCCTTTCCACTAAAAACTGTTTATCAATGTTGTCTAAATTCGCCAGCGTAAAAAGCGTGGATTTTTTAAGCGGTTCGATCTTTAACATCGCCTGGCTGGTTTTCTCCATCACCTCATTCAATTGCGCCTTACTGGCCCAATGCGGGAAAGGAAGTTTATTGAGGTTCCTGGCCAGCCGGATCCGGCTGGAAATAACCACATCCGAATTCGGGCCGGTCCCTTTAAGCCATTCGCTGGTGTGGTTGATCAAATCATTGATCTGCATATTAACCTTCTTTTCCTTTTTTAGTTTCTATCTCTTTGATCTGATCGCGCAGGCGCGCCGCTTCTTCAAAAGCCTCTTTCTGGATTGCTTTTTGCAGCTGCTCTTTTAATTCCGCAAGATCGATCTTCTTTTTACTAACCCGGGTAAGGGTAGTTTTTATTTTTAAAGGGCTTTTACCGACATGCTGGTTTGAGCCGTGTATGCGTTTTAACAAAGGCGCCAGGTACTTGCGAAAAACATCATAACACTCTCCGCAGCCCAGCCTGCCGATCTTCTTAAAATCCGCGTAACTTAGGCCGCAGCTGGGGCATTTGATATTAACCAGCTCCTCTTCTTTGCTGGAGGGCTTCTGGAAATCAACCATCCCGGCCAAAAGATCGCTTAAACCAAACTGCTGCTCCATGGCCGCGCTTTTGGTCCTGGCGCACTCTTCGCATAAATGCAATTCATTCATCTGGTCATCGATAATTTCAGTCAAGTGCACGGTTGCCGGATTTTTTCCGCAGATATCGCAAAGCATATTAATATTTTACTCCGTTTTTGGCGGTTAACTCTTTAAATTTCTTCATCAGAACAAACGTAAGCTTGCCGGGTTTTCCGGTTCCAATCGTTCTGCCGTCAACTTTAACCACCGGAATAATCTGTGCGGCTGTGCCTGTAATAAAACACTCATCAGAGATATAAACTTCATGCCGCGTAATCACATGTTCGTGCGCGGCAATCTTGTTTTTGCGGGCGATTTCTAAAATCGAATCCCGGGTGATCCCGCGTAAAGTACCCATGCATTGCGGCGGCGTGTAAAGATGCCCGCCTTTTACCACAAAAATATTATCGGCGGTACATTCAGCCACGTAACCCAAGGAATCAAGCATGATCGCCTCGTCGCATCCGGCATTGCCGGCTTCGATCTTGGCCAGGATATTATTTAAATAATTCAAAGACTTGATCTGGGGATTAAGCGCCTCAGGCAAATTGCGCACCGTTGGCACGGTAACGATACTTAAACCATCTTGATAAAGCTTCTGCGGATAAAGAGCGATCTTGTCGGCAATAATAATAATTGTCGCTCCTTTATAGCATTTACGCGGATCAAGCCCCAAATCACCTTCCCCGCGGGTAACCACTAAGCGGATATAAGCATTGTCTAATTTATTGGCCTTAAGCGTATTCACTACGGCCTTAATCACCTGCTCCTTAGTCAAAGGAATCTTTAACATAATACTCTGGGCGGATTCAAAGAGCCGGTCAATGTGCTCCTTTAATTTAAACACGCGGCGGCTATAGGAACGGATCCCTTCAAAAACTCCGTCGCCATAAAGCAGGCCGTGATCAAACACCGAAACCTTGGCATTTTCTTTTTCATAAAATTTCCCGTTGATATAAATCTTCATTGATTCCTCCTTATAAGCGCGGGGTGCTAATGTAAAAGAATACCGTCTTTCAAATGTATAACTCTGCTTGCCCCGATAGCAATCTCTTTATCATGAGTAACCATGACAATCGTAATCTTCTCGTTGCGGTTAAGGTCGATTAAAAGCCGCAGGATATTCTTTCCGTTCTCCGAATCCAGGTTACCCGTCGGTTCATCGCAAAGCAAAAGCCGCGGCTTATTGATCAATGCCCGGGCAATCGCCACCCTCTGCTGCTCTCCGCCGGACAAAGCCAGCGGCCGATGCGTAAGCCTTTGGGCTAAACCCAGCCTTTCTAAAAGCGCTGCGGCCTGGCCGGAACTTTTTTTCCTTTCCCACCACGATTTTAAAATGCCGGGCAGTAAAACATTTTCCAGCGCGTTTAACTCCGGTAACAAATGGAAAAACTGAAAAACAAAACCAACTTTGCGGTTACGAAAACCCGCCAGCTCGTCTTCATTTAAACCGTAGATACTGTTTCCTTCAAAATAAACTTTACCGGAAGTAGGGTTATCTAACCCTCCTAAAATATGCAAGAGCGTTGATTTTCCCGCCCCTGACGGCCCCTGGATTGCCAGAAATTCTCCTTCGGCGACGCTAAAATTTATATTCTTTAATACTTCAAGGTTGCTGGTAATATCGCGGTAACTTTTACAAATTGAACTGACCTTGAGCATCTCCTTGTTGTTATTCATGCCGGACAGCCTCGCTGGGAATTATCCTGGTGGCGTAATATGCCGGGTAAATACTGGCAAGTAAAGTTATAACTAAAGCACAGATTACGATTAAACTGATATCCGCGCTGTTTATATTGACCGGGATCCGGTTAAAATAATAAATATCCTGCGGGATCAGGCTCCTGCCGATAATCCGGGAAATAAGATCCACGACTTTGTCTAATGAAAACGCTAAAGATATCCCTCCGGCCAACCCCAGCAAAATACCGGTTAAGCCGATGGCCATGCCCTGAAAAATAAAAATCTGCAGGATACTTTTGGTTTTTGCTCCGACCGAACGCAGAATACCGATATCCTTTATCCGGCTCATCACCGACATGATCAAGGTGCCCACAATCCCGAACGCGGCAACCACGGTGGTCATCGTCACCACGATAAACATCACGATCTTCTCAAGCTTTAAAGCCTCCAGGAAATTCCTGTTGGCGTCTACCCAGGTGCGCGCCTGGTAAGTTCCAAAACCTTTTAAATCCCGGTACAGCTTTTCCTTTACGTCCCCTACTTTATAAATATTATCTACTTTGATAGCGATACCGCTTACCGTATCGGGAATTTTATAAAAATCCTGCGCCCCCTTCATACTGGTTAAAATCAGGCTGGAATCATAGAGATACATCCCGCTGTTAAAAATACCTTTGATATTAAAATCGGTTTTGGCCAAAGTAACCGGAGAGATCAAGCTGATACTGTCCCCGATTGCCAGATTCAGGCGCAAAGCCAGCTCTTCTCCGATAGCCACTTCGTTGCCTGCCAAATTATAGCTTCCTAATTTTAAATACTCGTTAATTTTGGATATCTCTGCCTGCAATTTCGGGTCGATACCGCGTACCTCTACCCCGAAAATCGATTTCCCGCTCCTGACCAAAGCTTGGCCGTCGATAAAAGGAGCAGCTCCTTTGACATAAGAAAAAGTTTTTAACTTATCGATTACCCGGTAAGGATCCTTTGACCCGCCGCCAAATTCCAGCGAAAGGTGGGCATTGGTACCGACCATTTTATCCTCCAGGAACCGGTCAAATCCGCTCATCACCGAGATCACCACGATTAAAACCATCACCCCGATACCGATACCAATCATCGAAATCAAAGCGGTAATCGAGATAATCTTTTCTTTCTTGCCTGCCCTTAAATACCTCTGGCTCAGCCATAATTCTGAAAACATCTTAAACTTTTTCCTCTTCCTGCTGATTACGTAAAAGGGGAAATAAAATTACATCCCTGATTGAGGCCTGATCCGTGAATAACATCAACAACCGGTCAATGCCAATGCCCAATCCTCCTGCCGGAGGCATACCGTGCTCTAAAGCTAAGAGATAATCATTATCTACATTTTTCTTCTCTTCGGAGGCAAGGTCCTTGATCTCTTCTTCAAAACGCCGGCGCTGTTCCAAGGGGTCATTTAACTCGGAATAAGCATTGGCAATTTCCATACCCGCAACGTAGAGCTCAAACCTCTCTGAAATCAACGGGTTATCTTTATTCACCTTGGCCAAAGGACAAAGGCTGGTAAAATAATCCGTAATGAATACCGGATTGGTTTGCAGCTCCTGCTCCAAGGCATCCTCAACAATTTTATTTATCTGAGAGCGGCTCAGGCGGTCCTTATCTTTGGCAAATCCTTTGGCCTGTAATTTATTAAGCATTTTAGCCGCATCATCTTGCGGCTCTATGCCAAACTTATCTTTAACTAATTGGGCGAATGATTGCCTGGCCCAGGGAACTTTAAGGCTAAGAGTTTTACCCTGATAAACCAACTCCTCTTTGCCTAAAACCTCTTTGGCGATATGGCAAATTAAATCCTGCGTTAAATTAATCATCCCTTCGCAATCAGTGTAAGCCTGATAAACCTCCAGCATCGTAAACTCCGGATTATGCCGCGTGGATACGCCTTCATTGCGAAAAGAACGGTTAATTTCATAGACCCGGTCAAGGCCGCCCACCAAAAGCCGTTTTAAATACAGTTCCGGAGCAATCCTTAAAAATAGGTCCATTGCGTATTCATTATGGAATGTCTTAAAAGGCCGGCCGGCCGCCCCTCCGGCGATATCATGCATCATCGGAGTTTCAACTTCCAAAAAACCTCTCTCGTCGAGAAAATTACGCATCGCCCGGATGATCTTTGCGCGTAACAAAAATACTTTTTTGACATCTTCATTGCAAAGCAAGTCCAGGTAACGCTGCCGGTAACGCAGCTCTACGTCTTTTAAACCGTGCCATTTTTCAGGCAAAGGCCGCAGGGCCTTGGATAAAATGGTAAAATCTTCTACTTTAAGCGTAAATTCACCGGTATGCGTTTTAAAAAGCTCTCCGCTTGCGCTGATGATATCGGCAATATCCAACTGCTCAAGCAGCGCGGCTTTTTCTTCCCCAACAATATCCCTTTTAACATAAAGCTGGATCTTGCCGGTGGCATCCCGCAGGTCCATAAAATTGACCTTACCATGGGCCCGATTAGCCATCACCCTGCCGCAAAGAGTAACCTTTTTGCCTTCTTCAAAACTCTCCAAAACCTTGCCGATCGTAATGTGATCAGGCACATTGGCAGGATACAAAGGCACGTTTTTAGCTTTAAGCGCCCCTAATTTAGCGGTTCTTTGCTGAATAATCTCATTAATGTCCATAGTTTAGTAATTATATAGTAGATTTAGGGTTATGTCAAAAGAAAATGGAGGGATAAAGCTGTAAATTTTATAGGGAAATTTAATAATTTACGCGGGTCCTGTCAAGCCTTGTCTCTCGCAGCACCGCTCGATTTTCCCCAGCGTGGAAAATCTTCGCTTCGGCAAAAATTCTCGCTCTGCCAGGACATTTATTGCGGGCAGCCTTGCCCGCTCGAATTTTTGAGATGCTCACTCGAGTCCAAGGCTTGCCACCCGCTAATAATATATACTACTTCATAAAATTTCCAGCTTTTGAGGAAGGCAGATGGAATTAAGCCCTATATTCGGAAAGCTTCTTGATGCGCTTAAGCATATTCGGGTGCGTGCTTAAAAGCTCAAGCATCTTATCCCCTAAATTCAGACGTATATTTGATCTTCTAAGTAAATCCAGCTCGGAAGCGTCGATCGTGCCGCTTTTATCCAGATCCAATTGCGATAACTCCAAGACTTCCTTGCGGCCTTGAGACGGGTCATTGATGAAAAAGGCCTTCATTCCTTCAGTTTGCTTTAAAGATTCCGGATTTAATTTTGCTGACCCGTAAGCCAATTTATACAGGCTGGAAGCCAAAGCCTTGGGCTGGTTTCCCAAAAGCACTGAACCCCGGTCGGCAAAATACTCCCGGATCCGCGAGGCATAGAGCACCAAAAGATTGGTCACAAAATAAAATAAGAAAGCGGCCAGTCCGATTAATACGGTATTGCCGCCCCGCTCATCACGCCGGCGGCCGTAAAATAAAAACTGCCAGGCAATCCGGTACATGATCATCGGGATCACGGAAAGCAAAGTAATCGTCAGCACATCGTGGTTCTTCAAATGGCTTAATTCATGCCCAAGCACTGCTTTTAATTCTTCATCGTCGAGTAACTGCATAATTCCGGCAGTTACGCAAACCCGGCCATCCCTTAACGAGCGGCCAAAAGCAAAAGCATTGGGGATATCGATCTGGGCAATACCGATTCTGGGCATCGGGATATTGGCGCGCATGCTCAAAGATTCGACCATCTGAAACAAGCGGGGGTTTTCTTCCCGCTTGATGTATTTTACGCGCATGCTCCATTCCACAAGCTTGGGCCCCAGCATATACTGGATAAACATCATCACTAAAGAAATAATTAAATAGAAACTAAAACCGCCAACATGGAAAAAACTCCTGCCTACGATAACTAGTAACGCATAGATAATCCCGAACAAAAGAGTTACCAATAACCACATCCTTAACTGTAATGACCACATATTATCCATCCTCTCTTTATTTAGTTATTTGCGCTTTAATGGTAAACCTGGCTACCGCCAGATCGGCATTATCGGTATTCACATATACAAACTGTTGAACTTGGCCCAGATATCCGTGAGAGTTAAAACTTACATTTATCGTCGTCTTCTCCCCGGGTTTTAAGGATTTCTTGTCCGATTGCGAAGCAGTGCATCCGCAGGATGTATTTACGGAGGTTATGTTTAAAACACTTTTAGTTTCATTTTTAAATAGAAAATCGTGTTTTAAAACCTCGCCCTGCTTGGCCTTGCCAAAATCCCACGCATTTGGATCAATAACTTCTTTTTCCGCGCAGGCGAATTGGAAAACAAGAAAACTTAAACAAAATAAACTTATAATTTTACGCATCAAGCTCTCCAGATTAAAAATAACCCCAAACTAAAAAATAAAACTGCCATGAGAATTTTTATTAGACCCAAATGCCTTTTTAGGAACTTAGCAAACTGCGCGCTGGATGTGCCCACCAGCGCAAAAATGAAAATCACGATCAGCGGAATTACAAACATAATATTATACAACAAAAGATAGCCTAAGGCCTGCAGTTTAAGCGGGCTGGCCTTTAAGACAAAGGATATCGTCGGTAAATACATTTGGCCGGTGCAAACCGCCTCAAGGAGTGAAACCAAAAACCCGGTAATCAAGGCGCTAAACACAAGCTTATTCAGGCCGGGCAATGCTTTAGCCTGTTTCTCCTGCGGGTTCTTGCGGTAAAAAAATCCTACTACCTTATGGATGCGCTCCTTAATTGGCTTAGGCAGCTGTAAAATTAGTTCATCCGTGGCGCCGGTTTTCTTAAATTTTATAAAATCATAAACTGCCAGGATACCGAACAAAATACTCAACCACCCAATAATTAGATTCAACAGGTGCGTAATCACCCAAAAACCCTTAAAATGATAAAAGAAATTAAAAATCCCTAAACCAATAGATAAATAGGTCAGGAATACGGCAAAGATAAACGCCGAACCGATAATAATAAGGTCTCTTTTGCGGTAGCCTTGCACGGCAAGAAAAGATATAAAGAATACGATAACCGTAAAGGCGCAGGGATTAATCCCGTCCTCAAGTCCGGCGATAATTATTGCCGCCGGGACAAAACTCTTAAAATATGCGGTTAAATCAAAAGAGGCGGGCTGGGCGCTAGGAGGGATCCCCTTTAATCCTTCCAGGATAAAATTACGTAAATTACCCCTAACCTCTCCTTCGGCACTTAGAAATTTACCCCCTAAATAAAAAAGCGGAATCCGGAATGAAGGGCTGGCGCCGGCTTTCTTCAATAAGCCCAAAATCATCGTGTAATTCCCTATCTGGCCTACATCGCGGTATTCAAAAACAACCTTATCCTTAAATTCATTCTCCATCGCAGGCATCACTTCCTGCTTTACCTCAAGGCAGCGATGGCAACTGGTTGAATGAAAAATAATAAGTTTAGGCAAATCCTGTTTATTAGCTGCCAGTATTTTTGCCGGTAATAGTACGGCCAACAATAAAAAGATAAAGAAATTGCGCGTTATTTTTTTTAGCATGTTATTAAATATAGCACAATAAATCCGCCAATCAACGTAAAATACTAAAGTTTCCCGGCCCCAAGAAAATAAGGGCAAGACAGGTTGCGGCAATAACAAAGGTATATTCAAAACCGCCGTTAGACAAAAAGAACCCCTTACTTAAATGTACTTTAATTGCGGCAGTAAGGATAAAAATCAAAAGCAGGGTTGCGGCCGGCCGGGTTTGTACCCCGGCAATCAGCAATAGCCCCCCAACTAACACCGTGTATGAGGCAACATAGGACCAGAATATCGCCGGAAAAAATCCTAAACTGGAAAGCATTCCGGAAAAACCTTTGACTCCCGGCCCGCCGAATAATCCAAAAGCCATTTGCAGGCCGTGCGCCACAAACATAATACCTATTCCCAACCTCAAAATCAATATTCCCCAGTCTAACATCTTTCACCTCCTTGCCCGGTATTTAAAAGATTACAGACCAAACCCCAGCGGTTACTTAAACCCTGCAGGCGAAAAATACACATCATAAAATGCAGCAGCGTCGCTAATAACCCCTTTACCTTGAGACCAAAAACCTCGCCGCAGGAGCGGTTGTTGGCCAGGGGGACAATATAACCTAAATCCAGCGGCCGGAATTTTTCAAGCGGAAGGTTTTTAATGCTTCTGATTATATTAACTGCCGCATGGGATCCCTGGCTAATGGCAAACTGGACCGCCATTCTCAAAAAATTATTTTTATCCCCAAAAAAAGCGGTATCCCCGGCGCAAAAACAGTGCGGGTTTACCCTTAAATATTCATCCGCAACTATCCTGCCCTGAGGATTCTTTTTAACCGGCAGCTTCTGTATGAAATCAGCGGTCCTAACACCGGGTACCCAGATCAGCATGGCTTTCTCAAATGCCGGCCTTGCGGAAACCCTGACTTTATCCTCCTGGATCTCTTCGATAACTGAATTGGCCAGGATTTCAATCCCCATACTCTTTAAATTATCCCACGCATAAGTTTTCATCCAATCCGGCAGGGACCCTAATATTGACGCAGCCCGCTCAACAATGATAATTTTCTTTTCCCGGCCGGATTTTTTAAAATATAGCCATAAATTAGCGGCGGCCTCTACTCCGGTGTAACCTCCTCCGCAGACGATAAAATGCTCAAATTTATTGCTTTTAAGCGCCGCGGTAATCTTCTTGGCATCATCTATATTGTTTAAAGCATAAGCATAATTTTGCGCCGCTTGATTGGAAAAAAAATTTGTCTGGCTGCCGCTGGCAATAATTAAAAAATCATAGGCATAATTAGAAGCCGCGGTAACAACATGTTTGGATTCAAAGTCAACGGCAGCGACCTCTTCACAAACCAGCTTTATTTTTAGCTTTCTGCAAAAATCCCCAATATTACAAAGGAGGAACTGCGGATTGATTCTTCTACCGATGCAGTCAGGGATAAGCGGCAGAAAGGCAGAATACTCTTTTTTGTCAAAAAGAGTAACCTCCAACCCTAAGCCTCCTGCACACTTAGCCAGCTTTCTTGCCGCGCTTAAGCCGGCAAAACCAGCGCCGATAATCATAACTTTTTTCATATCCAAAGGGGGCAAAATAATTGCATAATCATACTTTATATGTTAACATAACCCTATGTTTTTGAAAATAAAAAATAGGATTGAAAAAGAACTGCGTGCTTATACCCGCTCGATAGATCAATTATACACCTTAAACAAACTCTCGCCTATACTTTTTGAGAGCATAAAAGAGTTTATCTTGCGCGACGGTAAAAGGGTAAGGCCGATTTTATTCTGTATCGGCTATCTGGGATTCTCTAGAAAGAACCCGGCCGGCCTTTACCGCAGCGCCCTATCCTTAGAACTGCTGCATGATTTCATGTTAGTCCACGATGATATTATCGATAAATCTTCTATGCGCCGCGGTAAACCCTCTATGCATACGCTGTTAAAGGGATGTCTTTCCGGAAATAAAAAAGTTAAGTTCGGCGGAGAAGATTTGGCTATAGTTGCCGGCGATGTCATGTACGCCATGGCCCTGGATGCTTTTTTGGCGGTTAGAGAGGAACCAAAACGCAAAGAAGCAGCGCTGGAAAAACTTATCCGGGCAGCCTTATACACAGGCAGCGGAGAATTTATTGAGCTATTGTTGGGAATCAAACCCATCGAGAAAGTTACCCGGGAAGATGTTTACAAAATTTATGATTATAAAACCGCAAACTACACTTTTGCCTCTCCGCTGACTATGGGAGCCGCTCTTGCCGGAGCAAAAACCAGCCAGATTAAAAAACTATATTCTTACGGCATGCTCCTGGGCAGGGCTTTCCAGATCAAAGACGATATAATCGGAACATTCAGCGAAGAAAAAGAAACCGGTAAATCGAATATAACCGACATTAAGGAAGCAAAAAGAACCCTGCTTATCTGGTATGCCTTTGGCAAAGCTGACAAAAAAGACAAACTGGCGATAAAAAAAATCCTGGAGGGCAAAACTGTAAAGCAGGGCGGGCTGATTAAAATACGCGAAATTATTGTCAAAACCGGCGCGCTGGCTTACGCGCAAAATCAGATAAAATATTTATACGCAAAAGCCG
Organism: Candidatus Omnitrophota bacterium; assembly: GCA_028716245.1. Taxonomy (NCBI): domain Bacteria; kingdom Pseudomonadati; phylum Candidatus Omnitrophota; species Candidatus Omnitrophota bacterium. The sequence goes on along the minus strand of JAQUQW010000002.1, from coordinate 326,124 downwards.
TGAACCAAATTGACAGTTTAAAAATGGATAAAAGATATAACCAGGCGCTGGTTGATTTTTCCCAAAAAACCCTTAAAGTATGAAAATACATTTAGCAAAATCAGCGGGATTCTGCTTCGGCGTAAGAAAAGCAATTACTATCGCCCTGGAAACCGTAAAAACCAAAAAACCGATATTTATGCTCGGGGATATCGTGCATAACGAAGAGGTAGTCAAGCAGATCCAGCGCGCCGGGATTAAAAAAATCAACCGGCTTGGTAAAGGCAGCGGAAAAACATTGCTCATCCGGGCGCATGGCTGCTCCAATAAAACATTGAAGAAAGCATTGAAATTAGGTTATACGATTATCGATGCTACCTGCCCGATGGTCAAAGAAATCCACGCGATTGCCGGTAAACTGGAAAATAGCGGCTGCCGGATAATTATCATCGGGGATAAACTGCATGATGAAGTGCAGGGAATTGCCGGAGGGCTTAAATCAAAAGCGATTATAATCGATAAACTTGAAAATATACCGATAGAAAAAATCAAACATATCCGGCGGGCGGGGATCCTCGTGCAATCAACTCAAAACCTGGATAACGTGCAAAAGATCCTGGACGTGCTGCGCCGGTATATCCCGGTAGTGGAATTTCATAACACTATCTGCAATCCCACCAGGATCAAACAGGGCGAAGTAAAAACTATGCCGCTGGAAAATGATGTTATGATTATTATCGGCTCAAAAACCAGCGCCAATACCAAAAGAATCTATGAGATCGCCAAACCTTTAAATAAACATACCCACTGGATCAACTCGGCCAAAGAAATAAAAAGAAACTGGCTCAATAATGCTAAAAACGTAGGCATAACCGCGGGCGCCTCTACTCCGGAATCAAGTATCCTTGCTGTAATCCAAAAAATCAAAACCCTTTGACTCTTTTTTCCGCCTCTCTCCAATCATCCGCACAGCTGCCTTCCGGCTTGCCTTTACTTTCCCAAATGGAGCGGGCAACCGATTTTATCTTCTCCTGGATCTCTTTGCTGCTATCCTCGATAATCCGGTTATAGAGCCAGGCAAGGGCGCTGCCGATTACAGCCGCGAAAATAAAACCCCAGACCGAATTCAAGATTACGCTAAAGAGCGTCGGTTGATAGTCCAGGTAAATCATCGACATCGTCTTATTCAATCCGCATTCCAGATAAAAAAGTATCTTTAATGTGCCTACGATCAGGGTAAGCGCGGCGGCGACAATACCGCAAGCAAACCCAAAACCCTTTACATATAACTTTGCCATAAGAAGCCTCCTTTTTTAAAAAACTATGGTTTTATTTTCGTGTTTAATAATACGATGGTCGATATAACTGGATACGGCTGCTGCCAGCGCCCTCTTCTCTAAATTCCTGCCTTTGCTGATCAGCACTTCGCGGTCATCCTTATGCGATACATGTTCAACCTCCTGAGCAATGATCGGCCCTTCGTCAAGCTGGTTACTTACAAAATGCGCGGTTGAGCCGATAACCTTTACCCCTTCAGCAAGCGCCCTGCCAGCCGGGTCAGCGCCTTTAAAAAAAGGAAGGAAGCCGTGGTGGATATTAACTATGTCCTGATTATATTTTTTCAGGAAATCCGGGGAAAGCACCAGCATATAACGGGCCAATACCAGGAAATCCGTAGAACCAGCCGCGTAAGAAAGCAGCTCTGATTCCCTTCGGTTATCTTTATTTGCCGGCACATAATAAAATGGAATGTTGTAGCTGGTTACTACTTTACGGTGTTTTTCATAATTGCTCAGGACAAAAGGAATCTTGACTTTTAATTCCCCCGCATTCCATAAATACAGTAAATCTACCAAGCAATGGTCCGGCTCCGATACAAATATCCCCATGCGCAACTCTTCGGATTTATCATAAAAATTCCAATCCGCGCCAAAATCTTTGCCAATGGGAGAAAATGCCGAAATTAAATCTTTTTTGGCATATTGATCTTTATCTAAAATAAACTCAACGCGGATAAAGAAATACCCGCCCTGCGGGTCGGTGCTATGCTGATCGGCAGTAACGATATTGCCTTCATGCTTTAAAATAAAATCCGAGATTTTAGCAACAATGCCTTTTCGGTCCTGACACTGGAATAACAGAATGAATGTGCGCATAACGCCTCCTTGCCCACAAGGGCACACCCGCGCAATTCCTTATAAGCGCGGGGTGACAGAGGTTATTATACCTCAATATCGTATTTTTTTTCAATAAATATATCCGGCCTATTTTATTTTTTCAGAAATTTCGTAAAGAACCCCGCCGGCTATTTCCGGCTTGGGAAAAAGATATTTTCTCGCAGAAATAACCACTTCGGTTTTATTATCAGGTTTTTTCCTGATCTTTAAAGCTACCTGAGCGGAGTCAATTTCGGCCCCCAGGATACCGTTTGGCTTATCCTCTTTGGTAAGCCTGCCCATTTTTTTCAAAACAACCGAGCTTGTTTCAAACACCTTATCAAAACCGGCAATAAATTCATGCTGGACGCTGTCTCTGCCGATAAATGTTGCCGCCACCGCTACCGGTAAAACCGCCACCCCGGCTAACATCGCGGCTCCGTAAATTTTAGCCCCCTCTATTCCGGCTGATTTCATCGGCTCAGCCAGTATCAGGGCTGCCAACTGCTGGGCGCTGGTAATATTTTTATAAGTTTTATTTATATTTATATCGTATACCTTCACAGCCGGTTCTTCTCCCGCGCTGTAATCTTTTAAAACAATCCTTCCGATCCCCAGCTTAACCGTATCCAGCCGCATCGGCATCTGTTTGGATGACTTATCCTCCTTGCCCCGCTCTTGTTTTGCCGCTTTCAAGGCGTCGATATTTAATTTACCTGCGCTATTTTTCTCCAAACCCATCTCTTTTAATTCAATCTCAACATTTACCAAATGTATTTCCTTCTTAAATAAAGCGCCTAAATCATAAAGGACATTGATCTTTGGCAGATCCACAAGGATGCCCCTGGAAAATCCTTTGGGGTTATATATTTTAAATCCGGATATTCTCACTGACTGGTTAAAAACACCTAAAGAAAATCCATTGATATGGATGGGCGCTCCGAGAACCTGCGTAGCTGCAACCGTTATTACGGACTTAATCACCTGGTCCCTGACGATGACAACAGCAAAGATAGAAATAACAACTACAATCAATATATTTCTAATTTTTTTCATAGCTACCCTCCTTACGCAGTAATTCTCGTTTCATCTTTGTCCCGCCCAGATAACCGCCCAGCGATCCGTCGGAATGAATAACTCGATGGCAAGGAATAAGCAGCGGAAAAGGATTGGCGGCTAAAGCCGCACCAACCGCCCTGGCAGCATTGGGCTTGCCCAACTGCTTTGCAATAAGTTGATACGTGCTGGTTTTTCCACGGGCAATAGCATAGACGGCGGCCAGAACTTTTTGCTGAAAAACAGAACAAAGGTCAAGGCGCAGCATGCTTAAAGGAAAACGGACATCTTTTCCGTTTAAAAATTTTTCAATCTGATTGGCAAGAATATTAATTTCCGGGCACAAAGAAGCGTTGAAATTTGGAAATGATTTAGAATTTTTAGATAAAACAATACGGAGTATTTTAGGTTTTTTCTTATAAACTGACCAGAGAATAACCGGATAACTGATTGCTTCTTTTATCTTCATCGGTTTACCATAACACCAACCTATTTGTAAGACTATATTTTTATTAACCAATCCTTAGCTTTTTGGACATCATCAAAGACAGAAAACTCCCTGTCTGATGAATAAGATAAAGTATCCACGAAAAGTTTCAGGCGTTCTTCAGATGCGATAATCGCGGAGGCTTTTATATATGGTTTATTATGCTTGACGAATTCCTGCATGGTCAGGAATAAATCGGGGACATAGACATTCTCATTATTAATGTCAGTTAAAGCTAAGACAGAACGTTTTGGTTGGCCTTTAATGATCTCCTTGCTTTTCTCAATGACCGCAAAAGCATGTTCTTTACTACAATACGATAGGTCTATAAATAGGATATTTTTGTTTTTATAAGTAATAAATCCGACTCTTTCCATATCGATAGGCCCTTTTAGAAGAAACTATCTGCCGACTGGGAAAAACTTATAAATATCTCTGTATCCTTTTCAATATCTTATCCGCGGCGTCCTTATCCGGGCTAACCGCTCCCACCCGGATCTCTACCTTGGTAGAATCTTCGGTGACTTTACGAATATCGATCCAAATCTCTTTACCGTCGCTATATTTACTTTTTAATTGGGCAACATTGATTTCTTTTGTTTCCTTTGTCAGTTCCAATTTAAGTGACCTTAAAGCTTTTTTACTGGCATTAATGGTTTGTGCGTAAGTAGCGTGGAATTCCTGCGTTAACTTTCCGGATAGCCAAGCCGCAGTCCCTGCCCCGGCGCCTGCTCCTGCTAATAAAGCAAAACAACCGCAGATATTTAACAAAACCACCCCGGAGAAAATAAAAACTCCGACTTTCTTAAACATGCCGCGCCTCCTTGTGTTATGAACTATTCCCTATCCGGGAGTTTAGGCCTCAGTTTTTTTAACTCCGTCCACCCGTTAGAGGCTTCTTGGAAAATATCAAACCGGGGGATATAAGGTTTAATGTCTATAAGGGGTGTATTATCAAGGATGTCTACACCGCTGACTTCAAGGATGTTGTTATTGTGTTTTATCAATTTTACGATAGAAATACCTATCCCGTTAGGACGACAGGGATGCCTTGAGGCGAAAATGCCATGTTCGGTATCATCGAGGAATGTAGAACGCACCAATTTGACTTCTCCGGCCCGGTCAAATACATAAAAAAGATAAATATGCGAAAAAGCACCTATATCTTTAAGGCCGTCGGAATATTCCGGGAATAACTCAACGGTTCCTTTACTTTCAGGATTAACATTCCCTTGAATAGGACAAGCTTCTTTTGACTTGTAAGGAGTACGGATTAGGCCTATCTGTTTAATTGTATATTGCATATATTTTTTATCATTAGATTCCATTTAATACCATTCTTTAATATTGTAGTCTTGAAAAAGAGGCCTTGCAAGCAAAAATTAGCCCCCCTCAATAATCACTTTTTAGGCTCTCATTATCTCTGGTGATGTTCCCACAAAAAAGCCCTGTTACATAAATAACAGGGCTTTTACGATTTTATCGGCTCAGCTTGCACACAAACCTGGGTGGCAGATAAACCTATTCAATCTGTTTCCATGTTTTCCAGCTTAATTCTTTCCTAATGTTCTCTGCCCTTGCCATTCTTTCTCTGGCTGCTTGAGCTCTATTTTCTTTCCAGATAGTTATCCCATTAGTCACAAGTGCTGTTATCAGATCAGCGATAGGCGCTAGCGCTAAACTCTTGGTTGTAAAAGCAGCTTTTTCTATGCTTGGCTTCCCCATCAATGTCTCTTTTCCATACGCCAGGAAGGATTCCGCGGTATCAGCGGCTACCTTTGACTGCTTTTTAAAAGAATCCGCTCCTTCCAAATCCTCATTGTTTTCTATACTCGATGCAAGCACTGACAACCAAGCATTATTTTCGCTCATAGCTTTAACATATAGATCCCTGGCATTAATGTAGGCTGCTTCTGTTTCTTTGCCTTTGAACTTTTCCTTAATTGCCGAAACTGTCGATTCTGCCAGTTCCCGATTCTTCCTAACTTCTATCCTGGCCGCAATTTCTGAATCAGTGGGTTTTGACACATGAGAACACCAAGGCAGCGAGGGGAAAACTCCGCAGCAACCTGTTAACGATAGGGCCGTAACTACGATCAATAAAAACAGAACCGCCATTCTGAACTTGGAGTGCATATAAGCTCCTTTCTTTCTTTAACTCATCACGCTGACACTCACTGCGTTGTTGTTAGTTTGCAGTCAGCTATTTCATGCGCTCCTGCTTCCGGGGAGACTAATTCCAGATGCGCCCTTCCCATAGTTCCCTTGCCATGTGCGCCTTTAAGGTAATATGCAAGACCTGCTTTTGCATCGACAGCTATGGAGAATATTGAGCTTGGCGCCATAAATCCAGTATCAAAAGCCGTAAATTCTATATTGCCGGGTTCGGTGACATACGCGTAATACCCACCCTGAGTCAGTGTTGTTAGAGCTTTGCCATTTGCTTTTACGTCGAAAGGTAACGCTGCGCCTCCGACACCGGAACCAGCGGGACGATAAATGAAGACTACCGCTTTGCCAGCAGGTATTTGCGCCTGTTTGAAGCTTGGGCCCAGTGTTGGGGCCGATGTTGAGCCACCCGTAACTTGCGCAGCCAGCGGGTGTCGCAGCATTGAGTTATACGCTGCTGAGCCTGGAGCCGGTTCACAGCCGGATAAAACCAATACCCCGGACATAATCATTGGTGCCAAGAAAAGTTGAAGCCTTTTCATGATGTTTCTCCTTTGTATTAAAAATATTATACAACTTACCTGTTGTGACCGTGTCCTTGACCCATATGCCCCATGCCACCGCCGTGTGCTCCAGATGGAAAATTGCCTTTCCTGCTTCCTTCTTCCATCTTTGTTCCAACATTCTCAGTTTCCTTTCGTTCCTCTTTCGTTTCTATTGATTCTCTTTTTTCTGTCTGCATTTTTTTGATAGCCTCATGGACCTTATCAGCTAGAGCCGTTCCTCTTAATCCTTCAGCCTGAGCCTGATGAACCGCCCGAGAAACAACATTTCCTGCCTCCCTGGGCGATTTACCACCTTTCACCAAATCATCCATTGAATTAACTGATTCTCTCAACTCTTTTCCTTTTACGCCATTTTTTGATAAGTCTAACAGAGAATTTTCTATCTCATCCTTGGCGGCACCCTTTTCCAGCATCTCTACCACTGGTTTTCTAACCCCGTCAATCTCTCCAGCCTCTATCCCTTTATTTTGTAGGTCACCCTTAATATCATTAAAAACTTTATCCGTGTCAACTGCAGCATAAATTGACGTTAGAGCAAAAAAACTTACAGAACCAAATATTATTACTAACCCCAAGAACCTTTTCATCTTCCCTCCTTTTTTAGTTTTATTTTATCCCAAATTAAAATCCTCTGTAATATATTTTACCATAGAAAATTAGGAAGTCAAACTCCCCATCGTGGACGAGTTTAGAACTTTTATAGCCTCAGGGGAAATAGAGAAACTACGTCAAGAACTCGCCTTGGCTGCTTAAGCTATTCCTTAACTTTGGGACAGAAACTTAAAACCTTCATATCCTGACCGCAACAGATAATATCGCAACAATCACACGAGCAGGTCTTTTCCACTGTAAGAATCATCCCACATGAATCACAGACAAATCTCATCCCTTTTTTCGCTTTTGAGGTTGCCTTTACAGTCTTTGGGCTTACTTTTCTGATCATTATATTTATCCTTTTAATTAATATCTTTCTTTCAAAAGGAAACTTCCAAGCTAACAAACAACATATCCGTACCGTTTGTTATGGAATTGCCGCTGTTCTTGGGCGCGTAACCGAATAATAGCGTCATAAGATGGCCGCCAAAATCATAGCCAAAGCCGGTGTTTGCATAAGGCATAACGCCGTATATAAAACTATTTTCATCCCAATCTTTTCCGCAGGCAAATATCCCAAGAGCATTTGCCTCCCAGAATAATTTTCCAATCACGAATTTCCTATACCTTAACCCTCCGCCGCCGAAGAAAAACGGCGAATTAGAGCAATTCTGGAAAAATCCGAGTAAGGTAACCGGAGAAAACCCTTCTTTCTTTATACTCTCCCGAAAATCATAACCCATGCCCATGCCCGGATTAAATATCAACTGGTCATTCCTATCTAACCTGTTTGGAGCATCCTTTTTAGCCCCATTCTTGTCAAAATGATAACTAAACCCGAAAAAATGGACGTCAATCTCTCCCGCAAAACAGGAAGTGTAACATAAACTAAGAACCAGCGCTGTTGCAGCGATTATATTTTTTTTCATTATGCGTTACTCTCTATTTCCTCAAAAATAAAAGGCATCCATTATGTTTAAACAACAACATTATGAACGCCTACTTTGCGCTTATCACCCAATAAGGACGACTCTGTACTTATTAGTCTTATTTATATATTGTATATGCAAACAAAAATATACGCAATAAAATCTCCCCCTCTAGGACTCGAACCTAGGACCTGGAGATTAACAGTCTCTCGCTCTACCAACTGAGCTAAGGGGGAATAAGCCAAATTTGTCTGGCATTTTAACACTAAATAATCTGGTTTTCAAGGGCTTTTATCTGCTCTAAAATCTCCAAAATAAGCTTCTCAATCTCCTTCATCCGGCGGCCATATTCCTTGGCTGTTTCTTCGTCGCGATAAAAATGCGGATTGGATAAGGCCCGGGCCTTGGCGTAACTTTCCAACTCCAATTCCTCTTTTTTCTTCAGCAGTTTATTAATTTTATCGCGGATAACTGAATTATCAGCTTTACGTTTCTTCTCTTCGGTCTTACGCAGGCGCTCTTCTTCTTTGGCTTTCTCTTTTACTTCATCAGTTGGTTTATGAGCAATAGCCTTTGATTTTTTAACTTCCTCAGTATTAACTAAAGTATCGCGTTTCTCAAGGTAATAATCAAAAGTCCCGGGAAATTTCCTGACCCTGCCGCTTTTTACCTCGAAAACATTATTTGCCACCGAACTTACAAAATAAATATCATGGCTGATAAAAACAATCGTGCCCTCATAATTTTTTAGCGCGCGCACCAAAGCATCAACAGCGTCTACATCCAGATGAGTAGTCGGCTCATCCAAAAGCAGGAAGTTCGGAGGGTCGATCAAAAGTTTAGCCAAAATAAGCCGGCTCTTCTCTCCTCCGGATAATACCTTAACTTTTTTATCAGCGTCATCGCCGCTGAATAAAAACGCGCCTAGGATCGTCCTGACCGACTCTTCGGCCATATATCCGGGCGCCGCCGAATAAGCCTCCTGCAAAACGGTATTTTCAACATTAAGAACATCGGTACGGGTTTGCGAGAAATAACCGATATCCACATTATGGCCGACGATCCTGTTTCCGCTGTCAATATCAACAATGCCGGCCAATATTTTCAGCAAGGTAGATTTACCCGCGCCGTTTTCACCGGCTAAAACCGCTTTTTCTCCCTGGGTTATTTCAAAATCCAGGCCCTCATAAACCTTAATCTCTCCGTAAGATTTTGAAATATTCTCCAGGGTGATTATCCTGTGCCCTGACCGGCGGGTTTGCGGAAAAACAAACTCATGGATACTCTGGCGCGGGTCAGCAGGCAAAACAATTTTTTCTTCTTCCATTTTTTCCAAAACCCGCCGTTTTGCCCGCACCGAAGCCGCCTTATTTGGCTGGGCGTGGAATCTTGAGACAAACTTTTCCAGCTGCTGAATTTTTTTATCCTGCTCCTTGGATTGCTTAAGCAAATGCGTGCGCTTCTGCGCTTTGATCTCCTCGTAATGTTCATAATTACCTTGGACCTTAAAAATCGAGCCATTTTCTAAAATCAACGTATAATTGGTGACATCGGTCAAAAAAGCCTTATCGTGGGAAATCATGATAAAAGTTCCCCGAAAACCTGCCAAATAATCTTTAAGCCATAAAGCGGCATTTAAATCCAGATAGTTAGTCGGTTCATCTAAAAGCAAAAGATCGTAATGATAAGTAAGCAGTTTGGCCAAAAGAGCGCGCATCTGCCAGCCTCCGCTCATTTGCGAAATCAAGCGGCTGAAATCTCTCTCTTTAAAACCTAATCCCGAAAGGATCTTTTCGGCTTTATGCTCCAATTCAAAAAAACCCAAAGTTTCCAGCTCATGCAAGATTTCACCGTAACGCTTTGAGCCGGCTTCGTTTTTGGACTCCAGCATTTCCTTTTCTTTTTTAAAACGCATGATCCGCTCATCGCCTTCGGTTAATTCCGCCAGCACCGTATGATCGGATTTAAAACTTGCCTCCTGGGGGAGATAGCCGATATGCACCCCCTTATTTACCCTCACCTCTCCTTTGGAAGGTTCGGTTTCCCGCAGGATTAAAGAAAACAATGTACTCTTGCCTGTACCGTTTGGCCCGATCAGGCCGATCTTCTCCCCCTGGTTTATATTAAGGGAAATATTCTCAAAAAGGACTTTGGCGCCGTAATTTTTTGAGAGATTAGTAATATTGATCATAAGAATTAAATTGCGCGGCGAGATTCTAAAGACTTCGAAAGGGTAGTGGCATCAGCGTATTCCAGGTTTGAACCTACCGGTATTCCTAATCCGATGCGGCTTAAATGCACGCCTAGTGGTTTAAGTAATTTAGTAAGATAAATACCGGTAGTTTCGCCTTCGGTATCCGCGTCGGTAGCAATAATTATCTCTTTAATGCCGCCCTGTTTTGTCCTCTGGATAAGCCCGTCAATCTTCAAGTCGCCGGGGCCCCTTCCTTCAAGAGGAGATATCGAACCAAGCAAAACATGATAAACCCCGTGGAAATTGCCCGCCTTTTCAATCGCCGTAACATCGCTGGGTTTTTCCACTACGCAGACAATATCCTTCTGCCGGCTAAGGTCCTGGCAAATCTTACAAGTTTCTTCTTCGCTGAGGTTATTGCAAATTTGGCAGGAACGCACGTTCTCTTTTACCTTATTCAAACATTCGGCTAAAATTTTGATTTCATCATTAGAGGCGCCTAAAACATGGGCGACAATACGTTCAGCGCTACGCCTGCCAACACCGGGCAGCTTGATTAAACAATCGATTAATTTATCTATAGAAGCCGTATAATTAGCCATTAGTCTTCTCTAACCACCCTTCCTCCGAACATCTCGATGGCGGATTTAATAAAAGGGTTGCTGCGCGTGTCTGTTTCCTGCTGCATCTGCGCGGTCAAAATAAAATTTACCCTTAAATCCGCGTTGCATAATTCAGAGGCGGTTTTCTCGATGAGATCCTTATTTTCTTTGCGGTCCAAAGATTCTTTATGCAAAGAACAACTTTTAGGAAATCCTATGGTTACCATATTACCCTGCACTTTCGTCGGCTCCCCTTCACTCAAATAGGTCGATACCGACATTTTAATCTTGGCCAGATTATTAATAATATTACTCCAAACATTCTTTACGCTTTCTAAAGAAATTGACGCTTGCGGAGTTTGCGTTGAGGCATCTTGAACCGGTTCTTCCGGAAGCGGCTGCTCTTTTCTTTCAGGAACTACGGCTGCCGGCTTTGGCTCAACCTGATTCTTACTCTCCAACTTCTTATACGCTAATCTTACCAAACTTATCTCGAGGGGTATCCGCTGGGAATCCAGGCGCCTGGTCATTTCCTGCGTAGCGATTAAAATATTAAAAGCGGTAAAAATCTCCTCTAAGCTGAGTAACTGGCTCTGCTTAAATAGGCGGTCGCAAACCTCCTGCGGCAGGTCAACCAATTTTGAATCCGCCTTAGAAACTTTAGCCACCATCAGGTTACGGAAATGTTCGATCAGGTTAACCAAAAACACACCCGGGTCTTTTCCATCGTCGATAATCGCGTTAAAAAGCTTCAGGGCTTGCGCAGGGTCTTTTTGGATTATCTTGCCGGTGAGCTCAAACAATACATCCTGTTCAACCATGCCTAAAACAGAAATAGCATCTTTTAAAGATACATTGCCCCGGGAAAAAGATACCAGCTGGTCCAAAATGGATTCAGCATCCCGCAACGAACCATCGCTGCTTTTGGCAATCGCAAAAAGCACTTCCTTATCGATGGTGATTTTTTCTGCGCGGATAATTTTCTCAAGCTGGGCGATAATTTCAATGACCGTAATCCGGCGAAAATCCATACGCTGGCAGCGGGAAATAATCGTCGGCATAACCTTCTGCGGATGGGTTGTGGCAAAAATAAATTTTACGAATTCCGGCGGCTCCTCAAGGGTTTTCAGTAAAGCATTAAAACCATCCGGGGTTATCTGATGCACCTCATCAATGATATAAACTTTATATTTACCCTGGGTGGGAGAGAATTTTACATTTTCGCGCAAAGCCCTTATTTCATCGATACCGCGGTTAGAGGCGCCGTCAATTTCAATAACATCCAGGGAGCGGCCCTGATTAATCTCTAAACATGATGGGCATTTCTGGCAGGGTTTTAAAGTCGGGCCTTCTTTACAATTAAGCGCTTTGGCCAAAATCCTTGCGGTTGAAGTTTTGCCCACTCCTCTTGGCCCGGCAAAAAGATAGGCGTGAGCAAGGCGATCCTTCTGAATCGCGTTTTTAAGAGTGCCGACGATATGGTCTTGTCCGATAATGCTTTCAAAATCCTGCGGGCGCCATTTTAGGGCAAATACGGTATAAGACATGGGGAAAAATATTATTTTTTATTTATTTGGATCTGCTGTACTTTCACGCCTTTTTCTGACAGGTAGGTAAAGACCGTTTTAATTTCTTCCTCAAGCCCCTCTATCTGCAGGATCGCCCATCCGGCATCCATGGAAAAAGACGCCTCAATAATGTTTAAGTTAACATTGTACTTTTTACAAATATAACAAAGTATGCTTTCATCCTGCAGTGAGCCTGGAAAAGTCAATCCGATTGACATAATCATAGTTTATTCTCCTTGTTGCAAAATTTTAACGGAGAGACTGGGATTCGAACCCAGGGACCCGATTACTCAGGTCGAATCATTAGCAGTGATTCGCTTTCGACCACTCAGCCATCTCTCCAAAAATTTTCTAGCTATTGCTTGCGTTTCTTTTTAAAAAAATCCTTTAAAATACTACTGCATTCTTCCTGCAAAATTCCACCGGTAACTTTAATCCGGTGATTTAATTTTTTATGGTTTACAATATTGATTATCGAACCGCAGGCGCCGGTTTTGGGGTCGCTTGAGCCAAAATACAGGTTTTTTATCCGCGCCAGGACCAATGCCCCCGCGCACATACTGCACGGCTCAATTGTAACATAGAGGCTGGCCTGGTTCAACCACTTTGTCCCAAGATAACTGGCGGCGCTGGTTATGGCAATTATTTCGGCATGCGCTGTGGGGTCTTTCAGGCGCTCAATCTGATTATGGCCGCGGGCAATAATTTTATCCTTGTGGACGATTACCGCTCCGACCGGAACTTCATCTTCGCAAAAAGCCTTCTCTGCTTCTTTTAAAGCTTCTTGCATATAGATAATCTGTTTTTTGATCACGATTTAGTGCGCCCAGCTGGGGTCGAACCAGCAACAACCAGCTCCGTAGGCTGGTGCTCTATCCAGTTGAGCTATGGGCGCAAAGTTTTAGTTATCTTATCATATTCCGGAAATAAATCTATACGGATTTTAAGCAATTTTCCAAATAAGGTGTTTATATTGATCGAGCATGCGATAGGTATTAAACTGCGCGGCGGTAGAGATACATTCGATCATCATGTCTATCCATTTGGAAGAAATATCAACTTTGCCTTTGCGGTTAGCCTTATAATAAAGGCCGACCATCCCTTCTAAGGCCTGATACAATTCTTCGGAATCATCATCCATGTGCAGATCAAATTCATTGCCAACGCTGCCTTCGCTATTCTTATACCCGAAGAATGCGCCGATTTTTCTGTCGGTTGCTTCAGCCACCCAGCCGTCAACCGTGCTCATCTGCAGGACGGCATTTAAAATCGCCTTCATCCCGCTTGTCCCGGAAGCCTCAAAAGGCGGCAGAGGGTTATTCAACCAGGCATCGACGCTGGAAGTAAGCATCCGGGCAAGGGAAATATCATAATTCTCCAGCACGATTATTTTTAATTTGTCATAATTTACATTTAGCTTGTCCACCTTATCCAGCATTTCATTAATATAAGTAAAACCCAGGTTATCGCTGGGATGGGCCTTGCCGGCCAGAATAATCTGTAAAGGGCCGATTTCCTCGGCGATACGCACCAGCCTGTTGACATCGTGCAAAATAAGGCTGGGCCTCTTATAGGCGGCGATCCTCCTTGCCCAGCAGATCGTAAATAAATCTTTCTTCAGCGACCACTTACCCAGGAATTTACAGAAATCGCCTTTATTCGACTGATGCGCTTCCCAAAGCTGGGCGCGAAAATCAGGATTGTTTTTAAGCTCCGCAGCCCGGGATAGGATCATCGGATTATTCTTAAAATCAGGGAAAGCCGCGGGGAACTTTTCAAAAAGTTCCTGGAACTTCTGCGACATCCAGGTGCAGTGATGCACGCCGTTAGTAATATACTGTATGCGCTCCTTATATTGGGGAAACTGGATATGCATTACTTCTTGATGGCTATGGGAAACCGCGTTAATCGCCGAAGATATATTCATTGAAAGCAGAGTAAGATTGGCTAATCCCGAATGTTCCTTACCGTATTTTTCGATAACCTCCGTATCTTCTTTTTTAAGCACCTTATCTAAATCGTCAAAAGAAAACTTATCATGGCCGGCTTCAACCGGAGTATGACAGGTATAAACAAAATTGTTTTTAAGCTTATCCACCGCATCACTTTTTAAACCCCGCGCCTTGGCAACAAAAGCAAATACGGCATGCCCTTCGTTGAGATGATAGGTATTGATCTGATATCCCAATTCATTTAACGCGCTCACTCCGCCAAACCCCAGCATCACCCTCTGCAATAACTTCAAAAACACATTATCACTGCGGTAAAGCTGGTCGGTCAACTCTTTGGCGGATGCGCTATTGCCTTCGATATTCGAATCCAATAATATCAAGGGCACAACAGCATCATGCTTATGGCTATAAACATAATATTTCCAAAGCCGAAGATAAACATCCTCGGACTTAAGGGAAATTTTTATTTTATTCTTTAAGGGGATAAGGCCCGGATAAGTGCGCGGATCCCAGCGCATTTTCTCGGGAGCCTGGCCGTATTTAAACCAAAACTTCTGCCTGAAATAACCCGAACTCCAAAGTATCCCAATGGCGGCTACCGGAAGCTTATAATCAGCCATGGTTTTGACCGTGTCCCCGGCTAAAATCCCCAGGCCGCCGCTGTAAATAGGCAAGTCGATGATATTATCCTGGTGCAAGGCAAAGAAATAATCCGCCACGCGAAAATTAGAAAAAACCGCGTTTTCCGGAACTTTATTTCCGGGATTTAAAGGAAGCTGGCTGGATAATTTATTATAACAGCTGGTGGCCAGGCCATATTCCATCGAAAAATAGGCAATGCCCCGCTGACCGGAAGAACGCAGGCGCTTTTCCGCCTCAGCAATACTCTTTAAGGGCATGCCAAAATAGTCGCCATCTTTTATATCTTGAGCATAATGGCCGTCAGGATCATCAACCTGGACTAATGAATGGAATTCTTCAAGTAGTTTATTTTTTTCCATAATCTTTACTTCCACCTAAAATGCAGATAAACCCTCCCCCAGCCTTTATCGGTTTTCTCCAATCTTGAATAAAGCTGGCGGATCTCTTTTTTATTTAAAAAATTAAGGATGCGTTTTTTTACACTATCCGAAGCAGTACCGTAAGCAATCTCAACTATGCTGGCCCGGCCATCCACCGCCTCCTGCAAAATCTTAGACATCTTCTCTTCCATATCCGGGACCGACGGAAAAAGATTAAGTTTTAATTTCATTTCTTATGGCTGATTGGGCTGCGGCGTTTTTTAAAATTTGATTGCTGACGAGCGTCACTACTCTTTCGCCAAGGCTTAGCGCCGCCTCGGCTTTTCTCCCAAGGCTTAGGCTCACCTTCAGGTTTGGCAAAACGTGCTTGCGGCCTTGGCTTCTTGCGCCAACGCAGAGGATTAGGTTTATATTTACGCTCACCAACCGGAGCGCTAATCCCGGCGTCTAAGCGCTGTTTCATATAACTAATTGTGCGCCGGCCTTCTCTATATTTTCCTGTCCGCTTAAAATCCGGGCGCGGCGTAACTTTTTTAGCTGAAATCTGGCCTTTTGGCTTCTTGGGCTTGGCCACAGAAAACATGACATTAACCGGCCGGCCCAATATCTCTTTGCCCTGCAATTGAGCAATCGCGGCAAGCGCCTCCTGCTCATTAACCATTTCAACAAACCCGAACCCCCGCGACTTCTTGCCTTTTTTCTCCATTACGATTGCCACGGAAGAAACCGTGCCAAAAACCGCAAAAGCTTTATGCACATCCGCTTCTTTGGCTTCAAAAGATAAATTACCTACGAATATGTTCATTAGTTCCTTAAATCCTACCAGTAAAGCCTTTTAAATCGTTCTGAATATCGTTTCACCCACTTACGCGATGCTTCGGCAAGAGAAATCTCTTTGCCCGACTGCAAAATAAGCAAATCCCGGTATTCCGAAATAAGATAAATCTGCTCAATCATTTTTGCCTTAAAAGCTTCATGGAACCTGAAAAAACTTACCGCGATATCATAAAGTTTGGTCTCCGGATTATTAACGCAGCGGACAACTTTTGCCTTAATATTAAACATCTTATCCTCAAAAGGCATTTTTATCGCAATCATAGAATTGGGCTGGACAGAACGTTTTCCCGGGAACAACAATCCTCCTACGCTTATATTGCTTGTTTGAGCCTGCATATCCTCCCGGCTCTTGCCTAATCCCGGGCTGATAACCTTGTAAGTAAGAGGCAAAGACAATGGATGGCGGATAAAATGACGGCGTTCTATTATTTGTAAATAATCAGGGGCCTTTACGCCGCTGATCCGATTATTTTTATATTTTTGTTTTACCTTTTTCATCGATGAAGCTTATTGTTCTCGCCAGGCAACTATCTGCTTGTTTAAAAACTGCACATTAGCCAATGCATTCTCTATCTCAGGAAGTTCAAAGTTCAGCGTAACATGCCCTGATACTGTAGTATCTGCTGTCGCGGAACTCTCTGCAATAACGCTGCCGCTAGTCGTCACGGTGCCAGTCATAGTTAATGTCCCTATAACATAAATTATGCCGTTAAAAACCACTGTGCCGGATATATGCACATCACCATTGATAACCAAAATACCGCTTCCAGTAAGATTTCCGGATATACTCAGGCTATTCCCCGAAGCCACATCTACCCAAGTTATGCCATCAACAGGCGCATTAAAATTACTATTGGTATAAAGATGAGTGGCATCGGCTTTCATGGTTGCTTTCGAAACGCCAAACATATTGGTAAAATTAATAGTATTATCATTTTGTTTTGGAGTGCCATTTATAGTCACGCTTCCTTTGGTAACCAAATCAGTAGTCGTATCTACCGCATATGGGAACTTTGAAGAATCGGCCCCGGCTGTTTTTACGGTGGCAGTCAGGGTCCTGCTTACACTAGAACCACTCGGTAAGGTTACAGTACCTGTAGAATTTATAATCCAATATACATTACCGGTATTCGGTACAACCTGAGGCGGAGGCACATTGTAAAAATTAGAGGATCCAAAAGGGAGATGTTCACTTACCGCGCTAAGCCCCGGATTGGCTTTGACGGTAGCAATCCCCGCTTCAGCCAGCCAAAAAGCGCGCATAGAGTTTACGTATTGGTTAACCTGCAGGTTTTCGTTTATACTGCTAAGATATAATGATCCGAGCAGAATAGATAAAACCATAGTTACCAAAAGAGAATAAACCAAAACTACGCTTCGGTTATTAACCATTTCTTATTTGCACCTCTTCAGTCAAGCTATAGGTGCCTCCGGATATAGTAATAACTAATTGCTTACTGGTGAGCAAATCGCTATTGTTCAACGGGACAATCGCCCCTAAAGAATTTACCGTAAAGAAAGGCGCGGCGACTATGTCATTTAAAGTCCATAACCCTAAAGTACCATTGCTTAAGTCGCTTTTTCTGCGGATGATTGTATGATTAACGGCATTATACGTATATTCTATATAATAATCACTTAATGAAAAGGTATTATTGGCGGTATCCCACCCGGTAACTTGCCTGAATTTAATATAACTTGGAGTGGGGCTATTATTGGCGATATCCCAGCTAACCGTCTGGCGGGTATCCTTGATTATCCAGCCAATTGTCCGCCTTACCTCCGACTGGAGATTGCCTCTTGCCGAGCTTAAGGTAAAAGAATGCTGCACTGCGTTTTCAGCGTAAAAGAATACCCCGATAATCGCGCCTAAAATAAGGGCGACAAAGAGCGTTTCCATCAGGGTAAAGCCCCTTATTTTATTGCGCGAAACGCGTAGTAATCGAGAGGGTTCTGGCAGCATTTCTTTCATTCCAGGTAATGTCTACGGTTATTGTATCCAGATTTGCAGTATATACAGGACCGGGGAAAGTAACTGTCTCTCCCAATAAATTATTGAATTTCGTAGGAGAAAAACCTGAAATATAGGTTGAGATATTGCTGAAACTTTGCGCTTTTATCTGCTCCAGCACATACTGCGCGTCATTGGCTGCGGTGACCAGGTTCCTGCTGGATTCATTCAGAAACATAGAGCCAATAGTCGAGGACAGGGCGGCGATAATCGTAACCAATAAAATCGAAACACCGAACATCAACTCAATTAATGAAAAACCTCGGCACCTTAATTTTATTATTTTTTTCCTTGCCATCCTTACCTCTTTAACCCGGCTGATTTTTCCCCAGATCTCGTCGCTACAACATATTACAATGTTCTTGCTTTATTGTCAATCCCTAAGATTTGCTACCGCATGAACCTCTGAAAAATGATTCCTGCCCCCAAATATATCAGGATAAAACTAGAGACAATCCGGATTAATGCCCTGATCTTATTATTGCTTGAAAAATTACCGAAAAGCTTGCCCGATAAGCCGACCAATAAGATCGCCGGAGAAATGCTGGTCCCCAGCCCAAAGATAAAAGCGTAAAACAATCCTTCAAGCGGCGAGTGAGCAATAATAATGATATAATTTAAGATACCCAGAAGCGGAAGGCACGGAGAAAAACCCGCTAAAAAACCCAAAATGCCCGCGTTCCTTAAGTTCCCTTTAGAGAGAAACGCGCAATACTTACTGCTTAACGGTTCTTTGGAAATAATTGTCAAAACCCCGATGAGTAAAACAAAAAAACCTAAAGTTATGTTTACGATATTAAGGTAGCCCGCGAAAAAACCGCTTTTTAATATGCCGGAGAATACACCGCATAAAGCTCCGATAACCATATAGCTAACCAGTTTAGCCGAAGAAAAAGACAGGTAGGAAACCAGCGCCCCCTTTAGCGACGGTTTATAAGCCGCGGTAAAACCGATTAAGATCGGCGCGCAGAAACCTAAACAAGGGCCCGAACCGAGGATCAAGCCGCTTAAAAATAAATAATATAGACTTTCGTTCATCTTGGGTTTAATATAATAACAAAAGGAAAGATTGTCCATGATTATCTTTATAGCATTAGGGATAATTGCCGCGATATTTCAGCTGGTCATCTTGCGTGAATTCAGCTTCTCCATCGCCAAAAATGAGCTGGCCTTTGTGGTCGCTGTGGGTTTCTGGATTATTTTTTGCTCCTTAGGCAGTATCCTCAAAACTTCTAAAAGACTGCGCACAACACTACTCTGTATTTTAGCCTCTCTATCTTTTTCTTTCTCCGTATGCCTGATCCATCTGGCAAAATCACTGGCAGGATTAAAATATTACGAAGCCGCGGGCCTGGGCCTGGTATTATTTTTAAGTATTATTTTGATCGGGCCAACTGCTTTTACCATCGGCCTTGCCTTCAGGCATTTTGTGCAAGAATACATTAGAGAAAATCAGCCGCAAAAAGATATTTACGCTAAGTTCTTTGCCTTTGAGGCAATAGGTTTTTTCTTGGGGGGCATGGCTTTTACTTTTTGCTTTATCGATTATACAAATCCGCTGATTTTCGCGTTATCACCGTTGATTTTGTTGCCGGCCATTAAAAATCACTATAAAAAAATCCTTCCGGCTTGCCTCATCATTATCATAACTATAATCTCTGCAGTAAGTTTTAACTCTATTCTTAAGAAAGAATTCGCTAACGCTGATATCCTGGTAAATCTTGGCTCTAGCTATGGCCCGATTATTGCCACTTGCAAAGCAGGAGCAACCACCTTGTTTTCCGGAGGATCTTCTTTAGCTACAAGCGAAGATAGATCCGCCAATGAAGAATTTATCCATATGAGTTTGTCCGCAACCAGCCCCCTCGTTAATAAAGATGTCCTCTTTGTCGGCGCGGCCATCTCCGGACAGGTTGAAGAAATAGCTAAGTATAAATTAAACTCGCTGGATTGCCTGCAGATAAACCCCCTGATCTCAAAACTTGCCAAAAATAAATTGCCTGCCGGGCTAAAAAGTAAAGTTAATTTTATTACTGATGATCCCCGCCTATACCTTAAGAACACAAACAGGCAATATGACGCTATTTTAATGAATATGCCCGCGCCGGTTAACCTGGCCTTAAACCGCTATTTTACCGAAGAATTTTTTAAACTTATTCCCGGGCGCTTGAAACCAAAAGGCATATTTGCATTTACCATCCCTTCTAAAAGAGAAATATTAAGCCCGCAATTTGCCAGGTTTGACTCCAGCATAATAAATGCCATAGACAGGGTATTTACGAATACCTTCATTATCCCTTCTGATTCCATGATTGTAATCGCCTCCGATAAGCTAAAAATTAATGCTGACGATCTGCTGAACAATTTTACCAAGGTAAACCCCCGGACTAAGTTTTTCACAATCTATCATTTTAAGGACTATCTTGACCCTGCGATGCGCAGTTATACGGAAAGTATGCTGGATAGAAATGTCCCGGCAAATACCGACCTTAACCCGTCAGGTTTCCTTAATTATCTTATCCTGGAACAAATTAAGTTTTATCCTAACCTCAAAATAGATTTCAATAAAATGCGCTCAAGCATAGCCGCGGCTCTTTTGCTTTTGGCAGCACTGATAATAATTTTCGGCTATCTTTTTAAAAAAATTTCCTGCCTCTTAAATACCGGGATGATCGGCTTTACTTCGATCAGCTTTAGTTCGATAATTTTTGTGTTATTCCAACTTTATTGCGGGGCTTTGTTTTGGAAGTTAGGCTTATTAATCGCCTTGTTTATGGCCGGGCTTAGCATCGGGACATTTCTCTTAAATACCATCAAAACCTATCGGGCCAACCTGCTCTCCGGGCTTTACCTCTTCTGGATGATCTCGATCTTTATTTTATTTTGGAACCTGAAAATAATCACAAAGGTTGGTTACGCCGAGTTTATCTTCTATTTCTATTCCTTGATCTGCGGGTTCCTTACCGGCAGCTCCTATCCGCTCCTGGCGCAAAACCTGCTTAAAAATAAATTCGACAACAAAAATTTAGCTATGACTATCTATTCAGCGGATTTAATCGGGGCATTCCTGGGGACAATGGTAAGCGGGATACTGCTTATACCATTTCTGGGGACACCGTATAGCCTTTTAACTTTAATCTTGCTCAACGCGATCTTTGCCCTGAAAAACCTGCGCAACTAATCCCATACGCCGGAGATCTTAGCGCCGCAGAATTTGCACTTACCTTTAATAACATTATTCTCCAATATGGTATAGCCTGCGCGCTTAATCAGAAATTTGGCGCATACGGGACAAATTGTATCCTCTCCTAAATTTTCCGGGACATTGCCGATGTACACATAGCGCAGCCCTGTTTTATAGGCGATCTCTTTTGCGCGGATTAATGTTTTAAGCGGCGTAGGAGATAAATCCGCCAGCTTATACATCGGGAAGAACCTGGAAAAATGCACCGGGGTATCCGGGCCAAGGTTATCTTTTACCCACAAACAAAGATTGCCGATATCTTCGTCGGAATCATTGGCGGAAGGGATAATGAGATTGGTTACCTCCACCCAGACTTTTTCCTCTTTTAATACCTTAAGAGAATTAAGGACGCTGGTTAAGTTGCCTTCGCAAAAAGAAGAATAATATTTATCGCTAAAACCTTTCAGGTCGATATTTGCGGCGGTTAAGTATTTAGACAGCTGGCGCAGGGGCTCCTCATTAACAAAACCTGCCGAATGCATAACGCAGGCAATGCCCTCCTTTTTGGCCAATTTGGCGATATCAAGCATATATTCATAGAAGATCGCCGGCTCAGTGTAAGTAAAAGCTATCGTCTTTGCGCCGCTCTGCTTGGCCTCCCTTACGATATCCTGCGGCGAAATATAAGCCACTTTTACTGTTTCAGGATCCAGTTGGGAAATTTCCCAGTTCTGGCAAAACTTGCATCTTAAATTGCATCCGGCGGTAGCAATGGAAAAAGATTTTGTCCCCGGGTAAACATGAAAAAGCGGCTTCTTCTCTACCGGGTCGATATGTATGGCCACGGGCTAGCCGTAAGTTAAGGCATAGAGCTTGCCTTTGATATTCTTTCTTGCGCGGCAAAAACCCCGCTGGCCCAAAGGTATCAAACATCGCCTGGGGCATAAAAAACACTGCACCTTGCCTTCGCCCGCCTCCTGCCAATATAATGCTTCTTTTAATTCTCTCGGGGCAACTTTATCTTTAGCCAAGGATCCTGATAAATTAGAGATGCATCCTCGCGCAAGAAAAAATCCGGCGATTATAAGCGTGGTAAAAATTATTGCCGAGAATATTTTAATTTTCGCTGGCATTGCTCTTATCCTTTATAAGCTTCTTAATTGCCGCTAACAAAACATCCATATCCACGGGTTTTACAAAATATTTCTCTATCCCCAGGCTATAAGCCTTCTTTTTATCGGCATCTTTATTCAAACCGCTTACTACGATAATCGGCGTGTTTAACCCCAGGGGTTCTTTATTCAGCATCTCGCAAACATCCAGCCCCCCGTATTCCGGCATCAGCAGATCTAATATTATCAGATCCGGGATAAAACTATGGAGTTTAGAGATGACCCCTTTGGCATCCGATAACGCAACCACCTGATAGCCCTCACTTTCCAGGCGGTGCGCCAATAAATCAACGGTGCCGCTCTCATCATCAATAATCATAATTTTATTCTTTCCCATCCCCCTCTCCTCCACGCTAACATTGCCGCTATCTTTGGCCGTCTCTTTAAAATTACGCCCGGCCTTAATTTGAATAAATAATACCACCTTGGCATACAAAAGTCAATTCCTAACTTTCCTAAGTCTCCTGTTTTCTAATAGTTAAATAAAAAACCGTGGACAAACCCGAGAAATCCATTATAATGATTTTGTAAGTTTTGCTAAAAATAAATCCCGCAACTTTAATAATGGCATAATGTTCCATACTCAAAACTAAAAGGATGAACGGAAAAACGAAAAAGATAGTAATTATTTTTTCGCTTGGGTTAACATTATCCTTCCCTCTAAAGAATGCCTACTCTGCCGGTTCAGGAGCCTATCGTCTTGAAGTCCCGGACGCTGAAGCCTTAGGAAAAGGCTCTGCTTTTGTGGCCCAGGCAGATAATCCCTCGGCTATTTACTATAATCCCGCCGGACTTACCCAGTTAAAAGGAAAAACATATGTTTCTGTGGGCGCTTCTGTAGTCCAGCCATTTTGTACTTATGAAGATACCGCCGGAAACCAAACAGACAGGCGCAGGCAGATATTTACGATCCCTAGTGGTTTTATCGTAAGCGACTTTGGCCTGGAAAAATTTTCCTTTGGCTTGGGCGCAACTTCTTACTGGGGTCTGGGAACCTTTTGGGCGGAAGATAGTTTCTCAAAATACGTGGCTACGAAAAGCGATGTAATTACGCAGGACGTTATGCTTACTGCGGCATATGAGATAAATGACAATATTTCTGTAGGCGTAGGCCTGGATTATACAAAAGCCCTGGCAAATAAAAAAAAGAAGCTTCTCCAGGCGGGCGGAGCCGACGGAGATTTCCAGCTAAAAGGAAGAGATAATAATGCCTGGGGTTATCGGTTATCTGCGCTATATAAGCTTAATAAAAACCATTCTTTTGGGCTGATGTACCGCAGCGCTGTAGATTTAACGTATAAAGGCAAGGTCTATCTTAATGATCTGAATAGTTCCGGCTCTAACTATCAAGGCATCTTCGGGGGGAGCTCTTACGAAACCGACATGTCCACAAAGTCAAGATTACCGCAGAGCATATTATTCGGTTATTGTTTTAAGCCGGACGACAAATGGCGGTTTGAGGCAGACATGGAATGGATGGATTGGTCTTCAGTAGATAAAGAGCAGATCGATTACCCGTCGGAAACAAATGTTGCGCGGCTGGCTGTTTTGAATGCCGGCAACCCTGTCCAAAGGGACTGGCGGGCTGTTTTATCGTACGCTTTCGGGACAGAATATAAGGTTAATGAAAGCTGGAAATTAAGAGCAGGATATTTTTTCCATAAAACACCCATACCCGAGGGAACTTTTGATACCGCTTTACCGGATTCTACCTCAAATTCCCTGACTTTGGGAACAGGGTATCAGATTAATAAAAATTTAGGCCTTGATTTTGCGTATGCGGCGATGTTTTACAATCCAAGAAAAATCAATAATGCCGTAGGCTCATCCAGCGGCACCAGTATTAACGGAAGGTATAAATCCTTTATTAATGTTTATATATTAACCTTGACTTTTAAACTTTAAAAAGAAATGCGCTTAAAGTGAATGACCTTACCATAGAAAAAAGAAAATCTACAAGATACAATTCCGTATTACCGGTAAGAATTGCTTCGGAAGTTTCTGGAGAAACTATTAACCTAAACGAAACAGGCATAAGTTTCTTATCAGAAAAACCTTTACTACTATCAAAGATGGGAATTAGAATAGAATTTCCTTTTGGCGATATAATAGATATAGAAATAAATACTATTTGGGATAAGCGTAAAGAAAACAGATTCATTTATGGTGCTTGTTTTACAAAGTTAGATGAAAAAACATCAGAAATCTTACAGAAGGCCTTATTAGAAATTAAAGTTAACGCAATCTGCCAACCTTTCGACACTTCATCCATACCTCTTTCCTCAAAGCTAATAGAAGACTTACATCCCCGCGCTTTGTCAGTTGATATTACAAATACGTGCAATTTAAGATGCAAACACTGCTTTTGGGATTCATATGACGAACAGTTACCGACAACGGTAAACACAAACATCTTAGATTCGGTTAAAAATGTCCTTAACAAATACCCCGGCATTACAAACATAACATGGTTTGGAGGGGAACCTTTTGCCAAAGAAGAAATAATTGAATTATTAAAACGGGGAGTTAACTTTAAAAAAAACAACTTAGTTATAACTAACGGCACGTTTCCGATCCCAGTTCTTGGCAATAACGTCCAAGTTGCCATATCTGTGGATGGCACTAAAGAAATAAATGATAAACTAAGAGGCGCAGGAGTATATGATAAAATTAAGAAAAATGCATTTTCTGCGACAGAGAAAAGAATATCAACAGCTATTATATATTGCTTGAATGCTATAAATACCGGTTGTATTTCAGAATTTTTGGAAGAATGGAGCAAAACAAAAATTGACGGCGTAGTCTTTACAATGTATACCCCTATCAAAGGAAAATCTTCCTATCTTATTTTGAACGATGAGCAAAGAGAAAAAACAGTATCTTTATTATTAGGTTTAAAGAAAAAATATGGAAACTTTATTTGTAATAGCAAACTTATGATAGAATTGTTGCGAACAAAATACGGAGAAGAGCTGGCTGAAAATTGCCCAATGAATGTTTTTAACAAAACCCGGAAAACATATTGCCTGCATATGCGTAACGACGGGAATATACGCACACCCTGCGCAATAGGTAATAATTCTTCGCATTTATATTGCAGATCCGTTACAAAAGTAGCGCTATATGCAGGATTGGTGCTCAAAGATAAAGAATCGTTTTTGTCTCTAATTAGAATGTATCTTTCGACTATGCATACCAAAAAATTAACGGTGAGAACCCTTGATGCTAAAAGAGATGTTTAACCCGCAGAATTACTTTTGGAATCCTTATGCGATACCTGTTTTTCTCAGTGGTGTAATATCCATTTTCTTGGGGTTATTTGTCGGCTTAAAAAACAAGGTACGCTTAAATATATCTTTTTCAATATGGATAATTCTGGCAAATTTTTGGCTGTTTGGCAATGGCCTTACGTATATGTCAAAATATGATTGGATAGTAATAGAGTTGTATAATAAATTTGAATTCCTGGGCGTGTGTTTTATTTCAATCGCTAATTATTGGCTTAGTTTATGCCATGACAAAGAATTACTCAATAAACAAAGAAAATATGTAATCCTTGGCGCTATAATCAGTTTGATATTTTATTTAACTAATTTAAAATACAATTATATTTTATCGGGAGTTCACCATTATTTCTGGGGACGCT